>CAZMTC010000228.1:0-4766 GCA_964569105.1 uncultured Alphaproteobacteria bacterium | reverse complement strand
AGGATCTTGGTGAACATCTTCCTCCCTTTCCTCGAGCGCCGCCGCGCCGTGCCGCATCGGCCCCGGCTTCGTGCCCGCCATGAACGGGAACGACCAGAACGTCCGTATCCAAGGCCCGGATCGCCTCTTCGGCGACGCTGCCCATCAGCATGTGCGACGCGCCGCTCCGCCCATGCGATCCGACCGCGACGAGGGTGGCACGAAGACGCGTCGCCGCCTCCTGAATCCTCGGAACCGGTGCGCCGACCTCGACGCCCACGCCGAATTTTCGACGCTCGAGCCCGGCCTCCGCCACGAACGCCGCCACTTCCTCGCGGGCCTCGGCGGTGTCCGGCCGCGCCCCGGACGGCCCGCGGGCAACGCCGGAGCCCCAACCCGAGGGAAGGTCCAACACATGGACCACCGAGACCGCCGCTTCAGGAAAGGCGCTCGCCACGGCGCGCAGCGCCCGCGCCGAGGCGGGCGAGAGGTCCACCGCGACCAGGATACGTTCGTAGGCTTGGTCCGCGGAGCGTTTGACGACGAGTACCGGCCGCCGCCCGCTCCGTATGCACCGCTCCAGGGTGGACCCGGTGAGCACGCCGGCAAGGATCGCCGGCCGCGGCGGCCCAGCCAGGACCAGGTCGGCGTCGAGCGCCTCGGCACAATCCACGATCGTCGCGTAGTCCAGGCCCGGCGTCACCTCCACGGTTGCGCTCGCCGACGGATCCAGCGCCCTCAGCCGCGCCGTGAGAGCCTCATGGGCGGCGCGCGCCGCGGCCTCGACGAGTTGGCCGGGCATGTCCTCGTCGACGACATGGACCACGGTCACCGCCGCGCCATGCTCGGCGCCGAGCGCCAAGCCCCGTGCGAGCGCCGTGTCGGCGCGCTGCGAGAGATCGTGCGCGACCAGGATCCGCTTCATGCCTGCCGCCCTTCGCCGGGGGGCGCGGTTGCCCGCGCCTTCGCTCCGGCCTCAGCCGCGTCCTCGCCCAGCGTCTCGGCGGCGCGCTTGGCGGCGTCGGCGAACGGCATCAGCACTAGATCGGCGCCGGCGCGGCGCAGGCGGACCGCGTCGCGCTCATCATGGGCCGTCAGCGCGATCCTGCCCTCGAAACCCTGTTCCTTGAGGGTCCTGAGCAGAACCAGACGATGATCGTGGCCAGTGGGCCCGTGATAGGGCGTGTGGATCGCGCTCACCACCCAGCGCGTCCGGCGCAAGGGCAGGGCGCCCAGGAACTCGGCGTCGTCCTCGGCGCCGCAATAGGTCTCGATGCCCTGCTCCCGGAAGCGGCGCACGGTGTCGGGGTCGAAATCCACCGCCACTATCCGCAGGCCCATGCGCATGAGCTGCCGCGCGATGCTGCCGCCGTACCGGCCCAACCCGAACAGGATCACGTCGCGCTCGCCGGAGACGGGACCGTCCGGACCCGTGGGCTCCCTGAACGGCACCCGCCGCTCGAACGGTCGAAGCGCGGGCTCCAGCCATGAATAGAGGACGTGGGAGTAGAGGATCATGTAGGTGGACATGGCGATGGTGATCAGCCCCACCAGCGTCACGAGGCTGAGCGCCGCCACGCCCACATCCCCGACCTGCATGCCCATCGCCATGAAGACCAGCGAGAACTCGCTGATCTGCGCGACGGTGAGGCCCGCGAGAAAGCCGGTGCGGGCGCGATACCCCATCGCGCCCATGATCGCGACGACGATGAGCGGATTGCCGATCAGCACGAACAGCGACAGCAACACCGCCGGAAGGATCTGATCGCCCACCGCGCTCAGGTCGAGCTGGGTGCCGAGTCCGACGAAGAAGAACAGCAGCATGAAGTCCCGGATGCTGACCAGCCTGGCGCCGATGATCTCCCGATAGGGCGTCGAGGCCAGCGACACGCCCGCGAGCAGGCCCCCGAGCTCCATGCTGAGACCGGCGGCGTCCGCGACCGCCGCGGTGAGCGCGGCCCAGGCGATCGCGAAGGTGACCATCAGCTCCGGTGCGCGCACGAGCCACTTGGTCAACGGATCGGCGACGTAGCGGATGAACAGCCCGACCAGCAGGACCAGCACCACCGCGCTTCCGAGCACGGTCGCGAGCTCGGCGACGACGTCGCCGTCGCGCCCGATGCCCAGGGTCGAGAGCACGATCATCGCCAGGACCACGACCAGGTCCTGGACGATCAGGAAGCCCAGCGCGATCCGGCCGTGCAGCGAATCGAGCTCGCGCTTGTCCGACAGCAGCTTGACGATGATGATCGTGCTGGAAAAGGTCAGCGCCACCGACACGTAGACCGACGTGACCACGTCCAGCCCGAGCGCCAGACACAGGCCGAACCCGACCACCGAGGTGAACGCGACCTGGCCCAGGCCGGTCATCAGCGCCACCGGACCGACCCGCCGGATCAGCGTGAGGTCGAGCTGGAGCCCGACCAGGAACAGCAGCACCGAGACACCCAGCTTGGCCAGCAGCTCGATGAACTCGTCCGACTGCGCCAGGCCTAGCACCGCGGGCCCGGCGACGACGCCGGCGAACAGAAGCGCCACGATGAGCGGCTGCCGCAGCGCCAGGGCAACCAGGCCCATCGCCGACGCCAGCGCGAGAAGCGCCGCAACCTCGTAGAAGACCGAGCCGAATACGAATTCCATTCCACCGCCGTCCTAGCGAAGCACCGTTCCCGCTCCGATCGCCCGGCCTAGCGCCGGCGCCATGCCGGCGGCCGCTTCTCCAGGAACGAGGCGATGCCCTCCTGGCCCTCGGGCGAGGCGCGGGTCTCGGCGATGCGCCGCGCGGTGTCGGCGACCATCTCCTCGTCCACCGGCCGATCGCTCACCGCGAAGATCAGATCCTTGGTCCGGCCGTGCGCTTCGGGCCCGCATTCGAGCAGCGCCTGGACGAAATGTTCGCCGGTCTCGGTGAGGTCGCCCGCATCCACCGCCCGGTGGACGAGGCCGATCTCCTCCGCCGTCGCGGCGTCGAACACCTCGGCGGTGAGGAACCAGCGGTGGGCCTGCCGGCGGCCCATGGCGCGGACCACATAGGGGCTGATCACGCCCGGGATCAGCCCCAGCTTGACCTCGGACAGGCAGAAGCGCGCGTTTTCGTCGGCGACCGCGATGTCGCACGCCGCTACGAGCCCGATGCCGCCGCCGTACGCCGCGCCGCCCACCAGCGCCACCCACGGCCGCGGGTGGCGGTGCAGCTTCATCAGCATGGTGCCGAAGCGCTGCGTGTCGGCCTCGTTCTCTTCCTTCGAACGCTCCGCCTGCCGCTTCATCCAGTTGAGGTCGGCGCCGGCCGAGAAGCTCTTGCCCGCGCCGGTCAGGATCACCATGCACACGTCGTCGCGCGCGGCGGTCTCGTCGACGATCTCGCCCAACCGGCCGATCAAATCCTCGTTGAAGGCGTTGTGCACCTCTGGCCGGTTCAGCGTGACATGGGCGACGCCGCGCGCGTCGACCTCCAGAAGCACCGTGTCGTTGCTCATGCCCACTCCAATTTGCGTCGGTTCAGCGCCGCCGGTCCGGGCGGCGGTCACATGCGGAACACGCCCCAGTTCGGCGGATCGACCGGCGCGTTGAGCGCGGCCGAGATGCCCAGGCCCAGCACCATGCGCGTGTCCGCCGGATCGATCACCCCGTCGTCCCACAGTCGCGACGAGGCGTAGAACGGGTGCCCCTGATGTTCGTACTGCTCGCGGATCGGCGCCTTGAAGGCTTCCTCCTCCTCGGCCGGCCACTCCTTGCCCTGCGCCTCGAAGTTGTCGCGCCGCACGGTGGCCAGCACGCTCGCCGCCTGCTCGCCGCCCATGATCGAGATGCGTGCGTTGGGCCACATCCACAGGAAGCGCGGATTGTAGGCGCGCCCGCACATGGCGTAGTTGCCGGCGCCGAAGCTGCCGCCGATGATCACGGTGAACTTGGGTACGCGCGCCGTCGCCACCGCGGTGACCATCTTGGCGCCGTCCTTGGCGATGCCGGACGATTCGTACTTCTTGCCGACCATGAAGCCGGTGATGTTCTGCAGGAACACCAGCGGGATGCCGCGCTGGCCGCACAGCTCGATGAAATGGGCCGCCTTGAGCGCGCTCTCCGAATAGAGGATGCCGTTGTTGGCGACGATGCCCACCGGATAGCCGAAGATGTGCGCGAAGCCGGTGACCAGCGTGGAGCCGTAGAGCTTCTTGAACTCGTCCAGCACCGAGCCGTCGACGATGCGCGCGATCACCTCGCGCACGTCGTAGGGCTTGCGCACGTCGTTGGGAATCACGCCGTAGATCTCGCGCGGGTCGTAGGTCGGGTCCTTGGGCGGCCGCACGGTGACCTGCGGCGCCTTGGTGTAGTTGAGATCGCCGACGATGCGCCGCGCGATCGCCAGCGCGTGGGCGTCGTTCATGGCGTAGTGGTCGGTGACGCCCGAGGTGCGCGAGTGGACATCGGCGCCGCCCAGCTCCTCGGCGCTGACCACCTCGCCCGTCGCCGCCTTCACCAGCGGCGGGCCGCCCAGGAAGATGGTGCCCTGCTTACGCACGATGATGCTCTCGTCCGACATCGCCGGCACGTAGGCGCCACCCGCCGTGCACGAGCCCATCACCACCGCGATCTGCGGGATGCGGGCCGCCGACATGTTCGCCTGGTTGAAGAAGATGCGGCCGAAATGCTCCTTGTCGGGGAACACGTTGTCCTGGTTGGGCAGGTTGCCGCCGCCCGAGTCGACCAGGTAGATGCACGGCAGCCGGTTGTGCAGCGCGATCTCCTGCGCGCGGACGTGCTTCTTCACCGTCATCGGGTAGTAG
>CAZMTC010000227.1:0-5233 GCA_964569105.1 uncultured Alphaproteobacteria bacterium | reverse complement strand
GAAATCCTGTTCGACACGAGGCTGGTCGAGGGACTGACGGCCCCGGCAGTGGAGGGCAGCTACACGCCGGATCGGGCCTTGCAGCGCCTGCTCGCCGGCACCGGGCTGATTTACCGGTTCTCCAACGGCGACACGGTGACGCTGGCGGAAACGGGTGTGCCAGGAGAAGGCGAGCCGACGCAGCTGGGTCCGATTACTGTGGCGGGCGCGGCCGATGATCCGCTCGCTCAGCCCGGGTACAAGGCCGATTTCGCGGTGACGGGTACGCGCATTCCGCTGCCAGTCCAGGAGACTCCTCGGGCGGTGAGCGTAATGCCGCGCGATTTTCTGGACGATGCCAATATCGAAGGCGGAGTCGAGGCGCTGGATCACGCCGCGGGCGTCTCGTTGGGCAGCAATTTTGGTTCGAGGTCGTTGTTCAGCATCCGCGGCTTCGATTCCTCGGTGTTCGGAGGAGCCCTGCTTGACGGCTTCGACTTCACGACACGGACACAGAGCCTGAACGACGCATTGCTCGAGCGCGTGGAGGTGCTGAAGGGACCGGCCTCGGTCCTCTTCGGTTCGGGCGATCCCGGCGGCATCGTCAACTTCGTGACCAAGAGGCCCCAAGGGGAAGCGTTCGCTGAACTGGAGGCCGAACTCGGCTCGTTCGACCGGCGCAGCGCAACTGCCGACGCCAACACGCCCATCACAGAGGATGGCCGTCTCAAGGGGCGCGTGGTGGCCGCATACGAAGAGGCCGACTCGATCACTGATTTCGTAGAGGAGGAGCAGGCAGCGCTTCTGGCTTCGCTCGCGTTCGACGCCGATCCTGATACCCAGCTTGCGGTGACCGGATTCTTCCAGCGAGACGACAACGCACCCCCGGCTACGCTGCCAATGCTCAATACCGGCGAGGTCCCCGACATCTCGCGTGAGACCTTCATCGGGTCGAAGAACATAAACCGGGACTTTTTCGAACAGTACGGTGTCATCGTGGAAGGCAGCCATAAGCTGAACGATATTTTGACGCTCGAAGCCAAGGCTTTGGCCCTTCGCCAAGACAGAGAGAGTATATCGACCTACATCTATACCACCGGCGGTGTCCCGCCCTCGGGGGATACCAACATTTTCGCATTCCGCACTGCCGACGTGCGGGATTTCTTTAACGGCGAGATTTCGGCCCGGGCCGATTTGTCAAAGTACGATGTCCCAGTTGAGATCATCGGCGGCGTGGACTATGCGGTTCAGGATGCGGACGATGTGGACTTGAACGCGGTTGTCCCGTTGGGCGCTTTCAATATCTTCAACCCCGACAACGACCTGCCGGTCCCGACGTTCAATCATGGAACGGGATTCTTCCACCAAACCGAACGGGGCGTGTTTGGGCAGATGATCGTCAGGCCGTTCGAGGGTCTGACGATGCTGCTCGGTGTCCGTAACGATCAGCGCGAAGTGGAGAATACCAGCTTCAATGCTGCCGGCGCGTTAACCGGCACCCAGGACCAGACCGACACCGCCACGACATTTCAGGCCGGCGCAGCCTATGAATTCGTCGACAATGTCATGGTTTACGGCAGTTTCGCAGAATCTTTTGAACCAAATTCGGCCCTCGACGTGAATAATGAGGTGCTGCCTCCGGAAGAAGGCGTCGCCTTCGAAATTGGATCGAAGGTCGGTTTGTTCGACGACCGGGTCCTGATGACGGGTGCATTGTTTCACATAACGCGCCAGAACATTCGCACCAACGATCCGAACAATGTGGGCTTTTCGATAGCTCAGGGCGAGCGGGTGAGCAAGGGCGCGGAGTTGGAGATCGCCGGCAGTCCACTGCCGGGGTGGCAAATCAAGGGCGCTTATACTTATATCGATGCCGAGATTACCGAAAACAACGGCGTGAACGAGGGCAACCGCCCGCATTCTGTGCCGGAACACAAGCTCAGCATTTGGACGGCGTACACCATTCCCGATGGCCCGTATCAGGGGCTCGGCGCCGGTGCGGGGCTGTTCTGGAACACCGAGTTTTTCGCCTCCGACGCGAACGACTTCACCATTCCTGGTCATGTACGGGGCGATGTCAGCGTCTTCTACCGTCCTGACGATGCGCCTTATGAGTTCTCGTTGGACGTGAAGAACGTGACCGACGAAAAATTCATACCGGGTGCCTTCGGTTTCAAGAGTTTCGCTTTCAATTTCGGACAGCCGAGGACATTCCTTGTGCGCGGGAAGCTGAAGTTTTGACCGGCCGCGTCGATCAAGGAGATAGCGCCGCCCGGCAACCGGATGCGCGGTCCGATCACGACCGCGGGGTTGCTCTCGCAACCAGAGGGGACTCGCGCGGCGCGGAGGACCTGTTTCGGCGCGCCCTCCGAAAAGAGCCCGGTCGAGCCGCGACTTGGTTCGAACTCGGCAAATTACTTGCGGATCGGCAGCAAACCCGTGCGGCTATAGACGCGTATCGGCGCGCCCTCCAGATCTACCCTTCTTCTTGCGCCGCGTGGTCCAATCTCGGTCGACAACTCATCGAGGAGACGCGGCTTGAAAGTGCCGAGCAAGCGCTCTGTTATGCGCTGCAATACGGGCCGCGACAGGCAGAGGTGAGACTCAACCTCGCGGTCTTGGCGGAGCGACGGGGCCGGTTCGACGAGGCGCGGGCCCGTTATCGCGAGGCACTGCGCCTAGACCCTGATTACGCGCTCGCGCTCGCCGGGCTGATCGATCTCGCCCACGGCGATCTGCCGGCGGACGTGCCCAAGACGGCCCAGGCCATTCTGGGCGATCCTGGCGTGGACGAGGAGAGCAAGACGGTCGTGCACTATGCGCTGGCCCGGTTCAACGACAGATCCAGAGACGCCGACCGAGCGTTCGACCACGCTCGGCAGGCAAACGAATCGCGCAAGGTGCGGAACGGCGCTTTCGATGCGGCTCAGCATGCCGCCATGACGGCAGCGATAAAACGCGTTTTCGACGCGGCGTTCTTCCGCGAGCGGGAAGCTTTCGGTCGGGCTGAGAGCGCACCGATCTTCATCGTCGGTATGCCTCGCTCGGGGACCACCCTTGCTGAACAGATCGTGTCCTCCCACCCGGACGTCGCCGCGGCCGGGGAGTTCACGCACTATGCGCTCTACGTCCACGACCTACCGAAGCTGCTCGACAAGGGCCAAGCCTATCCCGACTGTATGTACGAGATATCCGCAGAAGATATCGACCTTCTGGCGCGTGCCTACCTCAAGGGGCTCGCCGATGTGGCCGGACCGTCGCGGTATGTGACCAACAAGCTTCCCTTCAATTTCATGCGTCTTGGTCTTATCGCGCTGATGTTTCCGAATGCGAAGATCGTTCACTGCTCGCGCGATCCGATCGACACGTGCCTCTCCATCTACATGCAGAACTTCGATCCGAGACAAGCATGGGCGACCGATCTGGAGGACCTCGGGACCTACTATCGCTCCTACCGCGATATCATGGAGCACTGGTCGAAGTGCCTTCCGAGTATCGTCTTCGAGTTAAATCACGAGAATCTCGTCGCCGATCCCGAGGAGCGGATCGCGGCGCTCCTTGATTTCCTTGACCTCGAATGGGACGACCGTTGCCTCCGGTTTTATGAGAACCCGCGGCCCGTGGCTACGCCGAGCGTCTGGCAGGTGCGTCAACCGATCTATCGATCTTCCAGCGGTCGTTGGCGGCGCTACCAGCGTCATCTGGAGCCGTTGCTCGAAACGCTCAAATGAGGCGCGCGCTGCGCCTGATCCATCTGTGGCTTGCGCTCGTTCTAGGCGCGTTGGTCGTTGTCGTTTGCGTTACGGGCAGCATCATAGTTTACGAGGAGGAGCTCGACCGGCTGCTCTTACCGGCCTTCTTCGCCCGGTCCACCACGGGCCCTACGGGCGAACCGGGCACCGACATCGCCCTCTCCCGTATCGTCGAGGCGGCACGCCAACATCGACCGGAGGCACGCGTCGGCCATCTCGACTTCCGGCATCTCCCCGAAGGGCCTGTGATCGTCAGCATGAAGGGGAGCGCCACCGGACCGATCGAGCTATCCATCGATCCTGTGACCGGAGAGATCCTCGGCGAGCGGTCGAGACATCACTTCCTCGGCGTCGTCAGGGGCCTGCATATCGACCTTTTGGCCGGCGATACGGGCTACGTTGTCGTCGGGCTCAGCGGGGTCGTGATTCTGGTCATGATGGGGTCGGGCCTATATCTATGGTGGCCGCGCAACGGGCGGTGGCGGCTTGGCCTGACGCTCAAGCGCGGCGCCTCGCCACACCGGCGAAATTTCGATCTGCACAGGATTTTCGGCTTCTACACCTTCGTGCCGATGCTGGTCGCCGTGGTGACCGGCGTCATCCTGGTGTTCCCGGGCGATACGATCGACATAATCCTGAGTGAGCCCTATGAGCAGCGTCCGCCCATACGGGCGGTAGATCCTGTCAAGAAAGTCGATCTTGATCGGGTGATTCCGCTGGCTCGGGAGCAGATTCCCCATGGCGAGGTTTTGCTCATCCATATGCCGGGCGAGGTCCGGCCCCTGTTCTCGGTGTCTTTCCGAAGCTTTGCGAACGGCCATCCGCGGGGACGCAGCTACGTCCACATCTACCCGGATAACGGCGAGATCCGCTGGGCCAAGGCGACGCGGAACGCCAGTCTAACCTATCAGATTCGATGGGAGTGGCTGGTGCCCACGCATTCGGGCGATGTGGCCGGGCATTGGGGCAAGGTGCCTATTCTACTCGCGGGCTTGGCGCCGCTGGGGCTGATGATTACGGGCGTTCTGATGTGGCTTCGCCGTCGGCGAGCGAGGAGACCCATGGAAAGAGAAAGTCGCGTGCCTGCATCGGGCGCACCCCGGCTTCGATCACGCCAGCAGGGTTTTCGCTTGTGATCAAGGCGATTCCGCGAGCAGCGCTTGGACTGGTCGGGCTGGCACTGGCCACGACGGTCGCCGTGCTCGGCGTGTGGACCTATACCCTGTACCACGATGTCGCATTCCTGCGCGCCAAGACCATCCCGCACGACGTCAAGCAGGTGATGACGCGCAAGCAGTACTACGCCGACAAGACGTGGCACGCGGGCCAGGCGCGCGACTGGCAGGCGGCCGGGTGGTACGCTGCCCAGATCTGGCGCATGGGCAACGAGATCGCGAAGGCCGGCTTGGTCAATTCCAACGGCCCGCTGGCGGAGCTGGAGCAGACGATGTTCCTGCCGACGATCGATCCGCTGATCGACGCCATGCGCGCGGACGACGTGG
>CAZMTC010000226.1:0-5257 GCA_964569105.1 uncultured Alphaproteobacteria bacterium | reverse complement strand
GGTGCGGACGCTGTGCGACGGCCCGGCGCGGGCGGCCGAGCTGGTCGCCGTGTGGCGCGCGGCCGCCGCCGACGCCGCGGCCCGCCGATGAGCCGGCGCGTGGCCTTCGTCCTGCCCTCCTTCGCCGGCGGCGGGGCGGAGCGGGTGGCGCTGACCCTCGCCGCGCGGCTCGACCGCTCGGCCTGGGCACCGGTGTTGGTCGTGCTCGACGGCACCGGGCCCTTGGCCTCGCTGGTGCCCGGGGACGTGCCGGTGACGGCGCTGGGCCGACCGCGGCTGCGCGGCGCGGCCCTGCCGCTGGCGGCGGCGCTGCGGCGGCTGCGGCCGGCGGTGGTCTTCTCGACCCTGGTGCATGTGAACTTGGCGCTGCTGGCGCTGCGGCCGCTGCTGCCGCGCGGCACCCGCATCGTGCTGCGCGAGGCCAATTTGCCGTCGCTGAGCCTCGCCAACGTGCCGGGCGGTCGGGCGATGCGCACGGGGATGCGCGCGCTCTACCGGACCGCCGACATGGTGGTGGCGAGTTCGGCGCGGATGGCGGCGGAGTTCCGCGACGCGATCGGGGTGCCCGAGGCGCGGCTGCGGGTGCTGCCCAACCCGGTCGACGCCGCAGCGATCCGCGCGCGCGCCGCGACGCCCGAACGCACGCCGGGGCCGGGCGCGCGCTTCGTGGCCGCAGGGCGGCTGACGCGGCAGAAGGGGTTCGACCGGCTGATCGACTGGATGGCCGAGGTTCCCGGCGCGGCGCATCTGACGATCCTGGGCGACGGGCCCGACCGCGCGGCGCTGGCCGCCCGGGCGAAGCACCTCGGCCTGGGCGCGCGCGTGAGCCTGCCGGGCTTCGACGCCGCGCCGTGGCCGCGCTATGCCGGCGCCGACGCGTTCGTGCTGCCGTCGCGCTGGGAGGGCATGCCCAACGCGGCGCTCGAGGCGCTGGCCTGCGGCACGCCGGTGATCGCCACCCCCGAGGCGGGCGGCATCGCGGAGGTCGCCACGGCGGCGCCCAAGGGCGCGGTGACGCTGGCCGCGGCCGGACCGGAATTCCGGCACGCCATGGCGGCGGTGACCCCCGCGGCGAACGCCGCGCCCCGGCCGAGCCTTCTGCCCGACACCCACCACCCGGGCGCGGTGGCGAGGCAATTCGCCGCGATCCTCGAGGAGCTGGCCGGACCATGTGCGGGCTAGCCGGCATCGTCGACCTGGACGGCCTCGACCGCGCCGAGACCGAATCGCGGCTGACCATGGCGCAGCTGCGGCTGCGCGCGCGCGGGCCCGACGGCGACGGGCGCTGGAGGGACGAGCGCTGCGCCATGGTCCACACCCGCCTGGCGATCGTCGACCTCAGCCCCAAGGGCACGCAGCCGATGGTCGCCGGCGACCGCGTGATCGCCTTCAACGGCATGGTCTACAATTTTCGGCGCCTGCGCGCGGAGCTGGCGGATCTCGGGCATCGTTTCGAAAGCGATACGGACACCGAGGTGCTGCTGCGCGGCTGGCAGGCCTGGGGCGAGCGGCTGCTGCCCAGGCTCGACGGCATGTTCGCCTTCGCGCTGTGGAGCGCGCGCGCGGGCGAGCTGGTGCTGGCGCGCGACCGCTTCGGCAAGAAGCCGCTGGTCTACCGGCACGACCGCCGCCGCCTGGCCTTCGCCTCGGAAACCGTCGCGCTGCGCCTGGCCGACGGCGGCATCGACGAGATCGACCCGGCGGCCCTGCGCCTCTACGCCGCGCTGCGCTACCTGCCCGAGCCGTGGAGCATCTGGCGCGGCGTGCACCGCCTGCCGCCCGGCCACATGGCGCGCTTCGACGAGGACGGCCTGCGGGTGCACCGCTGGTACGGGCCGCCCGAGGCGGACCGGCCGCCGTTCGAGACCGAGGCCGAGGCCGAGGCGGCGCTGCGCGAGCGTTTCGATGCCGCCGTCGCGGCGCGGATGGTGGCCGACGTGCCGGTGGGGGCGTTCCTGTCGGGCGGCATCGACTCGGCGATCACCGCGGCGAGCCTGGCGCGGATGGGCGGCGACGTCCGCACCTTCACCGTCGGCATCGAGGGTGCCGCCGACTACTACGAGGAGCGCCCGGCGGCGCGCGCGGTGGCGGACTATCTGGGCACCACCCACACCGAGATCCCGGTCGGCGCCGATGAGACGCGCGACGCGCTCGAGGATGTGTTCGCGGGGCTCGACGAGCCCTTCGCCGACAGCTCCGCCCTGCCCAGCTTCCTGGTCGCGCGCGAGACGCGGCGCCACGTCACCGTCGCGCTGTCGGGCGACGGCGCCGACGAGGTGTTCGGCGGCTACCGCAAGTATCAGGGCGAGCTGTGGGCGCGGCTCTACGGGAGGGTGCCGGCGCGGCTGCGCCGCGGGCTGGTCGAGCCGATCCTCGCCGCGCTGCCCGAGGGCAAGGCCAATCCGCTGACCGAGCGGGTGCGCCGCGCCCGCCGCTTCGTCCGGCATGCCGGCGAGGACTTCCCGGAGCGGCTGGCCGGATGGGCCGGCTCGCTCGACGAGGACGAGCTCGACGCGCTCGTGCGCCGCGGCCACGAGGCGCCGAGCGTCGCGGATCTGGTGCGCCGGGCGCTGGCCGAGGCGCCGTGCGACGACCGGATCAACGCCATGCTGGCGGTCGACATCGGCCTGGTGCTGCCCGGCGACATGCTGGTCAAGGTGGACCGGATGAGCATGGCCAACGCGCTCGAGGTGCGCTGTCCGTTCCTCGACCACCACGTGGTCGAGTGCGCGGCGGCGATGCCGGGCGCGTTCAAGCTGCGCCGCGGCGAGGGCAAGCGCATCCTGCGCCGCGCCTTCGCCGACCGGCTGCCGGCCGAGGTCTTCGCCCGGCCCAAGAAGGGCTTCGAGGTGCCGCTGGCCCAATGGCTGACCGGCCCGCTGCGCGACCTGACCCGGCGCGCCATCGATCCCGGGCGGCTCGCGGACCAGGGGCTTTTTCATCCCGAGCTGCCGCGTCGGTGGTTCGACGACCTCGCCGCCCGCCGGCGCGACACCTCCTGGCAGCTCTGGACCGTGGTCGCGTTCCAGGCCTGGTGGGAGCGCCACGGCCCGGGCTCGGAGGAGGTGGTGTGAGCGCGGGAGCGGCCCGATGAAGGTGGCGCAGCTCTGCGCCGTCGACTTCACGCTCTACCACTTCCTGCTGCCGCTGATGGAGGGCATGCGCGCGGCGGGGCACGAGGTGGTCGGCGTGTGCAGCGACGGCGCGCTGCTCGACGGCGTGCGCGCGGCCGGCTTCCGGGTCGAGACGGTGCCGATCGCGCGCAGCTACGGCGTGGGCCAGCACCTGCGCACGCTGCGCGCGCTGGTCCGGCTGTTCCGGCGCGAGCGCTTCGACATGGTCCATGTCCACACGCCGGTGGCGGCGCTGCTGGGCCGCATCGCCGCCGCGTGGACCGGGGTGCCGCGGATCGTCTACACGGCGCACGGCTTCTATTTCCACGAACACATGCCGTGGCCCAGGCGCTGCGCCTTCGTCGCGCTCGAATGGCTCGCCGGGCGCACGACCCACGTGCTGTTCACCCAGGCGCAGGAGGACGCCGAGGCCGCGCGGCGGCTGCGGCTGTGCCGCACCGGCGAGGTGCACGCCATCGGCAACGGCGTCGACCCCGCCCGCTTCGCCCCCGACGGCGGCGCCGCACGGGCCCGCATCCGCGCCGAGCTGGGCGTGCCGGCGGACCGCGTCGCCATCGCCGTGATCGGCCGGCTGGTGGCCGAGAAGGGCTATCCGGAGCTGTTCGAGGCCATGCGCGGCGTCGATGCCGAGCTGTGGGTGATCGGCGACCGGCTGGACAGCGACCGTGCCGACGCCATGGAGGTGGCGCTCGACCGACTGGCCGCCGACTCGGAGCTGGCCGCGCGGGTGCGCTTCCTGGGCTACCGCGCCGACGTGCCCGACCTGCTGCGCGCCGCCGACATCTTCACGCTGCCCTCGCACCGCGAGGGCATGCCGCGATCGATCGTCGAGGCGATGATGGCGGGGCTGCCGGTGGTCGCCACCGACATCCGCGGCAGCCGCGAGGAGGTGATGGACGGCGAGACCGGCGCGCTGGTACCGCTGGGCGACGTGGGCGCCCTGGAGGCGGCACTGCGCCGCTTGGCCGAGGACGAGCAGCTGCGGACGCGCCAGGGGGCGGCGGGGCGGGAGCGGGCGCTCGCCGAGTTCGACGAGGCGCGCGTGGTCGAGCGTCAGCTCCGCGTGCTGTTCGGGGATTAGGGTGCGCGTCGCGGTCCTGGGCGCCACCGGCAAGACCGGCCGGCATGTCGTGGCGCGGCTGTGCGAGCGCGGACACGCGGTGACGGCAGTGGGGCGCTCGGCCGAGCGGCTGGAGCGGCTCGACGGCCGCGCCCGGCGGCGGGTCGCGGACCTGGAGGCGCCGGAGACGCTGCACCCGGCGCTGGAGGGCGCCGAGTGCGTGGTCAGCCTGGCCCATGCGCGCTTCATCGCGGCGCTGCTGGACGCGCTGCCGGGGAGCTGCCGGCGGGTCGTGCTGACCGGCTCGACGCGCCGCTTCACGCGCCTGCCCGACCCGGCCGCAGAGGCGGTGCGGGCGGGCGAGGATGCCTTCGCGGCCAGCGGCGTGCCCGGCGTCCTGCTGCATCCGACCATGATCTACGGCGCCGAGGGCGAGCGGAACGTCAGCCGCATCCTGCGCGTGTTGCGCCGCTGGCCGCGCCGGCTGCCCGTCGTCGTTCCGCTGCCCGACGGCGGCCGGCACACGGTGCAGCCGGTGCATTTCGAGGACATGGTGGCGGCGGTGGTCGCGGCGGTGGAGGCGGACACCGACGGGCAGGAGACGGTGATCGTTCCGGGCCCGAAACCGATGTCCTACGCCGCGATGCTGCGCGCCTGCGGCGCGGCCGTGGGCCGGCGGGTGCACGTGCTTCCGGTCCCCGCCGGGGCACTGATCGCGCTCGCCGCGGCGGGCCGCGCCCTGCGCCTTCCGCTGCCCTTCGGCCCCGACGAGCTGCGCCGCGCCTGCGAGGACAAGGCCTTCGACGCGGCGCCGCTCGCGCGCCTGCTGGCCGTCACGCCGCGGCCCTTCGACGCGGGCGTGCAAAGCCTGGTGGCGCCGAATGCGGATCTCGGCACAATCCCCTCCCCTCGCAAGGGGGGAGGGATAGGGAGGGGGGTGCGCCGCATGGCGGCGCGGCGAAAAGGACAGGCACGTCTCAGGGGGCCCAGTCGGTGATCACAGTGCAAACTGAGGCGCCGATGGCCCGCTTCCGGTGCCCATTCACCTTTGTGGCGCCGCAAC
>CAZMTC010000225.1:0-5273 GCA_964569105.1 uncultured Alphaproteobacteria bacterium | reverse complement strand
AACCCCGTCGGCGCCGGCGACGGCCTCGACCACGGTCTCGCGCGACGCCACATCGCCCACCATCAACTCGGCGGCGCCGTCGAGGTTGTCGCGTCGGCCCGAGGACAGGTCGTCGAGCACCCGCACGCGATGGCCTTCGGCCAGCAGCGCGTCGACGAGGTGGGAGCCGATGAAGCCGCAGCCGCCAGTCACCAGGAATTTGGCCATGCCTGCATATCCCACATATCTGGCCGCTCCAGGCGAGCCGTCACTCGGCCGGCGGGCGCGTACCGACGGTCTGGGCTACAGCAACCCCAGCGGCCGCAGCGCGGCGACGATCTGTTCCACCGACTGCTCCGGAGTCTGGTCGGCGGTGTCGATGCGGATTTCCGCGTTCTCCGGCGCCTCGTAGGGCGAGGTAATGCCGGAGAAGTTGGGCAGCTGGCCCGCGCGAGCCTTCTTGTACAGGCCCTTGGGATCCCGGCTCTCGCAGATCTCGAGCGGCGCATCGACGAAGACTTCGACGAACTCCCCCGGTTCGAAGAGTTCGCGGGCCATGCGCCGCTCGGACCGGAAGGGCGAGATGAACGAGACCAGGACGATGAGACCGGCTTCGGTGAGCAGCTTGGCGACCTCCGCGACCCGGCGGATGTTCTCGACCCGGTCCGCGTCGGTGAAGCCGAGATCCTTGTTGAGACCGTGCCGCACATTGTCGCCGTCGAGCACGAAGGTGTGCTTGCCCATGGCGTGCAGCGTCTTTTCGAGCTGGCTGGCGACGGTCGACTTGCCCGAGCCCGACAGGCCCGTGAACCACAGCACGTGCGGCCGCTGGGCTTTGAGCCCGGCGCGCAGCTCCTTGTTCACCTCGAGCGGCTGCCAGTGGATGTTGGTCGCGCGGCGCAGCGCGAAGTCCAGCATCCCCGCGCCCACCGTGTCGTTGGTATAGCGGTCGACCAGGATGAACCCGCCCAGGGTCGGGTTGTCGGTGTAGGCGGTGAAGGGGATCGCCCGGTCCAGCGCCAGGTTGCAGTAGCCGATCTCGTTGAGCGCCAACGCCTTGCTCGCCAGCGGCTCGAGCGTATCGACGTTGAGCCGATGCTTGATCGCGGTCACGGTCGCGGGGACCGTGGCGGTCGCCAGTTTCATCAGGTAGGGCCGGCCGGGCAGCAGCGCGTCCTCGTGCATCCACAGCAGGTGGGCCGCGAACTGGTCCGCGATCGGCGTGAGCCCGTCGACGGAGGCCAGGACGTCGCCGCGGCTGACGTCGATCTCGTCGGCCAGCGTCAGGGTGACGGCCACGCCCGCCGCCGCCCGCTCCAGGTCGCCGTCCATGGTGACGATGCGTGCCACCTTTGTGGTGCGACCCGAGGGCAGGGCGACCACCTCGTCGCCCGGGCGCACGACCCCGCTGGCGATCGTGCCGCTGAAGCCGCGGAAGGTCTGGTCCGGGCGGTTGACCCACTGGACCGGCATCCGGAACGAGGTGTCGGCGGCTGCGGTCGCCGTGTCCACGGTCTCGAGATGGGCGAGCAGCGTGGGACCGTGGTACCAGGGCATGTTGGCACTGGGCTCGATGACGTTGTCGCCGGCGAGCGCCGAGACGGGCAGGCAGAGGACCTGCTCGAAGCCCAGGTCGCGTGTGAACGCCCGATAATCCTCGGCGATCGCCTCGAACGGCTCCTGGGCGTAGTCGAGACGGTCCATCTTGTTGACGGCCAGCACGACGTGGCGGATGCCCAACATCGAGACGATGTGGCTGTGGCGCTTGGTCTGCACCAGAATGCCCTTGGTGGCGTCGACCAGGATCACGGCGAGATCGGCGTTGGAGGCGCCGGTGGCCATGTTCCGCGTGTACTGCTCGTGGCCGGGCGTGTCGGCGACGATGAACTTGCGCCTGGGTGTGGCGAAATAGCGGTAGGCGACGTCGATGGTGATGCCCTGCTCGCGTTCCGCCTCGAGCCCGTCGAGGAGCAGCGCGTAGTCGATGTGCTCGCCCGCGCCGCGATACTTCGCGCTGTCCGCGGTCAGGCCGGCGCGCTGGTCGTCGAAGACGAGCTGCGCGTCCCACAGCAGGCGGCCGATCAGGGTGCTCTTGCCGTCGTCGACGCTGCCTGCGGTGAGGAAGCGCAGAAGCGACTTCTCCTCGGCGCTGACGGTGGCGTCGGCGGGCGCCGTCGGGGCGTTGCGGTCGTGCGGCATCAGAAGTACCCCTCGAGCTTCTTCTTCTCCATCGACGACGTCTCGTCGTGGTCGATGACGCGGCCCTGTCGCTCGGAGACCCGGCTCCTCTGCATCTCGTCGACGATCTCCGGGATGGTCGCCGCGTCGGACTCTATCGCGCCCGTCAGCGGATAGCATCCCAGCGTGCGGAAGCGCACGCGGCGCATCCGCGGCGTTTCGCCCGGTTCGAGCGGCATGCGGTCGTCGTCGACCATGATCAGCGCGCCGTCGCGCTCGACCACCGGCCGCTCCTTGGCGAAATAGAGCGGCACCACCGGGATGTCCTCGCGTTCGATGTACTGCCAGACGTCGATCTCGGTCCAGCTCGACAGCGGGAACACGCGGATGCTCTCGCCGCGCCGCACGCGGGTGTTATAGAGCGACCACAGCTCCGGCCGCTGACGCTTGGGATCCCAGCGCTGGTTGGCGGAGCGGAACGAGAACACCCGTTCCTTGGCGCGCGAGCGCTCCTCGTCGCGCCGCGCCCCGCCGAACGCGGCGTCGAAGCCGTAGCGCGCCATCGCCTGCTTGAGCGCGGCGGTCTTCATGACGTCGGTATGGACCGTCGAGCCGTGCGTGAACGGGTTGACGCCCTGCGCCACCCCGTCCTCGTTGATGTGCACGATGAGGTCGAGACCGAGCTCGCGCGCCGTCCGGTCGCGGAACTCGATCATCTCGCGGAACTTCCAGGTCGTGTCGACGTGGAGCAGGGGGAACGGCGGCGTGCTTGGATGGAAGGCCTTGCGCGCCAGATGGAGCAGGACCGACGAGTCCTTGCCGATCGAGTACAGCATCACCGGCTTCTCGAACGACGCCGCGACCTCGCGCATGATGAACAGGCTCTCGGCCTCGAGGCGGTCGAGATGGCTCATGCGCGTGGGTGCGGGGATGGTTGCGGAGTGGGTCATGGCGACTGAACGGTGCCCTCGATGTGGTTAAGCATTCGCGAAGAACCAGGGGCGGCGACGACCGGCGCGGCGCGGAGCCCCGGGTCCGGTGGTGGTGCGGTCGGCGTCATGGCGCGTCCAGCACGGCGTCGAGGCGGGCCAGGCCGGCCGCCCACGAATGATGCTCCACGACGAAGCGGCGGGCGGCATGGCCCAGACGGTCGCGAACGCGGGGGACGAGCGCCCGATCCACCGCCGACACATACCCGTCCGCATCAGCGGCGACCAGCAGGTGTTGCCCGTCGCGCGCCGCCAGCCCCTCGAGCCCTTGCGGCGTCGTGATCACGGGCTTGGCCATGGCCATGCCCTCCAGAACCTTGTTCTGGATGCCGCGGGCCAGGCGCATCGGCGCCACCACCGCGTCGGCCGCCGCGAGGTACGGCCGGACATCCGCGACGCGACCGGTGACGGCGATGCCCTGCCGCCGGCCCAGCGCGGTCACCTCGGCCGTCGGATTCGCGCCGACGATCGAAAAGCACAGATGGGGATGCCGGGCAAGCAGGCCGGGAAGCACCGCGTCCGCGAACCAGCACACGGCATCGGCATTGGGCCGGTAGTCCATCGCGCCGGTGAACACCAGGGCCGGGCGCCCGGCCAGGGCCAGCGGCGCGATCTCGGCCCCCGGGTCGAAATAGGCGGTGTCGACCCCGTTGGGCACGGCGTGCACGCGCTCCCGCGCCTCGGGCACGAGCGAGGCGAACAGCGCCGCCTCGGCCTCGGAGACCAGCAGGCTCGCATCCGCGGCCATGGCGAGGCGACGGTCGTAGGCCAGCAGCCGACGGGCCTCGCGCCGGTAGAGCGCGCTCATCGGCCAGCGCGCGGTCCCGGCGTATTGCGCCCATTTGTCCGAATCGACGTCGACGAAGTCGACCGCGACGCGCTCCGGCCGCGGCGTCGCCTCCATCGCGTACTGCCCCATGGCGGACGAGAAGGCGAATGCCGCGCGCGGCCGCGCGGTGCGCGCGACGTTGCGCACCCACGCCCGCAGCCCCCGGTCGCGATAGCCCCACTCGGTCACGGCGGCGCCCCTCAGCACGCCCAGCGCGCCGCGGGCCAGCAGCCGTCTGCGCGGCAACGGCGCGAAGTAGGCGTCCCGGCACAGGGCCCTGATGTGGTCGACGTGCTGCCAGTCGCGCGGATCGTCGACGAAGGTGCCGAGATAGATCTCGTGGCGCCCGGCCAGGTGGCGCAGCATCTGGTAGGCCCGGATCTTGTCGCCCTTGTCGGGCGGGAAGGGGATCCGGTGGGCCAGGAACAGCAGGGCGCTCATGAGGATGGCCGGCCGGTCGGGGGATCGCTCGGGCGGAGGCAGGATGCGGCCGCACCGCAGGGTGTTACGCCATCGCGCGCCGCGAGCCAAGCCCCGAGGCCAAGCGCCCGAAGGTCTCGGGATCGGTCATCACACGATGAAGGCGGCACACCCTCGAATGCGCGGCCGGGCCTTGCGAAATCGCGAGAATTTCGGTTGGCTATTGCATACGAATCGGACAGTGTTGCAACGTGCAGCGACTCCTTATTCGAACAGGAGGCTCGATATACGCTCGATCGGGTGCATCAGGCAGGCAAGAACGCCCTGCGGGCCGTCGCTGTGCTTCAACTTCCCGTGATGTGAGGGACTTACGCGTTTTGCCGCCGGTAGCGGCAGTCCAATATTGCGATCGCGAAGACGCCTTGCGGCGGGACGTTGGCTATAAAAACGTACTACGGGAGGGCCTGATGAACCCCATCGAGCATGGCATTGCCGTCGTCCGCGATCTCGCGTTCACGGTTCTCGCCGCCGGCGTGTCGCGTGGCGCCGAAGAGCAGGGAACCATGACGCGTCGAGCGGCCCTGATCTGGATTTCGGTCAGCGGTGCGGGGTGGGCCACGATCGGCCTGTTTCTCTACTGGATTCTGTAGGCGGGCGTCCGGGCGGCTGCGCCGCCCGTCGCCTGCGCCGTCAGGACGATGACCTGGCCTTGCCGCGCCCCTTCGCGGGTGTTCGGCGCGTTGCCGCCTTCGTGCCGCCGGCTCCGGCGTCGGGTGGCCGGGCGACCCACTCGGCGTTGGCGATCGTGCTCCCCGGGTCCCGCAGCTCCATCCGCCGCGTCCGCTCCAGCACCATCTCGAGCAGCTGGCGGTTGAAGT
>CAZMTC010000224.1:0-5320 GCA_964569105.1 uncultured Alphaproteobacteria bacterium | reverse complement strand
GCCCCTTAGGCCCCAGCGTCACCTTCACCGCGTTCGCCAGCGTGTCCACGCCCTTGAGCATGCGATCACGGGCGTCGATCGAAAATTTGACGTCCTTTGCAGCCATCCTTGCCGCTCCCTTAATTCAGAATTCCCATGATGTCGGACTCCTTCATGATCACGAGGTCGTCGCCGTCGATGCGGACCTCGGAGCCCGACCACTTGCCGTACATCACCGTGTCGCCCACCTTGACGTCCATGGGCGCCACTTCGCCCTTGTCGTTCTTGGCACCGGCGCCCACGGCAAGGACCTCGCCCTGCTGCGGCTTCTCCTGCGCCGTCTCCGGGATGATGACCCCGCCCGCGGTCTTCTGCTCGGCTTCGAGCGGCTTGACCAAGACGCGGTCATGCAGCGGCCTGAAGTTCATGACCCCTCTCCATTGCGATCGTCGTCGGAATTGAGGCGGCGATGCCGCCTATCAGCACTCGATGCTTGTGAGTGCCAAGCTCGCGCCACATTTAGGGGTCTTGCGGCGCCACGTCAACCGTGGCGGCCGGCCGAACGCTCAGGCGATCCGGTCGGGCGGCTCGAGCCCCGCAAAGAAGGCATCGAGATTGTCCAGCGCCCGGTCGCCCATGGCGGCACGCGTCTCATGGGTCGAGCTCCCCATATGCGGCAGCAGGACGGCGTTTTCCAGCTCGAGGTAACGGCGGTCCAGGTACGGCTCGCCGCGGAACACGTCGAGCCCCGCCGCCGCGATCCTGCCGTCCCGCAGGGCCGCGATCAGCGCGTCGTCGTCCACCAGGGTGCCGCGCGCGGTGTTGACCACGACGGCGTCCGGCGGCAGCTGCGCGATGGCGGCGGCATCGAGCAGCCTCTCGGTCTCGGGCGTGGCCGGCGCATGCAGCGTCAGTACGTCGGCGACCCGCAGCAAGCCGTCGAGCCGATCGTGATAGACCGCGCCTTGCTCCTGCTCTGGCGGCAGGCGGCGGCGATTGTGATAGTGGACCTCCATTGCGAAGCCGTGCGCCATACGTGCGACCGCGCGGCCGATCCGACCCATGCCGACGATGCCCAGCCGTCTGCCGGTGACCTGCGGACCGACGAGGAAGTCGGTGCTCCAGCCGGTCCAGCGTCCGGCGCGCACGATGCGCTCGCCCTCCCCCGCGCGGCGCGACGCCGCCAGGATCAGCAGGAACGCGATCTCGGCGGTCGCTTCGGTCAGCACGTCGGGCGTGTTGGTGATCACGAGCCCACGCGCCCGCGCGGCGTCGAGGTCGATATGCTCGTGGCCCACCGAGTAGGTGGCGACGATGCCGACGCTCGCCGGCAACCGCACAATCACCTCGGCTCCCAGCCGCTCCGTCGCGCAGACCAGCATACCGTCGAAGCCCTCCGCCGCCGCCACGATGGCGTCGCCGTCCATGCGCACATCGTCGGCGTTGAGCGAGGCGTCGTAGTCGCGCGCCAGCCTCGCCGTGGTCGGCGCGGGCATGCGCCGGGTTACCAGGATCCGTTTCCGGCTCATCCCTTCCCCTCGTCGCCCTCAATCAGCCAACGGCGCTGCTGAATCGGATCCGTGGCGCCGCTCGAAGCGATCGGCGTCCGCCGTGTCGAGGCGCACCCGCAGCTCGACATACGCGGGCTCGTCGTGGCGTTCCAGCACCTCGCCATGGTCGTAGAGCCAGGAGATCGCCGCCCCCTCCTCCACCGGCAAGCGGTAGCTGCGCGTGCTGCGGCTGACGTCGAGCCTCCGGTCCAGGACGACCGGCACCTGCTCGCAGCCCTCGCCGGTGAGCGCGGAGACCGGAACCATCGCATGGTTGGCGCGCGCCGCCTGCGCGGCGACGGCAGCGCGGGCGTCGGCGTCGAGGCGGTCGATCTTGTTGAGCACCTCGATCAGTCCCGCTTCGACGGTGTCCCCCAGGCCAAGGTCGCGGAGCACGCCCTCGACGTCGTCGCGCTGCGCCCCGGTGTCGGGGTGCGAGACGTCGCGTACATGGACGATGATCTCCGCCTCCTGCACCTCCTCGAGCGTCGCGCGGAAGGCCGCCACGAGTTGGGTCGGCAGCTCGGAAATGAAGCCAACCGTGTCGGACAGGATGACCTTGGCGCCCGAGGGCAGCTCCATCCCGCGCATGGTCGGGTCGAGGGTCGCGAACAGCATGTCCTCGGCCCCGACCTCGGCGCCCGTGAGCCGGTTGAAAAGGGTCGATTTGCCGGCATTGGTGTAGCCGACCAGCGCCACCACCGGGAACGGCACCTTGCGGCGCGACGCGCGATGAAGCTCGCGCCGCTTCTTGACCTCCTCGAGCTCGCGCCGGAGCTTGCCGATGCGCTCGCCGATGAGCCGGCGGTCGATCTCGATCTGGGTCTCGCCGGGGCCGCCCATGAAGCCGACGCCGCCGCGCTGCCGCTCCAGATGGGTCCAGGAGCGTACCAGGCGGCTGCGCTGATAGGTCAGGTGGGCGAGCTCGACTTGGAGCCGGCCCTCCCTGGTCTGGGCGCGTTCGCCGAAGATCTCGAGGATCAACGCCGTCCGGTCGATGACCTTCGCCTTCCAGGCGCGCTCCAAATTGCGCTGCTGCACCGGGGAGAGCGGGCCATCAACGATCACCAAGTCGGCGTCGAGCGTCTCGACGATCTCGGCCAAGCGCTCGACCGCACCCGCGCCGAACAGCGTCGCCGGGCGCGGCTTCTGGAGCCGGACGATTTCTTCGTGGACGATCTCGACGTCGATCGCCTCGGCGAGCCCGACCGCCTCTTCGAGACGCGATTCGGCCGTACGCGATCCCTCCGCTCCGCCCTGGCGGTCCGGATGGAGGACGACCGTGCGTGTCGGGGCCTTCGCGGTGAGCTGCTCTGGCGTGGCGCCGTCCTCAGGCCTCTTGAGACACTTCTTGGGTCACTTCTTCGCCCGCCTTCTCGGTTTCGAACAGGTTCACCGGCGCCGCGGGCATGACGGTCGAGATCGCATGCTTGTAAACAAGCTGCGAATGATGGTCGCGGCGAAGCAGAACGCAGAAATTGTCGAACCAGGTGACCACGCCCTGAAGCTTCACGCCGTTGACCAGAAAGATCGTGACCGGGGTCTTGTTCTTGCGGATGTGATTGAGAAAGACATCCTGCAAGTTCTGTGTTTTGTCTGCGGACATTGGGCTTATCCGTCTGTGTTTTCGCGCCATTATTGTGAAGCGGCCGCGGTACCCTATGCGCGGGTCGGGACCCGAGGGCAGTCGGCCGCGCCGCCCCCCCTCGCTCGGCCGCAATGACCATATGGGGAGTTAGACCCGCGCGACAAGGGTGGCAAGCGCGTCGCAGTCATCTAGTTGCAGGTCGGGCTCCACATACGACCATTCCGTGCCCTCCTCCTCGCCCTTGCCGATGAGGATCGCGGCACAGCCCGCGTTGCGCGCGGTGGCCATGTCGATGGCCGTGTCGCCGACCAGCCACACTGCCGGTCCGGGCGCGATGGCTGTGCCGGCGAGCGCCAACTCGACGGTGGCGGCCGAGGGCTTGTCGGCCTCGGCGTCGTTGGCGCCGACGATGGCGCCGAACAGGTCGAGCCAGGCCAGCGCCGCGGCCTCCGCCCGTACGAGGTCGCCGCGCTTGTTGGAGATGACCCCCAGGAACAGACCGGCCGCCGCGGCGCCGCGAACCAGTTCGTCGGCGCCGCGCTTGGGCCGCAGCGTCTCGAGGTGCCTGGCGATGAACCGGGAGTAGAAGATGTCGCGCGCCTCTCGCCAGCGCTCGCCGAACAGCTTGGGGAAGCTGTCGCGGGCCGAAGCGCGAATGCGCAGCCGCGCCTGCTCGGCGGTCCAGGGTTCCATGCCCATGGCCACGAGCGTGTGGTTCATGGCGTCGTGGATCGTCGCCCAGTTGTCGACCAGCGTGTTGTCCCAGTCGAACAGGAGCGCTCGCGGCGCCGACAGCTCGGTTCCCTTCACGCCCGCTCCAGATAATCCGCGTAAATCTCCTGCAACCGCCGCGTCACCGGGCCCGGCGCGCCATGGGCCACCGGCATGCCGTCGATTGTCAGCACGGGACGGACATGGTTAGTCGTGCTGGTGAGGAACGCTTCGGCGGCGGCCTGCGCCTCGGCGACGGTGAAGGGGCGCTCGACGACGCGCATCTGGCGCTCGGCGGCCAACCGGTGGACCGACTGGCGGGTGATGCCGCCCAGGATGGCGTGGTCGACGGCGCGGGTGACAATCTCGCCCTTGCCGGTCACGATCCAGGCATTGGTCGCCGTGCCCTCGGTCACGCGTCCTTCGCGGTCGACCTGCCAGGCCTCGAAGGCGCCGGCGTCGCGCGCCGCCTGCTTGGCCAGCACATTGGGCAGCAGCGACACCGACTTGATGTCGCACCGGGCCCAGCGCCGGTCCGGGACGGTGATCACGCCGACGCCCTCCGCGGGTCCACGCCGCGGCGGGACGTAGCGCGCGGTCAGCACCAACGAGGTCGGGGCGTGTTCCGGAAAGGCGTGGTCGCGCGGCGCCACGCCGCGGGTCATCTGGATGTAGATCAGACCGTCCCGCAGGCGGTTGCGGCGCAGCATTTCGCGGATCACGCGGCGCAGTGGATCACGCGCCATGGCGGGCGCCATCCTCAGCTCGGCGAGCGAGCGGTCGAGCCGGTCCAGATGCGGCTCCTCGTCGATCAACCGGCCGCTGCGCACCGCGATGACCTCGTAGACGCCATCCGCGAACTGGTAGCCGCGATCCTCGACATGGACCGCGGCCGCGCGATGCGGGAGATAACGACCGTTGACGTAGGCGACGCGCGACACGAGGCCGCCTCCTAGAAATACTCGAGACGAACGGCGAACATCTTCTCCACCGTCTTGACCGCGTCACGCGCCGCGAACAGGACCACCCGGTCACCCGACTGAATCACGGTTCCGCCGCGCGGGATGATGACGTCGGCCCCGCGCACCAGCGCGCCGACGATGATCGACTTGTCGCCGCGCACCTGTCGGATCTCCTTTCCGGCCACCAACGAGGTTTCGAGCGCCTCGGCCTCGATGACCTCGCCTATGCCCTCGCGCAGGGAGTGGACCGAATGAATTCGGCCGCGCCGGATGTGCTGCAGGATGGTCGAAACCGTGATCGCACGCGGGTTCACGACGACGTCGACGCCGAGGGTCGAGATCAGCGGCTCGAATATCGAGTTGTTGACCAAGGCGATCGCGCGCTTGCAGCCTGCGCGCTTGGCGAGAAGCGCCGAGAGGATGTTGACCTGGTCGTCGTTGGTCACGGCGACGACACTGTCGGCATTCTGGACAGAAGAACCTTTTCGGACCATTCCTCGAAGGTAGTACCCTCGCCGGGTCCTCCCTCG
>CAZMTC010000223.1:0-5382 GCA_964569105.1 uncultured Alphaproteobacteria bacterium | reverse complement strand
GCACGATGGTCTCGCGGGTATCCGCCTGGTCGAGCGGGATCACGACCTCGTCGAACTCGACGCCCGACAGCTTGACCGCCAGCCAGCCGCGCATCGACCACGACGAATAGTTCTTGTTCCCGAGATAGATGGCGATCTCGGCCAAGGCACACCCCCAGATGTCATGGCCCTTCTGCAGCGGGCGCCTGTGATGAGGTCTTTTCAGCCCTTCGCGTGGCGGCCATGTTAGGGCGCGCTCCGGCTCACAGAAAGGAAAATCGCCCGTGCCGTTCAACATCGAAGCGGACCTGCCCGAGCCGCATGTGCCGGTCGCCGCCGTGCCCGCCGGCGAGTTCGCGGCGTGGCGGACGAAGCTCGCCGCGCGCGAACGCCGCTGGCTGGATGCGATCGGCCTCAAGGCCGAGGTCGGGTCGGTCGGATTGATCCCGCGCGAGGACGGCTCGGTCGCCCGCGCGGTGCTGGTGCTGCCCGACGGCGCCGCCGGTCCGTGGGACTTCGCACATCTCCCCGGCAAGCTGCCCGCAGGCAGCTACCGGCTCGAGACGCTGCCCGACGGCGCCGGCCAGGCGGACGCGGCGGCGCTGGGCTGGGCCTTGGCGAGCTACGGCTTCGAGCGTTACCGCAAGCGTGAGCGCAGCCGGCCGGACCTCCTGTGGCCCGAAGGCGCCGACCGAAGCGCGGTCGCGCGCGCCGCGGAGGCGACCGTCCTGGTGCGCGATTTGGTCAACACCCCGGCCTCCGACATGGGTCCGGCCGAAATCGAGGCCGCGGCGCGCGAGCTGGGTGAGCGGCACGGCGCCACGGTCGAGGCGATGGTCGGCGCGGCGCTGATCGACGCGGACTATCCCGCGATCCACGCGGTCGGCCGCGGCAGCCCGCGCGAGCCGAGGCTGATCGACTTGCGATGGGGCTCCGAGGACGCGCCGCGGGTGACGCTGATAGGGAAGGGCGTCGCGTTCGACACCGGCGGCCTCGATCTCAAGCCGTCCGGGTCGATGAAGCTGATGAAGAAGGACATGGGCGGCGCCGCGCACGTGTTGGGTCTCGCCCACATGATCATGGACGCCCGATTGCCGGTGTGCCTACGGGTCCTGATCCCGGCGGTCGAGAACGCCGTGTCGGGCGATGCGATGCGGCCATTGGACGTGGTCCATACACGCAAAGGGATCACGGTCGAGATCGGCAACACCGACGCCGAAGGACGGGTGATCCTGTGCGACGCGCTGGCCGAGGCGGACCGCGAGGACCCGGCACTGATCCTCGACTTCGCGACGCTGACCGGCGCGGCGCGGGTGGCGCTGGGGCCCGACCTGCCGGCGCTGTTCGCCAACGACGACGCGGTGGCCGAAGACCTGTTGCGTCACGGCGACGCGCTCGCCGACCCGATGTGGCGCCTGCCGCTATGGCCCGCCTACCGCAAGCTGATCGAGGGCAAGACCGCCGACATCACCAACGCCCCCGAAGGCGGCTTCGCCGGCGCGATCACCGCGGCGCTGTTCCTCGAGCGGTTCGTACGGGACACCACCCCCTGGGCGCATATGGACGTCTACGCCTGGGTCGCTTCGAGCCGGCCCGGCCGGCCCGAGGGCGGCGAGGCGTACGGCGTACGTGCCGCGTTCGCCTTGCTGGCCGAACGCTTCGGATGACCGGCGCGCTTGACCTCTCCCTCGAGCTCGATACTAATACGTAACAAATAAGAGCACTTGGGAGGGGGGTTGTGAACGCGCGCGAGGCGCTCGAGCTGTGGCGCGGCGCGGTCGTGGACAGTGTGCGCAGCGACGAGCCCGATCTGACCGCGCGTCAGACGGCGGTCCTGTTGCTGGTCTATACCACCGATCCACCGCATACGGTCCGCGGCCTGGCCGAGACGCTCGGCATCTCGAAGCCGGCGGTAACGCGCGCACTCGACCGGCTGTCCAGCTACGAGTTTGTCCGCCGCAAGACCGACGAGCGCGACCGGCGCAACATCCTGGTCCAGCGCACCGTGCGCGGCTCGGTCTACCTCTCCGAGTTTGCCGATCGCGTGGTCCGCACCGCCCAGGACCTGCTCGGCGACGGGCGGGAAAGGGCGTAGGGAGCAAGACGCACCACCGACCCTACCGCGGGCGGAAGATCTTCCAGACGCCGCTGGCCTGCATCAGCAGCTCGTCGCCGGCCCAGACCTCGCCGCGGACGAAGGCGAGCGAGCGGGTCTCGCGGGTGACGGTGCCCGTGCCCTCGATCCATATGCCTGCCTGGCCCGAGGCCACGAACTCGGTGGTCAGCGTGATGGTGGCGCAGCGGCACTGCGCCTGCTCCCACACCAGCCGGCCCATGAAGGTGTCGGCGAAGGCGAAGAACACACCGCCGTGGAGAACGCCGTTGGGATTGAGATGGCGCGGCCCGGTTTGCATGCCGAAGCGAGTCGCGTCGCTGGGCAGGCGCTTGTAGTAGATCGGCCCGATATCGGCGACGAATCCGTCGTCGAAGTTGAACGGCTTGAAACCCTCGGGCACCGGCTCGATTGCCGGCATCGTCTCGTCCATGCTCAGTAGCCTCGTTCGGGGTCGACCCGGTTCACCGGCGGTTCGCCCCTCGCGACCCGCCTGATATTGTCCGCCACCTGGTCGGCGGCGGTCACCGGGTTGGTCAGCCCGGCGATGTGCGGCGTGACCAGCACCTTGGGATGATCCCAGAAGGGGTGGCCCTCGGGAAGCGGCTCGGTGCGGAAGACGTCGAGCGCGGCGCCGGCGAGCTTGCCGACGTTGAGCGCGGAGAGCAGGTCCTCCTCGACCACGTGGTCGCCGCGCGCCATGTTGATCAGGTAGGCGCCGTCGGGCATGGCGGCGAAGGCGTCGACGTCTAGGATGCCCACGGTCTCGGGCGTGCGCGGCAGCACGCAGACCAGGATGTCGGTGCGTGCCAGGAACGGCGCGAGCGCGGCGCGCCCGGCGAAGCTCTCCACTCCGTCGATGTCCTTGGGCGTGCGGCTCCACCCCGCGGTGTCGAAGCCCAGGATGGCGAACTTGCGCGCCGTGTCCGCGCCGATGGCGCCCAGCCCCATGACGCCCACGCGCGTGCGCGGCGTGTCGGGCAGCGGCAGGCGGCGCCAGGCGTGCTCGATCTGCGCCGTCCAGTACTCGGCGGTGCGCCGGTGATGGGAGAGGGCGTAGGTGATGGCGTATTCCGACATCTGCCGCACCATGTCGGGATCGACCAGCCGCGCGACCGGCACCCCCTTGGGCAGCGCCGGGTCGGCGAAGATGTGGTCGACGCCCATGCCCAGCGACAGGATCACCTGGAGATTGGGCAGCGAGGCGAGCAGCCCCGGCGCGGGCTTCCACACGAGCGCGTAGCGGATGTCCTCGACGTCGCCGGTCTCGGGCCAGACGCGAACCTCGAGATCGGGGACCCGCGCGGCGAGCTCGCGGCGCCAGTGCTCGGGGTCGTCGTCGCCGGAATAGAACAGCAGAGCCATGGCCCGGGGTGTAGCGCAGGCGCCGCGCCGGGACCAGGGGTCGCGGTCACGTCGGCCGCATGGCCACCATGAACAGGTAGCCGTAGCTGGCGCCGTGCCGGCGGAACAGGTCGATCTCGGCCCCGACGGCCTCCGCTACCGCCTCGGCGTCGGCGTCGCCCGGGTGGTTCGCGCGCAACTGCCGCAGACGAGCCTCCAGCGGCACGTAGTAGGCATCCCAATCGTCCGCGGGCAGCACGAAATCGACGACCGGCTCCATCCCGGCCGCGCGCAGGGCGGCGAGCGCGCCGTCGCGATCGGTCATCTGCGGATAATCCTCGCCCCAGAAGGCTCGGGCCTCGGGCGGCGGTTCGCCGGTCAGCCACACGGCGTCGCTCACGGCGAGACAGCCGCTCGGGCGCAGCAGGGGCTGCCAGGCGCGGAGCGCTTTGGCCAGGCCGAGCACGTACGCGCTGCCCTCGGCCCAGATCAGGTCCACCGACCCCGGCGCCAGCGGCGGTCGCAACATGTCGCCCAGCACCGGCAACATGCCGGCGGGCGCCCGGGCTCGCAGGCGCGCGAGCGAGCCCATGAGCAGGTCCAATGCGACAATGCGGGCCTCGGGCAGCGCCTCGGCCAGCACGAGCGACGCCGCCCCCGGGCCGCACCCCATATCGGCGACGACCGGTGCGGCGGGAAGCCCCGGCACGAGGCCGAGGGCGCGGCGGGTACTGGCGTCGGAGCCCGGGGCGTGGTGGCTCAGCCCCGCAATCAGCTCGTGGAACAGGGCGGCCTGCCGGTCGGCGTCCATCGCCGCCTCAGTCCGCGATAGCGGCGGGGTCCTTGACCTCGAGGTCGAAGGCCGCCGACAGCAGGGCCTGCGTGTAGGGCTCCTTCGGCGTCTCCAGCACCTCCTCGACCGGCCCCTGTTCGACCACGTGGCCGTCGCGCATGACCACGACGTAGTGGCTCATGGTCCGCACCACCTTGAGGTCGTGCGAGATGAACAGGTAGGCGAGGTCGTGCTCGACCTGGAGCCGTCGCAGGAGCTTGACGATCTGCGCCTGGACCGAGCGGTCGAGCGCCGAGGTCGGTTCGTCGAGGACGATGAAGCGCGGCTTGAGCACCAGTGCGCGGGCGATGGCGATGCGCTGGCGCTGGCCACCGGAGAACTCGTGTGGATAGCGGTGGCGGAACTCGGGGCGCAGCTCGACCTGCTCGAGCGCGCGGACCACGCGCTCCTCGCGCTCGCCGGGCGTCCCGACTTCGTGGATCTTGAGACCCTCGCCGACGATCTCGCCCACCGACAGGCGCGGCGACAACGAGCCGAATGGGTCCTGGAAGACGATCTGCATCTCGCGCCGCAGGGGCCGCAGCCGGTCGTGCTTCCAGCTCTGGATGTCCTGCCCGTCCCAGATCACCGGCCCCTTCGACGACGTCAGGCGCAGCAGCCCCATGGCGAGGGTCGACTTGCCCGAGCCGCTTTCGCCCACCACGCCCACGGTCTGGCCGCGGCGGATCGAAACCGTGACGCCGTCGACCGCCTTGACGTAGTCGGTGGTCCGGCGCAGCACGCCGGTCTTGATCGGGAACCAGACGCGGAAGTCGGCGGTCGAAAGGAGCTCGGGCGCGTCGGTGCGCACGGGCTCGGGAATGCCCGTGGGCTCGGCGTCGATCAGCACCTTGGTGTAGGGCTCCTTGGGCGCGTCCAGCACCTGGGCGACCGGGCCGCTCTCGACCAGCGCGCCGTCCTTCATCACGCACACCTCGTCGGCCATCTTGCGCACCACGCCCAGGTCGTGGGTGATGAACAGCATGGCCATGCCCATCTGCTTCTGCAGCCGGAGCATCAGCTCGAGCACCTGGGCCTGGATGGTGACGTCGACGGCGGTCGTCGGCTCGTCGGCGATCAGGATGTCGGGCTCGTTGGCCAGCGCCATGGCGAT
>CAZMTC010000222.1:0-5393 GCA_964569105.1 uncultured Alphaproteobacteria bacterium | reverse complement strand
TGTCAATGCCGATCGTAATTTCCCCAGAAGTGGCGAGGTAAATTTCCCCAGTTTGGCGTTCCGGTGATCGGCCGGGTGTCACTGATCGGCGCTCCTGCTTTTCGGTGGCCGTCCGCGTCGTTTCGGCGGTGGCGGCGGGTTGATGGACGCATGGGCGCGGGCATGCTCGGGGATCAGGTCGGCATGCGCGCGCAGCCGGTAGCTCGCCCCTTCGATCTGGATGACGACGGCGTGATGCAGCAGCCGGTCGAGCAGCGCGGTGGCGACGACGGGATCGCCGAAGACCTCGCCCCACTCCGCGAAGCCGCGGTTGGAGGTAAGGATCATGGCGCCCTTCTCGTAGCGGGCGTTGACCAGCTGGAAGAACAGGTTGGCGCCGCCGGGGGTGATCGGCAGGTAGCCGATCTCGTCGACGATGAGCAGGCTGTTGCGGCTGAGGTAGCGGATCTTGTCCAGCAGCCGCCCTTCGCGCTCGGCGCGGCCGAGCATCTCGACGAGTTCGGCGAGGGTGCAGCGGTAGACGCTCTTGCCCGCTTTCACCGCGGCCACACCGAGGGCGGTGGCAAGGTGGCTCTTGCCGGTGCCGGGCGGGCCGAGGAAGTGGAGCACCTCGGCGCGGGCGATGAAGTCGAGCTGGGCGAGCGCCAGGATGCGGTTGCGGTCGAGCGACGGCTGGAAGGAGAAGTCGAAGCCCTCCAGGGTCTTTGGCGGGTTCAGCCGCGCGGTCTTGAGGGCGACGCCGATGCGCCGGTTCTCGCGGCTGTCGTACTCCTCGGCGAGCAGGTCGTCGATCGCCTCGAGGGCGGCGATCTCACCGCGCTCCAGGCGCTGCACCGTATGGTCGAGGGCCTCGAGGGCGGAGGGCATGCGCAAGCCGACCAGGCTGGCGCGGATGCGGTCCAGGGTCTCGGTCATCGCGCGCCTCCCTCGCTCGCGAGCCGTTCCCCGACGGCGCCGTAGAAGGCCAGCGAGCGGCGGCCGATGGTGGGGACGGGCGCTTTGGTCTGGCGCACCGGCACCGGCTTGCGATGGGACGGGTCGATGCGGCGCTGGTTCTTGCCTTCGAGCACCGGGTGGGCGGCGATCAGGGTGCCGTCCTCGAAGATCCGCACCTCCTTGGGATGGTGCTGCACCTCGACGATGCGTTTGCGGGTGGCGTCGGGAACGCTGTAGAGGTTGCCGCCGACGGAGACCATGCCCTCGTGGCTGACCCGGCGCTCGACGGTGAGGACGGCGCTGTAGGGCACGGCGGGCAACGGGGTCAGTGCCGCCTGTTCCTCGGCGAAGTGCTCCGCGACGACGCGCCCGGTGGTGGCGTGGAGCCGGGCATTGGCAACCTCGGTGCGCCAGGCCTCGAACTGGTCATTGAGGTCGTCCATGTCGCGGAAGCGGCGGGCCAGGAGGAAGTCCTGGCGGACGTAGCGGAACGGCCGCTCGACCTTGCCCTTGGTCTTCGCCCGATAGGGGCGGCACGCCCGCGGCACCGCGCCGTAATGGCCGAGCAGGGCGGCGAGCGAAGTGTTGTAGGCCACTACCCCGTCGCCGTCCTCGCCGATGACGGCGGTCTTCATGCGGTCGTAGAGGACCTCCGAGGGGGAGCCGCCCATGGCGGCGAAGGCATCGATGTGGCAGCGCAGGACCGTCTGCAGGTCCTGGCTGGCGCAGAACCGCCCCCAGAGCCAGCGGCTGTGGCCCAGCACCATGGTGAACAGCCAGACGATGCGCATCACCTCCGGCGCGTCGTCGAAGGCGACGCGGAACTGCGCGAAGTCGACCTGCGCCTGGCGGCCCGGCGGGGTCTCGAAACGGCGCTCGAAGACCGGCCGCCGCGGCGGGCGCACCTCGCGCAGGAAGTCGGTGAGCATGGTGTAGCCGCCGGCGTAACCGAGCTCGCGGATCTCGCGCAGCAGGCGCTTGCCGGAGAGCTCTGGGAACGCGGCCACCCGCTCGCACAGGTAGCTCTCGAACGGCGCCAGCAGCCGCGGCCTGGGAGCCCGCGGGCCGTAGATGGGGGCTTCGAGCCCCCGCTCGAGATACTTGCGCACGGTCTTGCGGTCGCAGCCGACCCGCCGCGCGATGGCCGAAACCGACAGTCCCTGCCGCTTCAAATCGTGGATCATCACAATCTCCCCAAGTCTGACCACCTCGACGCTCCCTGCTTCTCCAGGAGAGCTCTGGTAGCCCGTTGCGGCCGATGCTGCAGCCCGGGGGCATGCCCCCGGGCTGCAGCGCTCAACCCCTCAAAACTGGGGAATATTCAATCGGCACATCCGGGGAGAATTGATCCGGCACTCACACGCGGCATGCCGAGGTCGCTATCTCCATGGACGGCCGCGGCCGCTGGCTGGACAACGTCTTCATCGAGCGGCTGTGGCGCTCGCTGAAATACGAGGCGGTCTACCTGCACGAGCTCGTCGACGGCTTCGAGGCCGAACGGGTGATCGGCGAATGGATCGCCTTTTACAATCCTGCTTCATCACACCCATCTGTCTATGTCGTTGAAGGGAATAGGCTTTGCTGATCGGGATGCGATCCTGCGGGGTATTTGGGGTTCTGCCGCGCACGATGAACGATCTGCTGGGCATGTGGCTTTCCGAGTTCTGATCGGCTGAAGATCCACGGACCGTCCGGCAAAGGATGAACGCCCTCGATCTTGCCGGCTTCGGCGGCGAGCCTGAGGGTCTTCGGCGCCACGCCGAGAAGGCGCGCCGCCTTGTTCAAATTGAGCCATGGTTCGTTCCCGTCCGGAGCTGGCCGGAAGACGGAGATTTTGTGATGTGACCTGTGCGCGGTGACCCGCTCGCGTGTCCAGCGATTACCGTGCCCGGTCACCAGGCCGTTGCGGTTGAGAATGCCGGCGATCAGATCATCGCTGGCAATCAGCACCAGTTGGCGGATGGCTGCGATGATGTCGACGGAGGTACTGTTGCGCTGCCCGCGCCGCCGCTTCGGCAGGCGCAGTTCTGTATGGGCGCCGCCGATCCAGTGGATCAGCAGTACGATCTCGGAAGCTTTGTCGTCGAGATCGGCGACCACCTCCTGGATGACGGTGCGCACGATGCGCTTCTTGAGCCTGGCATCCGTCGTCGGCGCCGACCATACAGCCTGAAGGTCCGTGGCCAGCACCACGATGTCCGTTGCCGACAGCGGCGATTGCTTCGGCGCTGCCGCATCATGTGCGGCGATCTTGCCCTCGATCTCGCCGACATGCGCGAGGGCGCGGTTCCATCGCAGCTCCAGTTCCGCGGCGACCAGCCTGTTCTCGGGATCAGCGGCATCATACTGCCGGAAGGCCCGGTCGACGGCGTATCTCGCAGCTTCAAGATCGCGGCTGAGGGCGTCCCGGACCTGATCGCGGCGACCAGCGGCCTGCGCCTCGGCCTCGGCGGCAGCCGCGATCGCGCCGGGCTCGACGACCTGCAGAAGGGCTTCCTCAATCGCATCGTCGACGCGCAGGCCGCCGAAAGCGATGCAGCGCGGTTCGCCATTGTCGAGCAGGCCCCGCCAGCAGGAATAGCGCGGAATATTGTGCTTGGCGCCCGTGTAGCGCACCGTGAGCCTGCGGCCGCAGCGCCGGCAGCGGACAAGCCCGGCGAGCAGCGCATCCCCATGCTTGGGTGCTCCGTGATGCGGGCCCGTCGGCACGTTGTCGCTCACCATCTTGCGGATCGCCTCCGCCCGTTCCCAACTGACATAGCCTTCATGGGTGCCCGGGATCAGCGCCAGCCATTCCTCGCGCGGCTTGCTCCGGATACCTCCCCGCCCACCGGACGCGCCATATCCCCCCGCGACGCAAGACTTACCATAGGCATAGGCGCCGCCGTAGATCGGGTTGGCGATCATTCGGTGAATGGTCGCATAGTTCGGCCTGCGCCAGACCATGTCGCCATTGTTGCGCCTGGCAGGCAAATCCAGGCCATGCTCGAGGAACCACATCAGGGCCTGCCGGGCGCTGCCGAGCTCAGCGACCTTGTCGAACACCAGGGTGATGGCTTCCTGCACACGCCGATCGGGATCCTTCTCCAGGCGAGCACCGACCTTCACGAAGCCGACCGGGGCTGCGACGATCAGTTCGCCGCGGCGAGCCTTCTCGTGGCGGGCCGAGAGCGAGCGCTGACGCAGAAGATCAAGCTCATACTCGTTGAGGCTTCCCTTCAGCCCCAGCAGCAGCCGGTCGTTGCCCTGGCGCGGCGCATAGACCGTCTCCTGGTCGATCAGCACGGTGTCAACGACGCGGCACATCTCGATGAGCTGCTGCCAGTCGCGGCTGTTGCGGGCAAACCGCGACACCTCCCGCGCCGCCACCGCCCCAACCTTGCCGAGGCAGACCTCCGCGACCATCCGGTCGAAACCGGCACGTGCGACGCCGCCGGCGGCAGAACGGCCGAGATCGTCATCGATCGTCTCGACGCGAGACCAGCCGAGCGCCGCAAGACGGTCGCGCATGGCATATTGAAGCGTGCCGCTCTCGCGGTTGTGCAGGACCTGATGGGCCGATGACTGCCGCACATACAGGATTGCCTTTCGCTCCAGATGATGCGACCCGATCTTCTCATGCATCATGATCCTCGCCCTCCCATTGCACGGCCCGATCGCCGTCGACGTGGTCGAGGATCAGTTCCACCATCAGCCTGGTCAGCCGTCGGCGCGTCTCTTCCGGCAGTGCTTGCCACGCCGGTACCCGAGCCGTCTTCGCGGCTGGCTGATTGGAGAACAGATCGAACTGGTGCGCCTTGGACTTGCGCGGCATGGGCATCTCCCCGATTCGTGTCGTGAGAGCCCAATGCTGCGCCCATTCCCTGCAATTGCGATGGGTTATCGATGTCCCGGAGCAGTGTCGCCAAGGCGACGAGTGCGGCAATGCCAACATGGGGAGCAGATGTGATGTGCCAGTTCGCGCTGAGCGCCCGGTCGAACATCCAAGCCGGAACCTCCAGCCACCGGTCCGAGGCCCGACCGAAAAGGCTACAGCGGAAGACCGCCGCGTCACCCTTCTCGATCACCTCGTGGATATAAACTTGCCGCCCAGTCCAGGGATGCCATGGATAAAGAAGCTCGCGCTCAACACCGTTCCCGTGGGCGTTCCGTCGTCGAGTTGTACAATCATCGGCGCCCGCACTCGGCGCTGGCCGGCCAGACGCCGGCGGAGGCCTATGCCGCCGGCCGGCCTGTGGATATGCTGGACAAGGCTCGCGCCTTGCCCACATCCCCACAAGCCCAACAACAGCAGCAAGGCATGACAGGAACGATTCTGGTGGCATGATCAGGCATCGGAATACACCTTAACCAAGCCGCCAGGCTGTCCAACGAATCAGGACCACCTCAGAAACCCGAAAGACCCCCGGCCCGGACAGGCCCATGTCGCCCTTCGAGGGGGAGCGTCGAGGGCCGTC
>CAZMTC010000221.1:0-5408 GCA_964569105.1 uncultured Alphaproteobacteria bacterium | reverse complement strand
GCCGAGGAGCATACCGATGTGGCCGATTTCATACTCGATGACCAAAGTATCCCCAGCGCCGTGCACCAGACCCGCCTGAGGGTGGGGGAGGGCCTGGTCGGCTTCGTCGCGGCGCAGGCGCGCGCCGTCGCGCTGCACGACGCCCAGGCGCATCCCAACTTCGTTTACCGGCCCGAGACGGGCGAGGAGATCTTCAACGCCTTCATGGGCGTGCCGATCCTGCGCGGCGGCCGCGTCCTCGGCGTGCTGGTGGTCCAGAACAAGGCGCACCGGCACTACGAGGAGGAGGAGATCGAGGCGCTCCAGACCATCGCCATGGTGGTCGCGGAGATGATCGCCGGCGGCGAGTTGGTGGGACGGGACGAGCTGCTGCCTGCCGACGGCATCGGCCTTCTGCCCCTGCGCCTCGACGGGATCGCCTTCAACCAGGGCATCGCCTTGGGCCAGGCGGTGCTGCACGAGCCGCGCATCGTGGTCGAGACACTGGTCGGCGAGGATCCGGAGCGGGAGCTCGAGCGGCTCAGGGAGGCGCTCGACGGCATGCACAGCGCGCTCGACGACCTTTTCGCGGCGTCAGACCTGGCGCATGGCGGCGAGCATCGCGAGGTGCTGGAGACCTTCCGAATGATCGCCGAAGACCGCGGCTGGCTCGGCCGCATCCGCGAAGCGATCAGCGGCGGCCTGACCGCCGAGGCTGCGGTGCAGCGCACCCAGGACGACATCCGGACGCGCATGCACACGGTGACCGACCCCTATCTGCGCGAGCGGATGCACGACTTCGAGGACCTGACCAACCGGCTGCTGCTCCATCTCACGGGCGAGGCACCCACCGCCGACAAGCCGTTGCCCGACGACGTCGTGCTGCTCGCGCGCAACATGGGCCCGGCCGAGCTGCTCGACTACGACCGCTCGCGGCTGCGCGCGCTGGTACTCGAGGAGGGCTCGCCCACCTCGCACGTCTCGATCGTCGCCCGCGCGCTCGACATCCCGCTGGTCGGCCGGGTCAATAACCTGCTCGAGCGCATCGAGCCGGGCGATCCGATCATCGTCGACGGCGACCACGCGCAGATATTCCTGCGGCCCGGAGAGGACGTGCTGGCGGCGTTCCTGGAGAGCCTCGCGGCGCGGCAGGAGCGGCGCGCGGCTTATCATCGCGAGCGCGACCTGCCGGCCGAGACCCGCGACGGCACCCGCATCGCGCTCATGCTCAACGCCGGCCTCCTGATCGACCTCGCGCATCTCGAAGACACCGGGGCCGACGGCATCGGGCTCTACCGCACCGAGATCCCGTTCATGGCGCGGCCGACCTATCCCGACGTTCAGGCGCAAACCGAACTGTACGACCGCATCTACCAGGGGACCGGCGACCGGCCGGTGGTGTTCCGCGCGCTGGACGTGGGCGGCGACAAGCTGCTCCCCTACTTCGGCGCCAACAGCGACGAGAACCCGGCGCTGGGCTGGCGCGCCCTGCGAATCCTGCTCGACCGGCCGGCGATTTTGCGCCAGCAGCTCCGCGCGCTGCTGCGCGCCGCGCGCGGACGGACGCTCCACGTCATGTTCCCGATGGTTTCGGAGGTGGCGGAGTACGACGCGGCGCGGGCCCTCCTCGACATGGAGCAGAAACGCCTGGCCGACCACGGCGAAGAGGGGCCTGCTTCGGTGCGCGTCGGTGCCATGCTCGAAGTGCCGGCGCTGATCTGGCAGCTCCAGGCGTTGCTGCCGCGGGTCGACTTCCTGTCGATCGGTTCCAACGACCTGTTCCAGTTCCTGTTCGCCTCCGACCGCGGCAACCCCAAGCTGTCGGAGCGGTACGATACGCTATCGCCCTCGGCGCTGGCGATGCTGCGCCATGTCGTGTGCGCATGCGATGCCGCCGACGTGCCGGTCACGCTGTGCGGTGAGATGGCGGGTCGGCCGCTCGAGGCGATGACGCTGATCGGCCTCGGCTTCCGCTCGATCTCGATGGCCGCGGCGTCGGTAGGACCGGTGAAACGGATGGTGCGCTCGCTCGACCTGGACCCGCTGCAGGACCTGCTGGCCAATGTCGAGGGCCGCGCCGACCATACTCTGCGCGGCCGCCTGCGCGACTTCGCCCAAGACCATGGCGTGGCAATCTGAGAAGCGGGCCTCGCGCGGCCCGCGCCGGCGTGGATCCGCCGGTCGATCGTCCGAGACGATCCGCTCCGACACGCCCGTCCACACTCCACGAGATCGTTGCGGCCGTGCAAGGTTGTTTGTTAAGTAATCCAAATCGATGAGGGGTCCCGCCGGACACCCGTTCCACGTAATCGCGGCCGCGGAGCACTGCGGTCGCCTTTGACCCTGCGAGCTGGCCCAGATGCCGGACGCCCACGAACAACGGGAGTTCTTTGCGACCGAGCGGCCGGAGTCCAGGACGCGCGAGGCCCCGGACAGTGTCGGTGGCGAGATTCGTGCCGCGCGCGAGGCGCTCGGTCGGGACATCGACGAGGTTTCGGGCGCGCTGAAGATCCGCGCCAAGCACCTGGAAGCGATCGAGCAGGGGCGGTTCGGCGACCTGCCGGGCCAGACTTACGCCATCGGCTTCGTGCGCACTTACGCCAGCTATCTCGGCTTCGACGCCGACGACGTCGTGCGCCGCTTCAAGGCCGAAATTGTCGGGCTCGAGGATCGGACCGAGCTGGTATTCCGCGCACCCGAGCGCGAGGGGCGGCTGCCCTTCGCGCTGATCGCGATCATTTCGATGCTGGTCGCGGTGGCCATCTACGCGCTCTGGTTCTACGTCGTGCGCGAGCCCGAGCCGCTCGCCGTGGACGACAGGGCACCCGCGGCCGTCGATACCCAGCCCGGCGCCGCGGCGCAGGGCGCCGCGGCCGGGGATCGCGACGCCGCTGCCACCGCTACGAGCCAGCCCGCCGGAAATGAGACGGACGGCTCCGACGTCGCCGCCGAGCACGCATCGCAAGCCGCAGTGCAGCAGGGCGCGGCTCCGGAGGCGATCGATGCCGGCCAGGACCCGACGGTCGGCGAAAACGGGGCGGATGCCGCCGTGATTGCGGCGGGCGAGGAGAGCGCCGACACCGCATCCGGGACGACCGAGGTCGGAGAGCCCGTGGCGCTTGCGCCGGGCGCCGGGTCGGGAATCGTCATCCACGCGACGGACGACAGCTGGATCCAGATCCGTGCCGGCGACGGCGAGATTCTGCTCAGCCGCATACTCTCTGCGGGCGAAAGCTATGCCGTGCCCGACCGGACCGGTCTCACCATGGTCACCGGTGATGCCGGGGCAGTTCGCGTCACGGTGAACGGACGGACGACGCCGCCGCTCGGCGAGAAAGGGGGCGTTCGGCGCGATATCGAGCTGACGGCAGAGGCCCTTCTGGCGAACCCCTCCCGGTAGCGCGGGTCGGCCTTGTCACCGTCTTCGCGCCTGCCTAGGTTACGGGTATATGCGCGGCCCGCCGCAGGGCGCGCATTACACCTATTTTTCAAGAGGTTGTTATGAGCGTTCGGCCTTGGCGAGATATCCACCGCCGCACGAGCCGCCAGATTCACGTGGGTGACGTGGCGGTTGGCGGCGACGCACCGATCACGGTGCAGTCGATGACCAACACCAAGACCACCGACGTCGACGGCACCATCAAGCAGATCCGCGATCTGGAGATCGCCGGCGCCGACATCGTCCGCGTCTCCTGCCCCGACGCCGAGTCGACCGAAGCGCTCAAGAAAATCGTTCCGGAAGTGACGGTGCCGATCGTCGCGGACATCCATTTCCACTACAAGCGCGCCATCGAGGCCGCCGAGGCCGGCGCCAAGTGCCTGCGCATCAACCCGGGCAATATCGGCTCCGAGGAGCGCGTGCGCGAAGTGATCCGCGCCGCCAAGGACCATGGCTGCTCGATGCGCATTGGCGTCAATGCCGGCTCGCTCGAGAAGGATCTGCTCGAGAAGTACGGCGAGCCCTGCCCCGACGCCATGGTCGAAAGCGCGCTCGACCACATCAAGATCCTCGAGGACAACGACTTCTACGAGTTCAAGATCTCCTGCAAGGCGTCGGATGTGTTCCTCGCCACCGCCGCCTACATGCAGCTCGCCGAGGCCTGCGACTACCCGCTGCACCTGGGCGTCACCGAGGCTGGCGGTCTGCGCTCGGGGACCATCAAGTCGTCGATCGGCCTTGGCTCGCTCCTGTGGGCCGGCATCGGCGACACGATCCGCGTCTCGCTCTCCGCCGACCCGGTCGAGGAGATCAAGGTCGGCTTCGACATTCTCAAGTCGCTCGGCCTGCGCCACCGCGGCGTCAACGTGATCTCGTGTCCGTCCTGCGCGCGGCAGGAGTTCCAGGTCATCGACACGGTCAAGGTGCTCGAAGAGCGGCTCGCGCACATCTCGACCCCGATGACGCTGTCGGTGATCGGCTGCGTCGTCAACGGCCCGGGCGAGGCGCGCGAGACCGATCTGGGCCTCACCGGCGGCGGCTCCGGCCACCAGATCTACATCAACGGCGAGCGGCATCACGTGCTGCGCGACGGCGACATCGTCGACCACCTCGTCGAGCTGGTCGAGACGAAGGCCGCCGAGATCGAGGCCGAGAAGGCCGTCGCCGAGCAGCAGGCCGCCGAGTAGCCGGTCCCCGACGGTGGCGAAGCTTCAGCCGGTCCGCGGCACCCACGACCTATTGCCCGACGACATGCGCCGCCACCGCCATGTGGTGGACACGGCGCGCGACGTTTGCGCGCGCTACGGCTTCGCCGAAATGGCGACGCCGATCTTCGAGCCGACCGAGGTGTTCCGGCGCACCCTGGGCGAGACCTCGGACATTGTCACCAAGGAGATGTTCGAGTTCGAGACCCGCGGCGGCGAGAAGGTGGTCCTGCGCCCTGAGGGCACGGCCGGCGTGGTGCGCGCGCTGATCTCCAACGGCCTGGCGCAGAGCCTGCCGCTCAAGCTGTTCTACTCCGGCCCGATGTTCCGCTACGAGCGGCCGCAGAAGGGCCGCCAGCGGCAGTTCCACCAGATCGGGGTCGAGCTGCTCGGTGTCGACCGCCCGGGTGCCGACGTCGAGGTCGTGGCCGCCGGTGGCGACGTGCTGCGCGCGTTGGGCGTGCTCGACAAGACCGTGCTCGAGATCAACACGCTGGGCGACGGTGACAGCCGCGACGCCTACCGCGCTGTCCTGGTCGATTACCTGATGGGGCACCATGCACGCCTGTCCGAGGACAGCCGGTCGCGGCTCGACCGCAACCCGTTGCGGGTGCTCGATTCGAAGGACCCGGCGGACAAGGCGATCATCGCCGATGCACCGAACTTTGCCGACTACCTCACCGATGCCGCGCGGGACTATTTCGATGCCGTGCTTGCCGGGCTCGACGCGCTGGAAATCGCCTACACGGTCAACACCCGGCTTGTGCGTGGGCTCGACTACTACT
>CAZMTC010000220.1:0-5446 GCA_964569105.1 uncultured Alphaproteobacteria bacterium | reverse complement strand
CGCCAAGGAGATCGCGGCCTTCGCCACCTCCAACGCCGGCACGATCCTGCTCGGCGTCTCCAAGGCGGGTGCTGTAATCGGTCTCGCGGACTGCGAGGGCGCATCCGAGCGGGAACGCCTGCTCGACCGCGTCGCGGGCATTTGTGCGAACAGCGTCAAACCGTCGGTCACGCCGGCGCTCGCGTTCGCCGTTGTCGAAGGCCGCGCCGTGCTCGCCATCGCCGTTCCGAAGGGCGATGCGCCGCTCTACTACGTGGCCGGGGTGCCGTACCTCCGCCACATGGCGACCTCGCGGCCGGCCGCGCCGCACGAGGTGATCGACCGGGTTCTCGAATGGGACCGCGCCAGAAATGGCGGCGGCCGGCCGAGCCCGGAATCCGAGTTCCTGAGTCAGGCCGCTTCGCTCGTCGTCGATGTCGTCGTGCATGCGGACGAACTCGAAGAACGTCGCGTCAAGCCGTGGCTCGACGAGACACGCCACGGACTCGCATGGGCCGCCGAGACGGCGCGCGAGCTCGCCGCCCGGACGCCGGGCGACTTCGCGGAGATGGTCGCGCCGCTGGAGGAGATGGCGGGCGATCTCGACCGCGCCGCACACGAACGCCTCTCCATGGGCGGCGGCTGGGACGAGATGGACGCGGCGGCGCAGGCGGCAAGGGAGACGGCACGGAGCATCTGGACACGCTGGATCGAGCCGTACGGTTTCGACGCCGGCTCGGTCGCCGGCCTGCGGGAGACGGTTTCGACGAACGCGCGAAAGCTCGCGAGCCTCGCGTCGCGGCTCCAGGACATGGACGATCAGGGACGGCTCGACGACATCCAGTCGTCAGCCGGAGAGATCGGGCTCGTGCTGCTCAGGGCCGCGACGTTCAGCGTCGGGCTCGGGGACGAGCAGCGGATCGGGGAGTTGACCATGATCGGGCGCGCGCTGCGCGACGTGGAGACCCGGACGATCTACATGGACGGCGGCCAGTCGGTACACAGAATCCTCGACGATGTGCGGGACGCCAGCGAGAGGCTGAACGCTTGGCTTTCCGGCCTTCCGTCCGAATCGGGGACGTGAAGGAAAGCGGGCGGCGGCCGGGAGGTCGCCGCCCGCAAGGGATTACGCGGTCTCGAACAGAGCGCGCACCCGCGCCCATTCCTCGGCCGTCTTGAGGCTCCCGGTCTCGGTGTAGGTGCGCACCGGGAAGGCCATCCAGCCGGGCAGCCAGCCCTCGACCTTGGCGCGGCCGTTCGTCCCATCGAGGCAGTCGCGGACGATCTTCTTCTGGGTCTTCGCCTTCTCCGCGACGTTGGCGTCGGCGCACCGCTTGCCCGCGACCTCGGCCAGCATGGCGTTGATGACGGCCTTGTCGCGGATCAGGTCGAAGAAGGCGTCGTCGGGCTGCCAGTGCTGGCCGGCGTCCACGCGCAGATGGTTGCCGACCGCCTCGACCACGGCGCTGCCCGCCGCCAGCGTCTCGCCCATGACGCAGGCGGCGATGCGCAGCACGTCCTCGTCGTTGAGCGTGAGCAGCTTGGCGAACACGGCGGCCGTGTCGTAGGCATCGTAGGACGGCTGCGCCACGGAACGGCGGTCGTCGGGCCGGTCCAGCAGGGCCAGCACCGCCTGCCGCTCGGCGTCGAACGCCTGCTGCGCCGGGCTGTTCGCCACGCTCCCGGCGATGGCCTCGCTGCGCGCCTGCTGCGGCTCGGGCCTCACCTGCCAGTGGCCCGACGCCGCGACGGCGTGCGCCACCATGAGCCGGAGCGCCGTCGCCGGATGGGCGATCAGCGCGAGGCGCACGGCGGCGTGGCGGTGCAGGTCGAGATAGCACTGCATCGCCTTGGTGACCTCGGGCCGGGCCGGCGTCGCGGCCCCGCCGTCGCCCTCCTCGCCGGCATCCGGCTCGCCCTGCCGGGCGCGACGCCGGGCCTCCTTGCGGGTCAGCCAGCCCTCGTGCACCTCGACCTCGCCCCGGTGCGAGACGGCAATGTAGACGCGCCCGCCCTTCTTCTTCGGGGTCTTCTCGTGCTCCCAGGTGTGGAAGTACTGGCCGGGCTCCAGCACCACGACCTCCGACCATCCGGCCTCCAGAAGCGCGTCGCGCTTGGCGGCGATGGCCCTGTTCTGCATCTCCCAGAACAGGTCGGCGTCGGCGAAATAGGCCTGCTCGCCGAACAGGTCGGTGACGATGCGTCCCGTGTAGTCTTCCAGCGGGAACAGCGCCACGTCGGTCGGGATCGACTGCCCGCCGAACAGCCACTGCTTCAACTGGTAGCCGCGCGGCGCGTACTGCTCGGGGTCCGCGAACAGCCTGAGCCAGTCCCTCTGCTGCGCCTTCGAGGCCATGGTGAGATGGCGCACGGTCTCGGCGTCGATCTTCTCGTCACGGCAGGCCTGCCTGATCTTCGGCAGCAGGTTGCCGAGGGCGAGGCGGCGCTTCACCATGATTTCGGTGACGCCGAAGGTCTCGGCGATCTCGGCGACCGACTTACCCTCCTTGGCGAGCCGCACGAAGGTCTCGTACTGGCTCATCTCGTCGGGATCGAGGCGCGCCGTGTTCTCGATCAGCGAGGCTTCGAGCGCCGCCGCATCGTCGCCCTCGTCCATAACGGCGCAGGGCAGCGGCGCGACCTCGCCGCGTTCCTCGGCGACGGCCTTGGCGGCGAAGTAGCGCCGCCGCCCGGCGACGATCTCGAAGCTCTCGCCGTCGCCGTTCGGGCGCACCAGAAGCGGCTGCAGGATGCCGCGCGCGCGGACGCTCGGCAGGATGTCGGAGACGTCCGGCGCCTTCTTCGCGTGGCGCATGTTGAGCGCGGAGACTTTCAGCTTGTCGAGGGGGATGTGAGAGAGTTGCATGGTCGTCTGCTCCTGTCCTTTCAGGGGTGGAACCGGCCCCTCCCGGTCGTGCTCGGCAAAGCGCATGGGAGGGGCCGGGCGCTCATCGGCGCTCGGGGTCCGCCGGTCCCGGCGGAAGCTCGGGGGATCGGTCGGCGCGGGCGGAGGCGGCGCCGCCCTCGTCGAATTCAAGGCCTGCGGGATCGCCGCCCTCGATATCGTGGTCGCGAACGTGCACGCGGACTGTGCCGCCCGTGACGGCCACGTCCTGCACCATGCCGCCGCGCACGACGACGGTGACCAGCGGCGGCTCGCCCGCCTCCGCGAAGCGATCCGGCACGGGGATCGCTGATGCGAAACCCTGCCACGGGTCGGCGTCTGCGCCTTCGGCGACGGCATCGACGAAGGTCGGGCCGCAATGGTCGAGCGCCTTCCAGCACGGATCGTCGTTGGCCTGCTCGATGGCCTTCTCCAAGGCGGCGTCGAGGGTCTCGGCCTCGACCACGACGGTGTTGGCGTAGTAGGCGGCGTAGCCGCATTGAACGGTCCAGGTCTTCATGACGCGTCTCCTTCGCGGGGGCGGAGCGCGGCGGCGGCCTGAGCCAGCACGCGCTCGGACTCGGTGATGCGGCCTTCGAGCCGCGCCGCCTCGGCATAGACCGAGAGCGGGAAGCGGGCCTCGAAATGCAGGTCGCGCTCGATACCGAGGCCGAGCGGTCCCCTGACGCACTCAAGCTCGGCGAGGCTCACATAGCCAAGCTCGGGACAGCCGAAGCCGAGGTCGCAGAGGCCGAACAGGATGTCGGGCTCGTCCGGCATCATCTCGGTGATCAGCCACGTCGCCGCACCGCAGGGGTTGAACAGCTTCACCACGGGGACGTGATCGGTCTGGCGCTCGGCGGCGCCGTTGGCGAGAAGGCGGGCGCGGATGTCGTCGGGGATCAGGATCATGGGTTTTCTCCGGGTCAGAACAGGTCCAACTGGTTGCGCGCGTCCTCGTCGAACAGGCCGACGTTCAGCGGCTTCTGCGGGACGCGCGGGGCGAGCGGCGCGGCCATGCGCGCCTCGATGCGCTCGCGCACGCTGATGGGCCGCACGCCGGGCACGAGGGTCTGCTCGCCCTCGGGCGTCGGCTCGCTGGCGAGCGGGACGGCCGGGCGGTCAGCCATCGCCCTGCCCTCCCCCGGCGCGGCGCGCCTCCTCGGCCTCCAGCCAGTCGCCCCACGCGGTCTCGACGAAGGCATCGCGGCGCACGTCATAGAGAAGGGTCGGCGTGTAGGGATCGCCCCGGTTGACATAGAGGGCGTCGGGCAGGCCGCGCGGATCGGAGCGGTCGGCCTCGTCGATCCAGATCGCCTCCACGCCGTGCCCGCCGGTCGCGAGCGAGACGCGCCCAAGCCGCGCCTCGGCGGCGTCCACGCGCGCAAGGTCTTGCAGGGATTGCCGGATCATCACGCGGCCCTCCCTTCCGACGCGGCCCGCTCGCGGAAGGCCAGCAGATAATCGGCGGCCTTGGAGGCGAGGCTCGCGGCGCGGAAGATGGCGCGGTTGTCCTCGCGCAGGACCTCAAGCCATGAGCCGATATAGTCCGCGTGGCGCACGGTGGGCGCGATGGCGAGGCTCGCGCAGACGAAGGCGGACGCCATCTCGGCGACCAGTTCCTCGCGCGCATAAGACTTGGAGCCGAACGCGCCCGACAGGTCGCGGGCGAGCCGCGAGGCGTGCCCGGTCCAGTGGCCGAGCTCGTGAAAGCACGTCCGGTAATAGTTGATCTGCTCGAAGAAGGCGGGCTGCGGCGGTACCTGGATGTAGTCCGCGCCCGGCACGTAGAAGGCGCGCTCGCCGCCGATGCGGAAGTCCGCCCCGGTCGCGGCAATGAGCGCCTCGGCCTGCGGCACGGTCTCGCGCTCGGGCAGCGGTTCCGCCCCGCGATGAACGCGCGCGGGCAGGTCGTCGCATTGGGCGACGTTGAACACGGTGAAGCGCTTGAGGAAGGGCACGGCCTGCGGCTCGTCGCCGTCTTCGGCCGCGCGCTTCTGCTCGTCCTTCGGGATGAAGCGGTCGGCATAGACGACGGTCGTGCCGCGCTCGCCCTTGCGCACGTGCCCGCCCATGGCGAGGGCCTGGCGGAAGGTGAGCCAGTTCTGCGCGGCGTATCCCTTCTCGATGACCGCGCCCCACAGGATCAGGATGTTGATCCCGGAATAGGCGCGCTCCGTCGCGGCGTTCCGGGGCAGGCCGATCCCGGCCTTGGCCCTGCCCCAGGGCTGCACCCACGGTACCCGCCCGGCCTCAAGCTCGGTAATGATCCGGTCGGTAACCTCCTGATAGATCGTCTCCCGCTTGCGCTCCGGCATGGCACACCTCCGCTCGCAAAACCTCGCGCGCCTTTCCCCGGAAGCGGGGTGGGCGGCGAGATGCGACCGGAAAGGCCCGCCCCCGGAGGCGGGCCGCACCCGCAGGGCCGGAACGGGAGTGGAGGACCCGGAGCGCAAGCGGAGGGTTGCGGGCCGCCGCGGCGGGCCTAGAAGGGAGCGCCGCCCACCCCGCGCACCCGGGAAAGGCAACAGAAAGACGTCGCCGCCCGCGAGGGCGGCGGCCGCCGGGCGGCCCGCTAGGGCC
>CAZMTC010000219.1:0-5451 GCA_964569105.1 uncultured Alphaproteobacteria bacterium | reverse complement strand
ATGGTGCATCCGCGCGTGCTGGAGAACTGCGGCATCGACTCGACCCGCTACCAGGGCTTCGCCTTCGGCATGGGGATCGAGCGCATCGCCATGCTGAAATACGGCATCCCCGATCTGCGCACCTTCTACGACGCCGATCTGCGCTGGCTGCGCCACTACGGCTTCCTGCCCTTCGACGTGCCGAGCCTGTATAGCGGGCTCAGCCGGTAGCGGCGGGCGAACCGCCGCCTCCCTTGCCCGCGCGGGCCGCGTGTGGAATACACCCCCGGCACCTCCGAACCACATACGCGGCCATGAAGTTCACCCTCGCCTGGCTCAAGGACCACCTCGAGACCGACGCGGACCTCGAGACCGTCACCCACACGCTGACCATGATCGGCATGGAGCTGGAGGGGGTGGAGGATCGCGGCGCGGCGCTCGCGCCGTTCGTGGTCGGCTACGTCACCAAGGCCGAGAAGCATCCCAACGCCGACCGGCTGCAGGTGTGCCACGTCGACACCGGCGCGGTCGGCGAGCCGGTGCAGGTGATCTGCGGCGCACCCAACGCGCGCACCGGCATGAAGGGCGTGTTCGCCCCGCCCGGCAGCCACATCCCGGGCACGGGCATCGACCTCGAGGTCGGCGAGATCCGCGGCGTCGAGAGCCGGGGCATGCTGTGCTCCGAGCGCGAGATGGGGCTGTCGGACGACCATGAGGGCATCATCGAGCTGCCCGACGACGCGCCGGTGGGTGTGTCCTACGCCGAGTATGCCGGGCTGAACGACCCGGTGATCGACGTGGCGATCACGCCCAACCGGGCCGACTGCCTGGGCGTGCGCGGCATCGCGCGCGACCTGGCGGCGGCGGGGCTGGGGACGCTCGAGCCGCTGGACACGAGCCCGGTGAGGGGCAGCTACGTCTCGCCGGTCGGCGTGCGGCTGGACCTGCCCAAGGACAAGACCGACGCCTGCCCGATGTTCGTCGGCCGTCACTTCCGGGGCGTCACCAACGGGCCGAGCCCGCAATGGATGCAACGGCGGCTGCGCGCCATCGGGCTGCGCCCGATCTCGGCGCTGGTCGACATCACCAACTACGTTACCTACGACCTGTGCCGCCCTCTTCACGTCTTCGACGCCGCCAAGGTGGACCGCAACATCGTGGTGCGCATGGGGCGCGCGGGGGAGACGTTCCTGGCGCTCGACGGTCGCGAGTACACGCTCGACGAGGACGTCACCGTGATCGCCGACGAGAGCCGGGCCGAGGGGTTGGGCGGCGTGATGGGCGGCGAGGAGAGCGGCTGCACGCCCGGGACCACCGAGGTGATGCTCGAGGTCGCCTATTTCGACCCGATCCGCACGGCCCAGACGGGGCGGCGGCTGGGCATCCTGTCCGACGCGCGCTACCGGTTCGAGCGCGGCGTCGATCCGTCCTTCCTGGTCGACGGGGCGGAGATCGCGACGCGGCTCATCCTGGAGCTGTGCGGCGGCGAGGCGTCGGAGCTTGTGGTCGCCGGCGGCGAGCCCGCGTGGCGGCGCAGCTACCCGCTGCGCCACGCGCGCACCAGGGAGCTGATCGGCATGGACGTGCCGGCCCCCGAGCAGAAGACGATCTTCGGTGCCTTGGGCTTCGAGGTGAAGGCCGGCGAGGCCGAGGACGCGTTCGAGGTCGGCGTGCCGCCCTGGCGCGGCGACATCGTCGGCGAGGCCGACCTGGTCGAGGAGGTGGCGCGCATCCAAGGCTACGACGCGATCCCGACCGTACCGATGCATCGGGCCGGCGTCCTGATCGAGCCGGCGCGCGACCTGACCCAGCGGCGCACGGCGCATGTCCGGCGCGCCCTGGCCGCGCGCGGGCTGGCCGAGGCGGTGACCTTCTCCTTCATGTCGTCGGCGCACACCGGACTGTTCGGCGGCGACGTGCCGGCGCTCAAGCTGCTCAACCCGATCAGCGCCGACCTGGACGAGATGCGCCCGTCGATCCTCCCCAATTTGATTCAGGCCGCCGGGCGCAACGCCGACCGCGGCATCGACGACGCGGCGCTGTTCGAGATCGGGCCTCAGTTCGCGAGCTCCGAGCCCGACGGGCAGAAGCTGGTCGCCGCCGGTGTGCGGCGCGGCGACGCGGTGCCGCGCCACTGGGACACGCGCGCCCGGCCGGCCGACGCGATCGACGCCAAGGCCGACGCGCTCGCCGTACTGGAGGCGGCGGGCGCGCCCGCGGCGCGCGCGCAGGTTACCGAGGACGCGCCGGGCTGGTACCACCCGGGCCGCTCGGGCACCCTCCGCCTGGGGCCGAATGTGCTGGCGAACTTCGGCGAGGTGCATCCGCGGATCCTCCGCGCGCTCGACGTCGAGGGGCCGATGGTGGCGTTCGAGGCGTTCCTGGAAAACGTCCCGGCGCCGCGCGCCAAGGACAGGGCGCGGCCGCCGTTCCGACCCTCGCCCTACCAGCCGGTGACGCGCGACTTCGCATTCGTGGTCGACGCCGAGGTACGCGCCGAGACGCTGGTGCGCACTGCCAAGGGCGCGGACAAGGCGCTGATCGCCGGTGTCGAGGTGTTCGACGTCTATGCCGGCAAGGGCATCCCCGAGGGCTCGAAGTCCCTGGCCATCGCGGTGACCTTGCAACCGTCCGAGCGCACGCTGACCGACGAGGAGATCGACGCCGTCGGCAAGAAGATCGTCGCCGCGGTCGAGAAGGCGACCGGCGGCACGCTCCGGGGCTGAGGCCGAAAGGGCCAGGGTGATGACCGATCCCGCCGCCCCGCCCTTCGTCGAGCTCGACCGCGCGGGCGAAGGTGGAGCGCGCGGCTGGTGGCGCTATCCCCTCTCCATCCTGGTGATCGTCTTGCTGGGCGCGCTGGGTGCGGGGGCGGTGACCACGCCGCTGGTGATCGGCGCGCCCGGGCTGTTCGAGGACTATGCCGCCGGCGTGCTGCGCTGGGACGACGCGCGGCGCGGCGAGTTGCTGCTGTTCTTCGTCGTCACGCTGGGCTCGGTGATCGTGCTGCTGCCGGTGACGCTGGGCGTGGTGCGGCTGCTCCACGGCCGGCCCGTACGCACGCTGCTGACCGCCAACCGGCCGGTGCGATGGGGCCTGGCGCTGGCCAGCTTCGGCGCCACGGTGGGCCTGATGCTGGCGATCATGGGGCTGCAGCTCGTCCTGTGGCCGGAGGACTTCGCGCTGCGCTGGCGGCCCGAGTCGCTGGCCCTGTTCCTGCCGGCGATCGTGATCCTGATCCCGTTCCAGGCGCTGGCCGAGGAGGTGCTGTTCCGCGGTTACATCCAACAGGCCGTGGCGCGGGCGACCGGCGTCACGGCGGTGCGGCTGGTCGTGCCCGCGGTGCTGTTCACCGCGCTGCATGGCGCCAACCCCGAGGCCGCGGCGGCGGGCCCGTGGGCGTTCGCCGACTGGCTGGTGCTCGGCCTCTACATGGGCTGGCTGGCGCTGCGCGGGAACGGGCTCGAGGCGCCGGCGGGGTTCCATGCCGGCCTCAACGTCTTCCTCGCCGTGTTCGTGGCGTTGCCCGAGGCGGCGCTGATCACCCCCGGGATCGTCGAGGTGCTGGAGCTCGACCTGTCGCTCAACCTCTTGTCCTCCGCCGTGCTGTGCGCGCTGCACTGGGCGTTGCTGCGCCGCATGATGCCGGCCACGGCTTGACTGGCGCCGGGGCGCCGTCAGACTGGCGCGGCCCGAGCGGGAGGGGGAAATGGCAGAAGAGACCGGTCCCGAGACCGAACCGCACCGCCGCGTCGACGCGCTGCTGCCTGCCGAGATGGCCAGGAAGGCCGAGTCGATCGGCGCCACCAAGGCGCGGGCGGACACGCTGTCGCTGCTGGCGCTCGCCGTGCTGGCGGGCGCCGACATCGCCTTCGGGGCGATCTTCTTCACCACCACCGTCACCGGGGCGGCGGGCGAGCTGCCTTACGGGCTGGCGCGGCTGCTCGGCGGCGTGGCCTTCTCGGTCGGGCTGATCCTGGTGGTGGTGGGCGGCGCCGAGCTGTTCACCGGCAACAACCTGATGGTCATGGCGTGGGCCGGACGGAAAATCGGCACCGCCGCGCTGGGCCGCGCCTGGGGGCTGGTCTATCTGGGCAACCTTGCGGGTGGCGTCGGCACGGCCGCGCTGACGGTGCTGGCCGGGCAGCACGGCTTCGCCGGCGGCGAGGTCGGGCGCACGGCGCTCGGCATTGCCGGCGCCAAGGCGCAGCTCGGCTTCGTCGAGGCGCTGTTCCTGGGCGTGCTGTGCAACGTGCTGGTGTGCCTGGCGGTGTGGCTGACCTACTCGGCCCAAACGGTGACCGGCAAGATCCTCGCCATCGTGCCGCCCATCGCCGCCTTCGTCGCCGCGGGGTTCGAGCACTCGGTGGCCAACATGTATTTCCTGGCGGTCGGGCTGGGCATCAAGTGGTTCGCCGCGCCCGAATTCTGGACCGCGATCGGCGCCGTGCCGGGCGACTACGCCGCGATCACGGTCCAGGGCGCGATCGCCAACCTGGTGCCGGTGACCGTCGGCAACGTCATCGGCGGCGGCGTGCTGGTGGGGGCGGTGTACTGGTTCGTGTACCTGCGGCGGCGGGAGTAGAGCGCGGCGGCGCGGCGGGGCCCCCGTTCCGATGGGAGACCGCCGCGAAACCTGATTCCCCGGCCGGAGCGCGATCCTGCCGGCCCGCAGACGAAAGCGCCGGGCCCTTGGCGGGGCCCGGCGCGGTCGTCTCGGCCTTCGGTGCCGGTCAGCGTTCGGTCTTCGGCTCCGGCTCGCCCTCCACGTCGCCGGCGGGCGGCGGAGCGGGGCGGCTGCGGCGTTCGGCCATGAACTGGTCGAACTCGGCCTTGTCCTTGGCCTGGCGCAGGCGCTCGAGGAAGTCGAGGAACTCCTGCTGCTCGTCCTCGAGCCGACGCAGCGTCTCCGCCTTGTACTCGTCGAAGGCGCTGTTGCCGCTCGAGTCGCGGTGATGGCGCCGCGCGCCGCCGCACGGTCCGTACCAGCGCCCGCGCGCCCTGCCCACGTCACCGATGCCGCCTCGCTTCCAATAGCCCATGCGTCCGCTCCACAGTAGATACGCCAGGATTGCCAGGCCGATCGGCCAAAACAGGACGAAGCCCAGAACCATGACGCCGATCCAGGCCCATTTGCCGTAGTCGTCGAGTCTTGCTGCGATCTCCATGCTCTCCGTTCCACGCGATGTGAATGTTAATGACATTTACATAGGTAGGGGAGCCCGTTTCCCCTGTCAAGTGGCGCCGTTTGCGATTCGATGGAGAGATGGGGAGGGAGGGCGGCGGGTACCAGGAGATTCGGTGGGGGACGTGCGACCGGGGGACGGTCCACCGGGTCGAGCCGCTTCCTCCCCTCACAGCGCCCCGGGCGGCACCCGCGCGCCGAGGCCCTGGAGATAGATCAGCACCGCGGCCTCAAGCAGTTCCTCGGGCGTGACCGGCAGCTTGCGCCGGCCCGGATCGCCGCGCGCG
>CAZMTC010000218.1:0-5569 GCA_964569105.1 uncultured Alphaproteobacteria bacterium | reverse complement strand
TCCTGTTCGAGGGCGCCCAGGGCGCCATGCTCGACATCGACCACGGCACCTACCCCTACGTCACCTCGTCGAACACGGTGGCCGCCCAGGCCGCCGTGGGCACCGGCGTCGGCCCGCGCACGATCGACTTCGTGCTCGGCATCACCAAGGCCTACACCACGCGCGTCGGCCTGGGCCCCTTCCCCACCGAGCAGGACAACGAGATCGGCACGCTGCTGGGCGAGCGCGGCCGCGAGTTCGGCACCACCACGGGGCGCAAGCGCCGCTGCGGCTGGTTCGACGCGGTGATGGTCCGCCAGGCGGTCAAGGTCGGCGGCATCGACGGCATCGCGCTCACCAAGCTCGACGTGCTCGACGGGCTCGACGAGATCCGCATCTGCACCGGCTACGAGCTCGACGGCGAGCGCCTCGACCACCTGCCCGCCGGCCTGGCCGAGCAGGCGCGGCTCACGCCGGTCTACGAGACCGTCGAGGGCTGGCACGAGAGCACCGAGGGCGCGCGCTCCTGGGCCCAGCTCCCGGCCACCGCGATCAAGTACATCGTGCGCATCGAGGAGCTGATCGAGACCCGCGTCGCGCTGCTCTCCACCTCCCCCAAACGCGAGGACACCATCCTGGTGCGCGACCCGTTCGCCGACTGAGGCGGACGGAGGTTGACCAGGCGGAGGGGGTTGGTCGGGGCGGGAGCTGGAATGCGACTAATGCGCGGTTGCATTTACCGGCTACGAAAAGGGGCGGGCCGTAGCCCGCCCCTTCATCCGTTGGCTTGAAGCCTTGTTAACGGATGGACCGCGGTTCCCCATCGGCTAAAATGTCTCACCGCGTGCAGAAACATTACGACCCGCACGTAGAGATTACAAGCCTCGGGGAGACGCCTCATGCCGACACGCCTTGGCCTCGACATGGGCACCAACTCGATCGGGTGGTGCCTGTTGGATATCGGCGCGGATGGCGCCCCGCAGGACATCCGCGACCTGGGCGTGCGGGTGTTTCCCGACGGGCGCGATCCGCAGAGCGGCACGTCGCTCGCGGTGGACCGGCGGCGCGCGCGCAGTGCGCGGCGCCGGCGCGACCGGATGCTGTTGCGCAAGCGGGATCTGATGGACGCATTGATCCGGCATGGGTTGATGCCGGCCAACCCCGCCGAGCGAAAGGCATTGGAGTCGGCCGATCCTTACGTGCTCCGGGCCAAGGGCCTCGACGAGGCGCTGCCGCCGCATCATCTGGGGCGGGCGCTGTTCCACCTGCACCAGCGGCGCGGCTTCAAGAGCAACCGCAAGACCGAGCGGCGCAAGGACGACGATCCCGGCAAGATCAAGGCGGCGGGCGATCGCCTGAATGACCTGATGGCCGAACGCGGTGCGCGCACCCTGGGCGAGTTCCTGGCCCTGCGGCATGTCGGCATGGATTCCAACGACCCGAACCGCCACCCTGTCCGCGCCAGGCTCAAGGGGCGCGGTGCGAAGGCCGAATACGAGTTCTATCCCCAGCGTGAAATGGTCGAGGCAGAGTTCGACGCACTGTGGGAGGCACAGCGAGGGCACCATCCCGACGTTCTGACCGACGCGGCCCGAGACGAGATTCGCGGCATCATGTTCCGCCAACGTCCTCTGCGCCCCGTCGATCCAGGCAAATGCGCGCTCGACCCGGCGGCGGACAAGGACGATTTGGGCGGCTTCCGGGCGCCCTGGGCGCTGCCACTGGCGCAACGCTTCCGCATCCTGCAGGAGCTCGCCAACCTGCGCTATTCCCGTTTGGATACAGCGGCACGCAGATTGGACCGGAGTCAGCGCGACGCACTGGCGAAGCCGCTGTTTCAGGGCAAGAACCTGACGTTCGACAAGGCGCGGCGCATACTCGGCCTCGACCGGGACGTGCGCTTCAACCTCGAATCCGAGCGGCGCAAGGGCCTGGACGGCGACCGGGCGGCCAAGGTGCTGTCCGACGAGAAGCGCTTCGGGGTCGACTGGCACGCGCTGGCGCCTGGGCGCCAGGCCGAGATCGTCGAGCGACTGCTGGAGGAGGAGGACGAGGACACCCTGATCGCATGGCTGGAGGAGGACTGCGGCCTGGCGCCGGAGGCGGCACGGGCCGCCGCCGACGCCCCCCTCCCCGACGGCCATGCGCGGCTGGGCCGCCGCGCGTTGGGCAAGGTGGTGCCGGTGCTGGAAAGCGCGACCGCTGAGGCGGTGGACGAGACGACTGGCGAGGTGCTCGACGCCGTGATCACCTACGACAAGGCGGTGGAGCTGGCCGACCCGCGCTATCATCATTCCGACAGGCGCCCCGGCGAACGCCTGGCACGCCTGCCCTATTACGGCGAGGGCCTGCCCGATCGGGTCTCGGGCTCCGGCGACCCGGACGACCCGCCCGAGGAGCGATACGGGCGCATCCCGAACCCGACGGTCCATATCGGACTGAACCAGTTGCGCAGGCTAATCAACGACCTGATCGACACCCACGGCCCGCCCGACGAGGTGGTCGTCGAGCTTGCCCGCAAGCTCAAGCAGAGCCGAGAGCAGCGAGAACGCGACGACCGGGAGCAGACCGAAAACCAGAAGAAGAACGATGCGCGCCGGGCCAAGCTGGCGGGGCTGGGCCAGCCCGACACCGGCGAGAACCGGATGCGGCTGCGGCTGTACGAGGAGCTGGATGCCATCGACCGCCGCTGCGTCTACACGGGCGAGCAGATCGGGATCAGGATGCTGTTCAGCGACGCGGTCAACATCGATCACATCCTTCCGTTCTCGCAGACGCTGGACAACAGCGCCGCGAACCGGGTGCTGTGCCTGCGTCGGGCCAACCGCCTGAAGACCAACAAGACGCCGTTCGAGGCGTTCGGCAACGATCCCGCCTGGCCCGAGATCGTGGCCCGCGCCGAAGCACTGCCCGGCAACAAGCGCTGGCGTTTCGCGCCGGACGCGATGGAGCGGTACGAGCGCGACCGAGGTTTCCTGGACCGGCAGCTCACCGACACGGCCTATCTGGCCCGAACGGTCAAGGCCTATCTCGGCCTGGTCGGCGATCCGGACCGGGTGTGGGTCACGCCCGGACGGTTGACCGCGATGCTGCGCGGCAAGTGGGGGCTGAACGCGCTGCTGTGGGACCACAACCTCAAGAACCGGGCGGACCACCGCCACCACGCCATCGACGCCTTCGTCACCGCCGTCACGACGCGCGGCCTGCTGAACCGGATCGCCCGGGCCGCCGGCCGTGCCGAGGAGCAGGAGCTGGACCGGCTGGTCGACGAACTGCCGGCGCCCTTCGACGGCTTTCGCGAAGCACTGGCGAGCCAGCTGGAGCGGACGGCGGTGTCGTACAAGCCGGACCACGGCAAAGCTGGACAGCTCCACGAGGACACCGCCTACGGGATAGTGCGCGACCCGGCGCTATGGGACGGCAACAACCTGGTGTTCCGAAAGCCGGTGACGGCGCTGTCCCCCGGGGAGGTCAAACGCATTCGCGACCCGGCCTTACGGGCACGGGTGGAGGACTATCTGCACGAAGCCGAGGCAGCCGGAGCCAAGCGCGAGGAGGCATTGGCGCGGTTCGCCGAGGACACTGGGGTGCGGCGCGTGCGCATCCTGAAGCCGGAGAGGGACGTGATCGCGCTTCGGGACCCCGACGGCAAGCCTTACAAGGCCGTAGTCCCGGGCACCAATCATCGCATCGACATCTACGAGCAGCCCGACGGGGCTTGGGTGCCGGAGGTCGTCACGGTGTTCGACGCGAACAGGGGCGTCACGCCGGCACGCCGCATTGCCCACCCGGCGGCGCGGATCGTGTTGCGAATGCACAAGGGCGATGTATTGGCGCTTGATGTCGATGGTCGAGACCAGTTGATGCGCGTGGTACGGCTGGAGCCGTCTGCAAACCGATTGCGATTGGCAGGCATCCGTGAAAGCGGCAATTTGCAATCGCGTCATGCCGATGCCGATGATCCGTTTCGGTGGGACTTTGCCACGATCAGCAAGCTCAAGGAACGTCGGGCGCGCAAGGTGCACATAGACCCGATGGGACGGGTCCACGATCCGGGGCCGCCCCGATGATCGCCCGGGTCGTGGAGATCGCCGAGGACGGAAGGCACCTGTCGGTGGAGCGCGGCTTTCTGGTGGTGCAGTCCGGCGGCGAGGAGATCGGTCGCGTTCCGCTCGACGACATCGCCGCCGTGGTGGCCAACGCCCACGGCATCACTTACACCAACAACCTGTTCGTGACCCTGGCGCGGCGCGGCGTGCCAGCGGTGCTGTGCGGGCCGAACCACTCGCCCGTGGCGTGGATGTGGCCCGCCGACACGCACCACGCGCAGACCGTGCGCATGCGGGCGCAGCTGTCGGCGGTAAAGCCGCTGAAGAAGCGTCTGTGGCAGGCGCTGGTCCACGCCAAGATCGCCCAGCAGGGTGCAGTCCTCGAAGCCGTCGGCCAACGCAGCGGCGGCGTGGCGGCGCTGGCACGCAAGGTGCGCTCCGGCGATCCGGACAACTTGGAGGCGCAGGCCGCGCGACGGTACTGGCCGCTGCTGATGGGGCCGGATTTCCGGCGCGACCGCGCGGCGGACGGGCCCAACGCGATGCTGAACTACGGCTACACGGTGCTGCGCGCCGCGACCGCGCGCGCGGCGATGGCGGCGGGATTGCACCCCTCGGTGGGTATCCATCACCGCACACGAAGCGACGCCATGTGCTTGGCGTCGGACCTGATGGAACCGTTCCGGCCGCTTGTCGATCTGGCCGTGGCCCGGCTGCGCGACGCCGGCGAAGAGTCGGTGACGTCCGATGCCAAGCGGGCGCTCGTTGCGGTGCTGTCGGTGGACATGGCCACCGCCCGGGGCACAACGCCGGTTTCCGGTTGCCTGGAGCGGCTGGCCGCGTCCGTCGCCGCGGCCTTCGAAAGCGGCGAACCGCGGATCGATCTGCCCGCCGGACTGCTGGAACTCGACGCCGCGGCCATCGGCCGGGCGTGACCCATGGCACTCAGCGGTTATCGGATCATGTGGATGCTGGTCATGTTCGACCTGCCCGTGATGACCAAGGCGGAACGGCGCGCGGCGACCAAGTTCCGGCAGTTCCTGCTGGACCAGGGATTCGAGATGTCGCAGTACTCGATCTACCTGCGCTTCTGTTCGGGCAAGGAACAGGCCGAGACACACATCAAGCATGTGCGCGCAAACCTGCCGAAGACCGGTAAGGTGCACGTTCTCACGATCACCGACAAACAGTACGAATCGATCCTGTCGTTCGACGGAAGGAAACGAGAACCCGGATGGCGAAATCCAGACCAACTCGCTTTGTTCTGAGCGAATCAGACAATTCGTCCTTGCCGCCGGTCAGAAAAAAGGCCCTGAAAACAGGGCCTTGTGAGGATATCCAGTTTAGCCGATGGGGAAACGCGGTCCAGCCGCAACGTCGCCGTACGACGCCAAGTTCTCGGCCTCAGTTTAGCCGATGGGGAAACGCGGTCCAGCCGCAACCTACCGCTCACCCTATCCCATCGAGCTCAAGTTTAGCCGATGGGGAAACGCGGTCCAGCCGCAACAAGTCGCACCCCAAGGGAAGTGAAGGTCGGAGTT
>CAZMTC010000217.1:1005-5613 GCA_964569105.1 uncultured Alphaproteobacteria bacterium | reverse complement strand
GCTTTCCTGCGCGCGCGGGAGGAGGGGTAGGCCCGGCGGACGGCGCGCGCTTGTCCCGAGCCCTGGGATCAGTCGTCCAGCGCGCCCCTCAGCGCTTCGGCCAGCTCGCTCAATCGGTACGGCTTGTACAGAACCGCCACGTCGGGCTCGGCGCCGTTGCGTGCGAGGCGTTGCGAATAACCCGTGGTGAGCAGCGCCTTGAGTCCGGGGCGGCGCTCGCGGGCGGCGCGGACCAGATCGACACCGTTCATCTCGCCCGGCATCAGGATGTCCGAGAAAACGAGGTCGATCTCGGGCCTTGTCTCTACAGCGTCCAGCGCCTCGGAGGCATTGCTCGCGGTGAAGACCGTGTAACCCAGCCGGTTGACCATCTTGGCGACCGAATCCAGCACCAATGGCTGGTCCTCCACGATGAGGACGGTCTCCTTGCCCGTCTGCATCGCCTGCGGTCGCGGGTGGCTCGTCTCCTCGGCTGTTTCGGCCGGCTCGCTGTGGCGCGGCAGGAGGAGCCGGACGGTCGTGCCCTCCCCGGGCCGGCTCTCGATTGTCGCCATGCCGCCGGACTGCCGGGCGAAGCCGTAGACCATGGACAGGCCCATGCCGGTGCCCTTGCCCACATCCTTGGTCGTGAAAAACGGCTCGAACACGCGATCCAGAAGATCACCTGGGATGCCGACCCCCGTATCGGTCAAAGAAATGGACACGTACTCGCCCGGGGCGAGGCCCACAGGGACATCCTCGCCCGTCAGGGTCTCGGCGCGGATCGTCAGCGTTCCGCCCTCGGGCATGGCGTCGCGGGCGTTGAGGGCGACATTGAGCAACGCAGTCTCGAGCTGCGTCGGATCGGCGTGAACCGGCCAAAGGCCGTCCGGCGTCCGAATGTCCACGGTCACGGTCTCGCCGAGCGTCCGGTCGAGCAGGGCCCGCTGCGCCGCCAGCATTTCCGCCAGGTCGATCCGCTGCGGAACCAGCGGCTGCCGGCGCGAGAATGCGAGCAGCTGCCGGGTGAGTTCGACGCCCCGCCGCCCCGCCTGCTCGATCAGCGAGGCCGCATCCTTCAGCGACGTGTCGTAAGGGTCGCCGGACTGCACGATTTCCTCGGCGTTGCCCAGGATAACGGTCAGCAGGTTGTTGAAATCGTGCGCGATGCCGCCCGTGAGCTGGCCTATCGCTTCCATCTTCTGCGCCTGGGTGAGCTCTTCTTCCATGACCTTGAGGTCGGTGATGTCCTTCATCGACCCGACGATCTCCACGATCCGACTGTCTGCCTCGTCGGTCCGGGGCCACGCGGCGAAGCGGATCCACAGCTCGCCGCCGTCGTCCTTCGGGATGCGAAGATCGTCCGCGACCGGGTTCCCGGCCAATAGCCGGCGCAGCCGGCGACGACCGTCATCGTCGTTCGATTCGGCCTGCGGCGGTATTCCGTGGTCACGGCCGATCGAAACCGGCAGCAGTCCGCTCCATTCGCGCATGCCGGAGCCGAAAACCCATTTTCGGCGGAGGCTGCCGTCGGCTTCGGCCGAATAGGCGAAGGCCACGTCCGATGCCAGGTCGGACAGGATGCGGAACCGCTCCTCGCGTTCGGCCAGCCGCAACTCGGCTTCCTTGCGGTCGGTGACCTCGAAATGCGCGACCACCGCACCGTCCAGATCTTCGTGACTCAGAGGCAAGATCGCAATGCGGAACCAGCGCCGCCCCACCTCGGTCTCGTGGACGTACTCCAGGTCATCGGCGATCGGCTCGTTGGCGAGGATGCGGTCCAGGGCCGCCCTGGCCGTGGCGGCCGCCTCGCTGTCGGCGCTCGCGATGCGGCAGACCGCGACATAGGGGCTTCCGACGCCATGATCCGGGCCGGCCCGTTGTTCGGCCTCGACCGCTCTGCGCCACCCCTCGTTGACCTCCGCGATGCGGCCGTCCCCGTCGACCAGGACGATCTCGGCCGGGAGCGCATCGAGCAGGGCGGCCAGTCGGCGTCGGGACGCGTCGAGGTCGCGCTCGAAGTCGCGCAGCGTCGATTGGACCTCTCGATCGGCTGTGATGTCCCGGGCCACGCCGCGGTAGCCGAGGAAGCGGCGCTTCCCGTCGAAGACAGGCGTGCCCGATGTCCGCAGTATGCGGCGCCCCTGTCCCGCTATGTCGACCTCGTACACGAAGTCCCGGAACGGCTCGCGGCGCTCGAGAGCGGCCACATGATCCCGCCACGCCGGGTGGTCGAGGTCGGCGCCGGCATAGTTCCAACGGGTCCGGCCCAGCACCTGATCGTTTGGCTCGCCGACGAGCTGCTCGCGCGCCGGAGAGATGTAGACCATGCGGTGGTCGGCGTCCGTCTCCCAGAGCCAATCGGACGCCGCGGCGGCGAACGCCCGGAACCGCTCGAGCTCGCGGATGTTGGCGCCAACCAGCCGACGGGTCAGCCAATACAGCCCGCCCGTGGTAACGCCGACGAACGCCAGCCCCTTGGCCAGTTGGACGGCCAAGATATCGGCTTCCGAGGCGGCGCCCGCCGACGCAACCAGATCGCTGGTGACGATCCACACGGCGGCGACGACGCCGTAGAGGCCGGCGACAAACGCCGGGCCCAATGTCGATGCTTCGAGATTCGAAAGACGCAAGCGCATATTGCCGCAACGTGGAAGACCCGTCAGCGGACGGGCAGGGAAGACATGCCGCGTCGCCGAGACGTACGTTGACTTTCCAGGCAAGGATAGCACATCGACAAAAATGTCGTGTAATGTCGATGTATTTATGATTCCATCTATCGTCGTTCCGGGGACAATTGACTTCGTACCGGTGCAAGAGGAACCGGCTTGTGTCGCGACTAGTGGCTTGGCGCAGGGAGCGACAAAGCGAGGGCGAAAGCGTATGGCCAACATCCTGCTGGTCGATGACGATGCGATGGTGCTCGCCACCGTTCGCAAGATGCTCGAGCACGGCGGCCATACGGTGAACCTCGCCCGCGATGGCCTGGAGGCGATCCGCGCCTGCGAACAGGCTCTTCCCGATCTCTTGCTCATCGACATCATCATGCCCGACAAGGAAGGCGTCGAAACCATCATCGACGTGCGCAAGCGCTGGCCGGAGCTGGCCATTGTCGCGATGTCGGGCGGCGGGCGTCGGGGTGCGGGCGACTTCCTCCGCGTCGCGCGGAAGCTGGGAGCCGACGCGACGATCGAGAAACCGTTTTCCCGCGAGGCGCTGACCGCCGTGATCGGCCGACTGCTGTCCTGACGCGCCTCGGCGTCGCCCGGACCTTCCAGTGACTGGACTCTTTTCCCGAGGCCCTCGGTCTGGTCAACCTGACGGTGGCGCCGCTATCCGTCGCGGATGTCGCGCCCGCCCTTCGCCAGCGCATGCATCCGCGCGTTGGCCTCGTCGCTGACCGCCAGGTCGAGGAACAGCCGGCTCTCCAGCGCCAGTGTCTCCGGGTCAATAGCCGGCAGTGCCGCGCGGACCAGGCGCTTGATGTGCGCGAGCGCGCGCGGCGGCTTGGCCGCCAGCCCGGCGGCGATCTCCGCTGCCCGCGCCCGGGCGTCGGCGGCCGTCTCTTGCACCATGCCCAGGGCCAGCGCCTCGTCCGGTCCGACGGTGCGCCCGCGCAGTGTCATCTCCAGCGCCCGCGCGGTGCCGACCAGCCGTGCGAGGCGCTGGGTGCCGCCGGCGCCGGGGAGGATGCCGAGATTGACGTCGGGCAGGCCCAGATCGAACGGCCCCTCCTGCGCGATGCGGATGTCCGCCGCCATCGCCAGCTCCCAGCCGCCGCCCATGGCGGTGCCGTTGAGCGCAACGACCGCCGGCTTGGGCAGCGCCTCGATGCGCCGACAGATGGCGTTGAGCGGATGGTCGGTGACCTCGGAGGTCTCGTCGAAGCGCCGCCCCTTACGCCGCAGCGCGTCGGACAGCTCGGCCAGCGCCGCAACCGAGTAGTGGCGCACGAACACGCCCTCGAGGCCGCCGCTCAGCACCAGGACCCGAACGGCGTCGTCGCCCTCCGTGCGGTCGAGCACCGCCGCCAGCTCTGCCTCGGTGCCGGCGTCCATCAGCCCGTCGGGCGGATTGGCGATGACGGCGGTCAGCACGCCGCCGGCTAGGTCGGTGGTGATCTGGGGCATCGTCCCGCTACCACGTCAGTTCAAAGCGCAGCACAGTTGAGCGTTCGAGCGCAGCCGAATCCCGTCATCGCTCGCGCGCTCCAATCCGTGATCCCGCACATGGCCCGGCCCTTCGAACCGCTCGTCCAAGGCCTGCAGTATCTTGTGCGACAGGTTCTGGTCCAGCAGCAGCTTCACGCCGAAGCCGGGTCGACATGCCGCTCGCGGTCGGCGGCGAACGCCAGGCACGCCTCGATGTCCGCGCGCTCCAGATCCGGGTGGTCCTCGAGGATCTGCTCCTCGCTCATCCCCGCAGCCAGCCAGCTCAGCACGTCGTAGACCGTGATCCGCAACCCGCGGATGCAGGGGCGCCCACCACGCTCCCCGGGCTCGATGGCAATGCGGTCCAGATCGTTCATGCCCGGCAGTCTACCGCGAAAGCCTCTCGTCCGCAGCCCTCAGACAACCTTGCCGTGGCAGTGCTTGAACTTCTTGCCCGAGCCGCACGGGCAAGGGTCGT
>CAZMTC010000217.1:0-995 GCA_964569105.1 uncultured Alphaproteobacteria bacterium | reverse complement strand
TTGCCCCAGCTCGCCGGGTCCTCGGGGTCGGCCTCGGCCGCCGCCTGGCCGGCACCGCCGGGGGCGAGCTGCGCGCCGGCCCCGGCCATGGCCGGCTGGCGCGCGGGAGCGGGCCGTCCCTGGGCACCGCCGCCGCCGGGCGCCGGCGCGCGGGCCAGCGCCGGGTCGGTGCGCGATTCCTGCATCCGGCTCGGCCCCTCCGGCACTGCCTTGGCCTGCTCGGGGGCGCGCACCTGGATGTGGGCGAGCACCGCCGTGACCTCCTCGCGCAGCCGCCCCAGCATGTCGGCGAACAGCGCGAAGGCCTCTCGCTTGTACTCGTTGAGCGGGTCCTTCTGCGCGTAGGCGCGCAGCGACACTGCCTGGCGCAGATGGTCGAGCGCCAGCAAATGGTCCTTCCACTGCTGGTCCAGGAGCTGAAGCAGCACCGACTTCTCGGCCATGCGCATCAGCTCCGGGCCGATGTCGGCGGTCTTGCGCGCCATGTGGTCATCGACCGCCTTGGCGAGGCGCTCGCGCACCTCCTGGTCGGCGATGCCTTCCTCCTTGGCCCAATCCCTGACGGGCAGGTCGAGGCCGAAGATGCGGTGCACCTCCTGGTGCAGCCCGTCGATATCCCATTGCTCGGGGTATGCGCCCTCGGGCATGGTGCGGCCGACCAGATCCTCGATCACCTCGGAGCGCATGTCCTCGACCGTCTCGGTGACGTCGTCGGTGCGCATCAGTTCCTTGCGCTGCTCGTAGATGACCTTGCGCTGGTCGTTCATCACGTTGTCGAACTTCAGCAGGTTCTTGCGGATGTCGAAGTTGCGCGCCTCGACCTTCCCCTGGGCCTTCTCGAGCGCCTTGTTGATCCAGGGGTGGACGATCGCCTCGCCCTCCTGCAGGCCCAGGCGCTGGAGCCAGCTGTCCATCCGCTCCGAGCCGAAGATGCGCATCAAATCGTCTTCGAGGCTGACGAAGAACTTCGACGCGCCGGCGTCGCCCTGGCGGCC
>CAZMTC010000216.1:3625-5620 GCA_964569105.1 uncultured Alphaproteobacteria bacterium | reverse complement strand
GTACAGTATGTCGATATGAAGACCTATCTGCCCGGCGACATCCTGACCAAGGTCGACCGCGCGAGCATGGCTCATTCCCTGGAAGTCCGCGTGCCCCTGCTCGACCACCCTTTCGTCGAATGGTCGGGCGGCGTCGCCCCGTCGCTCAAGCTGCGCGGGCGGGAGGGCAAGCATGTGTTCAAGAAGGCGCTCGAGCGCGACGTACCGGGCGAGATTCTGTATCGGGAGAAGATGGGGTTCGGCGTGCCGCTGGCGCGGTGGTTTCGCGGTCCACTCAAGGCCCATGTCGAGGACGTGCTTACCAACGGCATTCTGCGAGACACCGGTTTCTTCAACGATGGCTTCATCCGAACGATGGTTGAGCAGCATATCTCCGGTGTGCGCGACCACAGCGCTCCCATATGGGCGCTGTTGATGTTCGCGGGATTTCTTGAGCGCGTTCACGAGCCTTCGGTGGCGACCGCCGAGCCAGCCTCCAACGCTGTCGGGACGTAGGATCACAACCCATGTGTCGGGAGACGGACCGCCGGGCGATGTTCGGCCTGCATGCCGACGGCGCCAACCGGCGAGGACTATCTGCAACATATTGGTAAACGGTATTTTAATCGTAAACCGTATAATCGAGACGCGCCGCAGGTCCGCAACTCCTGGTTTCCGGCTTTCATGATCGGTTCGAACTTTTCGCGTCCGCTGGCCCTGTTGGCTCTTCTGGACTGCCTGATATTTGTCGGGTGCTATTTCGCAGCCCGTGCAATTCTGGGCGGCGCATTCATCTTTTCGCCGTCCATCGAGGTTGGCCGCCTGCTGTTCGTGTGCGCCGTCCTGGCCGGCATGGTATTCGCCATGGGCCTGTACAGCTGGCGCGCGGTCAGCAGCTATACCGACATGTTCGTGCGCATCGTCGCGGCGTTCTTCCTGGCCTACGTGATCTACGGTGCGGCGGCCTATCTCTTGTCGTTCCTGCGCCTGCCCGAAGCGTCGGTGACGCTGGCATTCGCGCTCGCGGTGCCGATCAACTTCATCGTGCGCGTGGGCTTCGGCCGCGTGACCAGACTTGCGCAGTTCAAGACCCGTATCCTGGTTCTCGGCACCGGCACGCGCGCGGCGCGCATCGCCGAATTGGAGCGCCGCGGCAGCGAGAGCCGCTTTGTCGTGGTGGGCTTCGTGCACATCGAGAACGGCCAGCCCAAGGTTGACACGAAGCGCGTCTTCGAGCCCGACGACCTCGCCGAGTTCGCGACCACGAAGCCAATCGACGAGGTGGTCGTGGCGATGGAGGAACGCCGCGGGCAATTGCCGTTGCGGCCCCTCATTCGGCTGCGGCTGCAAGGGATCGCGGTCACCGACTACCAGAGCTTCATGGAGCGCGCGCAGGGACGCATCGACCTCGACGCGCTGCACCCCAGCTGGTTCCTGGCGAACGAGGGCTTTCGCTCATCCAAGCTGCATCGGCTCGCCAAGCGGGTTTTCGACATTTCGGTCGCCGCGATGATGCTGACCTTCACGCTGCCGCTGTTCGTCGCGACCGCCCTGGCCATCCGCCTGGAGAGCCGCGGCCCGGTTTTCTATCATCAGGTCCGGGTTGGCCGCGGCGGCGTTCCGTTCACCCTGATCAAGTTCCGTTCCATGGAGACCGATGCCGAGAACGGGGATGCGCCGCGCTGGGCGATCGCCAACGATCCGCGCGTGACGCGCGTCGGAGCGTTCATTCGCAAGACGCGTGTCGACGAACTGCCGCAACTCATCAACGTGCTCAAGGGCGAGATGAGCTTCGTCGGTCCGCGCCCGGAAAGGCCGCAATTCGTCGAAATGCTGGCCGAGGAGATCCCCTTCTATCACGAGCGCCATTCGGTCCGGCCGGGCATCACGGGCTGGGCGCAGCTCAACTACCCCTATGGCGCGTCGGTGGAAGACGCCAAGCAGAAGCTTCAGTACGATCTGTTCTATGTGAAATATTTCACGATCGTGTTCGATTTCCTGATCGTGCTGCAGACC
>CAZMTC010000216.1:0-3615 GCA_964569105.1 uncultured Alphaproteobacteria bacterium | reverse complement strand
TTTGGGCCGAGGGCGCCCGTTAGTGCCCACCTTCACGGAAGGGCACCCCGTATGACGGCCTGTCCCGTTTCTCGGCAAGGAGCGCGTCCCGCCGCGATGCCGGAGCATCGCAAGGGGCGGGCGACGCCGTCCGAGGGGCGGAACAGGCCGCCCTTCGGGTCGCTTGCCGTGACCCCTGGCCGCGTCGGCGCCGCTTGGCGATGCGCCGCATCGCCGGCGCGACGCTTCCTAACCAGGGGCCACGGCAAGCGATCATACGGGGTGCCCTTCCGTGAAGGTGGGCACTAGTCCTCGCGATCGTCCATGTCCAGTTCGTACCGCCACGTTCTCCACGTCTTTCCGACTTTCGGGATCGGCGGCGTGCAGGTGCGCATCGCCGACGTGGCGAACCGGCTCGGCGACGGGTTCTTTCACACCTTCCTGGCCCTGGACGGCGCCACCGCGGCCGCGGCGCGGCTGTGGCCCGAAACCCGTTTCGCCGTCGAGGCCGATGTGCCGGCCGGCGGGCTGCGGCGGCTGCCCGCCATCGCGCGCCGGCTCGAGAGCGCGGGGGCGGACCTGGTCTGCACCTACAATTGGGGCAGCATGGACTGGTGCCTTGCCGCTGGTCTGTACGGGGTTCGGCCGCACATCCATTTCGAGAGCGGCTTCGGACCGGAGGAAGCCCTGCGGCCGCTGCGCCGGCGAAGCCTCTATCGGCGGATTGCGCTGCGCGGAGCCCACGCCCTGGTCACGCCGGCGCACAACCTCGAGAGGATCGCCCGCGAGCAGCGCTGGACAGCCGCGCGGCGCATCCGGCTGATCCCGAACGGGGTCGACGTGAACTGGTACCGCCGCTCACGGGCACGAACGGAGGCGGCGCCGGGGTCCGCGGCCCATATCGTCGCGGTCGCCCCGCTGCGGGCCGAGAAACGCCTGGACCGGCTGATCGCGGCGTGCGCGGCTCTGGGCGAGCGGGTGACCCTGACCGTGTGTGGCGAGGGACCGGAACGGCCCGCGCTCGAGGCGCAGGCGGAGGCGGCGGGGATCGCCGCGCGCGTCCGGCTCCCCGGCGCGCTGGACGACATCCGTCCGGCGCTCGAGGCCGCCGATATCTTCGCGATGACCTCCGAAACCGAGCAGATGCCCAACGCCCTCCTCCAGGCCATGGCGATGGAGCTGCCGGTCGCGGCCTACGACGCGGGCGACATCGCGCGCATCCTGCCCCCCGAACAGCGCGACCGCGTGTTCGCCCAAAGCGACACCGCGGGGTTCCAGGCCGGCCTGGCCCGCCTGGCGGAGGACCCGGAGACCCGGTGCCGGCTCGGCCGGGCGAACCGCGAGCGCGTCTGCGCCGACTACGACATGACCGGCATGGTCGAAGCCTACCGAACGCTCTATGAGGAGGCCATCGCCGCCGCATAGCCGTCGTGCCCTCCCCGCCCCCGCCGCACGACCCGACGCGGCGCGCGTATTTTGTTGAAAAGGCGGCGGCAATGCAGTGGGCTCCCGAATGAAGCGCCGGCGGCGTCCGCCGCCGCGACACCCCCGCGAAAGGACCGCGACGGTCGCAAGACCGCCCTCCCCGGCATGCGCATTCTCTACCACCATCGCATCCTGGCGCGCGACGGCATGCGCGTTCATGTCGACGAGCTCGTGGCGGGCCTGCGCCGGCAGGGGCACGACGTCGCCGTGGCCGGTCCCGAGCCGGACGGTCCCGACGCCTCCCCGGCCGCCGGGCTGACCGCGCATCTGGCGCGGCTGCGCGGCCTCGCGCCCGGCTGGGTCGGTGAGCTGATGGAGATGGGCTACAACTTCAAGGCCCATCGCGCCCTGGTCGCGCAGGCCCGGCAATATCGCCCCGATGTCCTGTACGAGCGCTACAACTCCTTCCTCACGGCCGGCGTGCGGGTGAAGCGCGTCCTCGGACTGCCCTACATCATAGAGGTCAACGCCCCGTTGGCGTATGAGCGCGCCAGCCTGGGCAACCTCGCGTTCCGGCGCACAGCGGAACGGATGGAGCGGGCGGTGTGGCGCGCGGCGGACGCCGTGCTGACGGTGAGCGACGCGCTCGCCGATTTCGTGCGCGCCGCCGGGGTGCCGGAGGACCGAATCGTGGTGATCCCCAACGGCGTGCGCCTGGACGCCTACACCGGCGAGCGCGATCGGGCGGTCCGGGCCGAGCTCGGGCTCGACGGCAGGACGGTGTTCGGCTTCGTCGGTTTCGTGCGGCCGTGGCACGGGCTGGACCGCGTGCTGCGGGCTTTCGCGCGCCTGGGCGACCCGCGCCTGCACCTCCTGGTCGTCGGCGAGGGCCCGGCGAGCGAGGCCCTCGCGGCCACCGCGGCCGACCTGGGCATCGCCGACCGGCTGACCTTCACCGGCACGCAGCCGCACGATGCGATCCCCCGGCTGCTGAGCGCCGTGGATGTGGCCCTGCAGCCCGACGTGACCGCCTATGCCTCGCCGCTGAAGCTGTTCGAGTACATGGCCGCGGGCTGCGCCGTGATCGCGCCCGACCGCGCCAACATCCGCGAGATCGTCCGCCACGGGGAGACCGCACTGCTGTTCGACCCCGAGGACGACGGCGCGCTCGAGCGCCGGATCGTGACGCTCGCCGACGACGCCGCCCTGCGCGACCGCCTCGGCCGCGCCGCCCGGGCCGAGATCGTGGCGCGCGACTACACCTGGCAGGGCAACGCCCGGCGCGTCGAGGCGATCGCCGAGCGCCTGCTGGCGGGGAAGGCGGCGAAGCCGGATGTGGGGTGAGCGAGCCGTGCCGCCGGGACGGTGGCGGGGTTTCGTGTTTCCTGCTGCTTCCCGCATCACGTCTGCCGGCGGAATCCGATCGGTCTATGCGCCCTCATCGCCGATCGCGGCAACCTCGCCGATGCCCGCCCTCCGAGCCAAGTCATTGACGGCCCGCTCGGCCGCGTTGCCGTCCCACAGGTCGGGGCGCAGTCCCTCGACGCGCCGCCCGGACAGGATCTCTTCGACCTCAGCGGACAGCGCATCGGGCCGCACCAGGCGGTTGGTTCCCTGCTCGACCGTGATCGGCCGCTCGGTGTTGGGCCGCACCGTCAGGCACGGACGTCCGAGATAGGTGGTCTCCTCCTGCAGGCCGCCTGAATCGGTAACGACGAAGCGGGCCTGGCAGACGAGCCCCATGAAAGGAATGTAGCTCAAGGGATCGACGAGGATGAGGCCGGGGGTTGCGCGCGCCTTTTCCATCAAGGAATAGGCCTCGAGGCGGGCCCGGGTGCGCGGATGGAGCGGAAAGACGAGCGGGCTCCGACGGGCCACCGCGCCGATCTCCTCCAAGAGCACGCCCAGCGTCTCGGCGTCGTCCACGTTGGACGGCCGGTGCAGGGTCACCACGCCGAACGCCTCCGGGGTCAGGCCCAGCTCCGCCGCCATGCCGCTGGCCTCGATCGCGGGACGCATCAGCTCGTAGCTGTCCATCATGATGTTGCCGATGCGCGTGATGCGCTCCGCCGGCACGCCTTCGGCCATAAGGTTGCGGTCGGCGTCCGGCGACGGCGTCCACAGCACGTCGGCGATCGCGTCGGTCACGATGCGGTTGATCTCCTCGGGCATGGACCGGTCCCGGCTGCGCAGCCCGGCCTCGAGATGGAC
>CAZMTC010000215.1:4685-5649 GCA_964569105.1 uncultured Alphaproteobacteria bacterium | reverse complement strand
CGTCCGCCGCGGCGGCGAGCGGCGCGAACAGCCAGTAGAAGCCGCCCGTCGCGCCGAACACCAGCGACACCAGCAGCACGCCCACCGGCGTGACGCCGAGCGAGAGCACGAACTTGGCGCCGAAGGCGGTGCCGCGCCACTTGGCCGGGGTGTAGAAGGCCATCAGCGAGTTCTCCGCCGGCAGCGCCATTGTGTTCATGATCACCATGGCGATCACCACCAGCAGCAGCGCCTGCCCACCGAGCGTGCCGGCGAGATAGAGCAGCGGGATCTGGGCCAGATAGAGCGCGACATAGACGCTGCGCAGCGGGAAGCGGTCAGCCAGCCAGCCGCCCAGGAGCTGCATGCCGCCGGCGACCAGATAGACCAGCGTGAACAGCATGCCGATGCCGGCGAGGCCGCCCGCTGCCTCGGCCGGGCCCACCGCGCCCATCTCCGCCGGCGCGCCGAGCCAGCCGCCGGCCTGCGCCGCGAGGTCCCGCACCCAATCGCCCAGCCGCAGGTCGAACAGCTTGGGCATCGCGGTCTGGGTCGCCTGGTAAACCAGGCCACCGCAAAACACGGTCACCGAGAGCACGACGAAGGCGCGCATGAAGTCGCCGCGCGAGGGCGAGGGCTGGGGCGCGGCGTCGGCATGATGCTCGATCACCCGACCGGTGGCGATCAGGGCCAGCAGGACCAGACCCGTCGCGATCGAGACCGCGCCGGGCACGATGAAGGCGGCGCGCCAATCCACCGTATCGATCAGCAGGCCCGCGACCACGCCCGCGGCGGCCACGCCGAGCGAGCCGAACACGCCCAGGATACCCATGGCCATGCCGCGCTTCGTCGCCCCGCGCACCAGCCAGGCGAAGCCCATCTTCTTCCGATTTGACCAGATCATTCAAAAGATTACGGGTAAAGGTAACATCGCGGTGAACCAGGTACCAGTATGGAATTCCAATTTCAATAGCCGTTTTGATTT
>CAZMTC010000215.1:0-4675 GCA_964569105.1 uncultured Alphaproteobacteria bacterium | reverse complement strand
TCGTCGCCCCGCGCACCAGCCAGGCGAAGCCCACCGGGTGGTAGATCGAGGCGGCGAGCCCGAGCGCGCCGAGCGCGACGGCGAGGGTGAGCGTGTTCGTGGCAAGCCCTGCCGCGACCGTGGCCGCGCCGGTGCCGCAGAAGAACAGCACCATCATGCGCGGCAGGCTCCAGCGGTCGCCCAGCCAGCCGGCCAGCGGCGCGCCGGCGCCGGTCAGGAATGCACCCACGGTCCACAGCGCGATCAGGTCGTCATAGGGCACGCCCCAGGCGTCCTCCACCGCCAGCACGATGGTCAGGTAGAGCGCCACCAGCATGTGCATGTAGGCGTGACCGAGCCAGGAGAAGAGCAGGGTCAGCCGCGCGGAGGTCCGGCTCATATGCGCCTCGTCGGGGCGTCTGTCGGGTCCTTGCGAACCCGCGGGTTGTCGCAGCGCCACCAAGATGGCAGCGGCGCCCGAGGGCGACAAGGTCGCCACCGGCAGGGCAATGGCGCCATGCGCGGCGCGCGGAACCGCCGGCAGTCACAAAATGGCCTCTTTTCGGTCAAGGCCGCGCCAAGAACGAAACCGAAATTCCTCGGTATGGAGAGGCTCGCCGACAGCCATAGCGACGGCACGGTGTTCCGCCTTCCGCGGGTCCGCGCAGGCGAGGTCGATCTGGTGCGCATCCTGCGGGACCGCTCCTACCGCCAGCGATTTCTCGACGAGCTCGAGGCGCTGCGCGGCACGGGCCGGAGCCACCCGCCGGCAGAGGCCTGACGCCGGCCCTCCGCGACGAACCTTCCCCCCTCCGACTACCCATCCGGCCCCGCCTCAGACGCCGGATGGGGATTTTTTTCCCCGTCGGGCATGCGCCGAAGCGACGAGACCGGCCTTCACGCGTGGGCGGTCTCCTCATCGATCCAGCTCAGGAAGGCCAAATTGCCCGCTTCGATGGGCAGCGCCACGACGCAGGGGCAGTCGTAGGAATGCAGCGCCTCGATCCGCTCGGTGACACGCTCGACAAGGTCCTTACGGGTCTTGAGGATCAACGAGACCTCGGAGCCGTCCTGGACCTCGCCCTCCCACCAGAACACCGACGTGATCGTGCCGAGGATATTGGCGCAGGCGGCCAGGCGCTCGCCCACCAAGGCGCGAGCGATGGACTTCGCCTCGTCTTCGGTTTCGGCGGTGACATAGATCAGGCACTGGGACATGGGCGGTCTCCCGGAGTGCGGGTTGGTGTCTGCAAGCGACGTCTCGCGGCCGATCCTTGGCGGGCGGCGCGCTTCGCCATAGGATAGTGGCCGGGTGGTCGGGAGAAAAAGGGGGCCCGGTGGCCAAGACGGCGAACAGGGTGGCAGGGGCGGAGCGCGCGCCCGCACCGGCAAGGCCGACCGAGGCACAGCGCCGCTGGCTCGCGCGAGGGCTCGAACAGCCGGGCGGCAAGCTGCCGCTGTTCGACGAAACCGGGCGGCGCGTGGACCCGCGCACCATCAGGAAATGCGTCGCGGCGGGCTGGGCCGAGCCATGGTTCTCCAACCCCGTCAAGCCGGACTGGCTCGTGTGCAAGCTCACCTACGCCGGGCGCAAGGCGGCCGGCGGCTGAACCGCGTCACGAGGCGCCGAACCGGCGCCGACCGCCCGCCTCACATGCTGCCGAACCCGCCGGCATCGCGCACCGGCGCGGGCTCCGGCGCGGTGATCTCGGGGATCAGCGCGCGCCCGGCGCCGACCTTACCGTCAATTTCCGCGACCGTTTTCTCGAGCGCCAGAAACCGCTCGGGCGTGGTCGGGTGGGTCGTGCCATAGCTGATCGCATCCGGCCCCGCCGCCGCCATGCGACGCCACAGCACCGGCGTCTTCTCATACCGAAAGCCGGCCCGCGCCAGCAGGTAGAGGCCGACATAGTCCGCTTCGGCCTCGAATTCCTGCGAAAACGCGCCGCCACCCATGCGCATGCCGCTCTCCGCGAACGCGCCGCCGGTATTGACGCCGGCGAGGGCGGCGAGCACGTCGAGGACGCCCCCGGCGACGGCGCCCGCCGCCTGGTTGGTCCGGCGCTTGTCGATGTGACCCATGGCGTTATGGGCGATCTCGTGGCCGATAACCAGGGCCAGCTCCTCGTCATCCGCGACGAAGCGGATGATGCCCTCGGTCAGGGCCACCGTCTCGCCGTCGGCTTGGGCGTTCACCTCGGGGTCCTTGATCACGCTGATCGGATAGTCGCAGGCTTCGACCGGCTGAACCTCGAGTTCCTTAGTGGCGCCATTGCGTTCCACCACATAGACGGCAGGCTGGCCGTCCTGGAGACGTTGCCCGATGTCGTGCCAGGCGGTGCGTATGTCGGCGCCGCGGCGCGGCACGGCGATACCGTCGATGGACACCAGTACGTCGCCGGGCTCGATGCCGGCCGTCTCGGCGGGCGAGCCGGGCGCGACCGAGAGCACGGTGGCGCGTTCGGACAGCCCGAGCGCGCTTCGCGCCCCCGAGCGGAACTCTTCTCCGTAGTGGTCCAGCGCGTCGTCGTAAACCGCGTAGTGACCCGCGACCCGATGGCGGTCGTCGGTGCAGAGCTCGGCTGCCGCAACGAGCAGCGGGAAGCCCACCCGGTGGACCCGAGCCACCGACTTTGCCCACTCCTGCGCCACGAACTCGCGCTGCTTCCGGGCTTCCTCCGCCTGTTCGGCGTCGCCGGAGGTATGGTATTTGGTGCTCGGTCCCGCGCAGGCGGACGCGAGCAGCGTCACCGCCGCCAGGGCAGCGGCGAACCTGATGATGGACATGCCTATCTCGACCTTCCTGTCTCCCCTTGCGCGGGCCGGCCGTTGGTCGCCCCGCCGCGGCTCTATCCGAAAGGCTACAACCGGAAGTTTGGGGACGGCAAGACGAATTCGCTGGGCGCGGAACGCATAACGGCAGGCAGGAGCGGATGTACGACGCGTATCTGATCGTGAAGCAGCTCCTCCTGCTGCCCAGCGGGCCGTTGCTGCTGGCGTTGGCCGGACTTGCGCTGATGCGGCGATGGCCGCTGGCCGGGCGGACGGCGGCGTGGACCGGGCTCGGGTTGCTCGCTGTCCTGTCGATGCCCGCGGTATCGGTGTTCGCCGGCCCGCAGGTCGAGGCCGAGCCGCTGCCGCCCGACGCGCCGCCGCTTTGCGCCGCGGTGGTCGTGCTCGGCGGAGGCGTGGAAGCGGCCGCGCCCGAATATGGCGGTCCGAGCCTCGACGAGAACACGCTTTTGCGACTGCGTTACGGCGCCTGGCTGGCGCGGCGGCATGGGCTGCCGGTCTTGGTCAGCGGCGGGCAGGTAGCGGCGCCGCCGGCCGAGGCGCCCGTGATGGCCCGCGTTCTGAAGGAGGATTTCGGCGTCGAGGCGCGCTGGATCGAGGACCGCTCGCGCAACACGCTCGAAAACGCGCGGCATTCCGCCAGGATGCTGCGCGCCGCGGGCATCGAGCGGCCCTGCGTGGTGACGGAAGGACGGCACATCGACCGCGCCATGCAGGCCTTCGCGCTTGCCGGCATGCCCGACGCGGTTGCCGCGCCCACGGCACTGCCACAGGCGCGGCCCCTCGGCTGGACCGACTTCATTCCCTCGACCGGCGGTTTGGAGGACAGCAAGCGTCTTCTGCACGAATGGCTGGGCGAGCGCTGGCAGTGGTTCCGGACCGCGCTGGGCCTATGAGCTGGGGCGACCGATCCGTTCGGTGAGGTAAATGCCGGCGACCACCAGAACGAAGCCGACGATGTGGTACAGGTGCAGCCTGTCCTCGAGGAACAGGACCGAGAGCAAAGAGGCGAACACGGGGATCAGGTAGATGAACACGCCCGCCCGGTTGGAGCCCAGCGCCTGGACCGCCTGGGTCCAGAAGAACACCGCGAGGATCGAGGCGAAGATCGAGAGATAACCGATCGAGATCACGCTCTTCACCGACCACACCATCGGGTCGCCCAGCGCGGTCTCGAGCGCGTAGAAGGGCGCCGAGACCACAGCACCGCCGGCGAAAACGCACCACACGATGGCCAAGCGCGGGATCGTGTGCGGCACCTTGCGCAAGAGCACGGCGTAGAGCGCGAAGCCGACCACCGCCACGGCCATCAGCAGGTCGCCGGGATTGAGTTCGAGCCGCGCGAGCACGGCGGGGTCGCCGCGCGCCACCACCGCCAGCACGCCGAGCAAGGACAGCAGCACGCCCAGGCCCTGGATCCCGGTGATGCGGTCGGAAAACAGGAGCCAGGCGATCACCACCATGACCACCGGCTGGGTGGCGTTGACCAGGCCGGCGTTGATCGCGGTGGTCTGCTGCACCGCCAGGTAGATGAAGGCATTGCCCATGACGCAAATGAAGGCACCGAGCGAACCCAGCAGGAACCAGTGCCGCCGGATCAGCGGCCACGCGGCGCGCAAGTGCGGCCAGGCGATCGGCAGCAAGATCGCCGCGGCAACGGACCAGCGCCAGAAGGTGATGCCCAGCGGCGGCACGTCCTCGCGCAGATAGCGGCCGAGCACGATGTTCCCGGCCCAGAACAGCATGGGCAGCAGGACCAGGAAATAGACGGCTGGATTGACGGACCCCCGTTGGCCAACCGCGCGCGCTTCGTTCATGGGTGCGTCCCGTTCTCCCGCTCGATCGTTATCATGTGAACGATAACGGCTGCGCCGCCACGAACAAGGGCGCACGGCGCGAAGCT
>CAZMTC010000214.1:0-5667 GCA_964569105.1 uncultured Alphaproteobacteria bacterium | reverse complement strand
GGTCGTCGCCCAGATAGTTCTTGTCGGTGCGAACCCGGATGCGGAAGTACTCCAGGCCGTCGCGCCGGTCTTCGTCGTCGATGGTATCGGCCGAGATCGACAAGAGCTCGGCGTCCAGTCCGCCGTAGATCGAGAAGTCGTAGGCCGAGATCTTGACCACCGCGTCGAGGCCGGGCCGCAGCCCGGCGCGATCGGCGGGAGGGACGCGCGCCTCGACCAGAAGCGTGTCGTCAAGCGGCACGATCTCGATCAAATCCTCGCCGGGCTTGATCACGCCGCCGATGGTGTCGATGTAGATCTCCTTGACCTCGCCGCGTACCGGCGATGTCACCTCGGTTCGTGCCACCCGGTCGACATCCGCGCCCAACTCCTCTTTGAGCACAGCGATTTCGGCCAGCACTTCGTTCAGCCTGGCCCGGGCATCGGCCTGGGCGTCGGAGCGGCGGGCGCTGATCTTCTGTTCGATTTCCGCGATCGCCGCGCTGATGCCCGGGATCTGCGAGCGGGCCTCGGCCAGCTCGCCCCGGATACGGTCGGCCTCGCGTTGCATGCGCAGAAACTCGACCCTCGACATGGCGCCCGACCGAACCAACGGCTGGGCGAAGGACACCTCTTGTTGGATCGAGTCGAGCTGGTTTTCGAGATTGATGACCCTCTGACGCAGGCTCTCGAGGTCGGAGAGCTTCTGCTGCTTCTGCTGCGCGAGGATTTCGAGCTCGGATGCGAGGATCTCGCGGTTCTTGGCGAACTCCGCGCGCTGGTTCTCCGCCAGGCGCGGATCCGCCTTCAGCACCTCCTGCGGGAAGTCGATCGTCTCGACGCCGGTGGCCTCGGCGGTCAGCCGCGCGGCCCGCGACATCAGGCTCAAATAGCGCGCCCGCTTGGACGACAGGCCTGCCACCGCGACGCTGTTGTCGACGCGCAGCAAAACCTGGCCGGCTTCCACGATCTCGCCCTCGCGGACCAGCGTCTCCGCGAGGATGCCGCCCTCCTGGTTCTGCAGCACCTGGTTGCGGCCCGACGGGATCACCCGGCCGTCGCCGCGGATCACCTCGGGCAGCTTGGCGTGGGTGGCCCAGGCGATGAAGGCGGCGAAGAACGCCACGATCGCGATCAGCAGGATGAAGGCGTAGCGGCTGGCGCCGCCCCGCGCAGCGCGCTGCGCCTCGGAAAGCAGATCCTCGTCCCGTCCGTGCGATCTCTCGGCCATGCCTCGGCGAATTCCTCAGGCGTCGGAGGCGCCGCGGATTCCGCCGCGCGCCAGGGTCTCCAATACCTTGTCGCGCGGGCCGTCCGCGACAAGCCGCCCCCCGTCCATGACGAGCAGCCGGTCGACGATCGACAGCAGCGACACGCGCTGCGTGACGATGATCAGCGTCCGCCCCTCCGCCTCATCACGCAGGCGTGCGAGGAACCAGTCCTCCGACCCCTTGTCCATCGCCGATGTCGGCTCGTCGAGCACCATGATGTTCGGATTGCGCACCAGCGCGCGGGCGATGGCGACGGACTGGCGCTGGCCGCCCGAGAGGCTCTCGCCCCGCTCGCCGACGTTCAGGTCGAAGCCCATCGGGTGCTTCTTTATGAAGTTGTCGACGCCCGAGAACTTGGCCGCGCGCAACACCGCGGCGTCGTCGGCGTGGGGTGCGCCCATGGCGATGTTCTCGCGCACCGTGCCGAAGAACAGGAAGATGTCCTGCGGCACGTAGCCGATGTTGCGGCGCAGATCGGCCGGGTCGATCTGGTTGATGTCGGTGCCGTCGATACGGACCGAGCCTTCCTGCGGCGAGTACAGGCCCAGAATCAGCTTTTCGATCGTGCTCTTGCCCGATCCGATCTTGCCGATGATGCCGACCCGCTCGCCGGGCTGGATGTGGAACGATACGCGCTCCAGCGACGGGATCTGCTGGTTCGGATATGAGAAGGTGACCTCGCGGAACTCGATGTCGCCCCGCAGGTCGGGCCGGTGCAGGAAGGCTTTCCCCTGCGGCCGCTCGACACCCATCTTCATGATGTGGTCGAGCGTCTTGAGCGACGTCATCGACTGATCGAAGCGCACCAGGACCTGCGCGACCTGGGACAAGGGCGCCATCGCGCGGCCCGTGAGGATGGTCGCGGCGATCAGCGCGCCGATGGTCAACGGCTGCTCGCCCTCGCCATGGATCATGACAAGCACGCCGGCCACGACCACGCCCACAGTGGCCATCTGGGTGACGAAGGTGGTGAAGAACATGCCCAGCTGCGACAGCAGCCGCGCTTTCTTGGCCGAGCGTGAGGTGACGCCGACGAAGCGCTCCCAGTTGCGCTGTGTCCGGCCCTCGGCGCCCAGCGCCTTGATCGTCTCGAGCCCGACGATGCTCTCGACCAGGAGCGCATGCTTCTGCGCCGATTCTCGCGCCGACTGGGAGACCACACGGTTGAGCGGGATCTGGAGCAGAAGCCCGGCCGCCAATACCAGCGGGATCGCTGCGAGCGGCACCAACGCGATGTCGCCCGCGATGTAGTAGATGACCCCGACGAAAAAGAAGACGAACGGCAGGTCCACCATCGCCACCATGGTGGCGGAGGTGAAAAAGTCGCGCAGCGTCTCGAATTCGCGCATCTGGTTGGCGAGGGCGCCGGCGGAAGCCGGCCGCTCCGACATCTTGATGCCCAGGATTTGCTGGAAGATGCGACTGGCCAGCAGCACGTCCGCGTGCCGTCCTGCCGTGTCGACGAAGTAGCCGCGCAGATTGCGCAGGATGAACTCGAACACGAACACCGTGACGACGCCGGCAGCGAGCACCCACATGGTGGCTTCGGCCTTGTTGGGCACCACGCGGTCGTAGACGTTCATGATGAACAGCGGAGTGGCGATGGCGAAGCTGTTGACCAGGATCGTCGCCACCGCGACCTGCGCGTAGATGCGCCAGAACCTCGCCAGCGTGCCCCAGAACCAGCTCCGTGGCTGCTCGGTGTCGGTCGCCTCGGAGCGGGCGTCGAACTGGTATTCGGGCTTGGCGAACAGTGCACGGCCCGTATACCGCTTGGCGAGATCCTCGGTCGGGACCTCGACCACGCCGCGGCCGGTCTCCGGCAGGATGATATCGGACTTGCCATCGCCGCGCTGCTTGACGAGCACGCCGGCGTCGCCGTCCTCGAGCAGCAGCACGCAAGGCAGCGAAAGGTTCGATATGTCCTCCAGACGCCGCCTGACCAGGCGCGCCGACAACCCGGCGCGCTCGGCCGCGCGGACGAACAAATCCGGCGTCATCCTGTTGTCGACGAGCGGCAGCCCTGCGGTCAGCGCATCGGCCGAGTGCGGGCGCTCGAAATACGCGGTCAGGATCACCAGGCAGTCGCGCAACGGGTCGTCGAATTCCTGGATCGAGGGCACGCGGCGATCCTCCGCCGCCGCAGGCTGCTCGCCTTCGGGCGTAGTGGCCGGCGCCCGCCCGGCGATCTCGCCGTCGTCGTCCGCCTGCTCGGCCGCGTCCCGCTCGGTCTCGGCCAAGGCGCGCTGCCTGGCCTGCTCGTGGGCGATCTTGCGGCGGGCCGCCTCGGCCCCGCCCGACGGCGATGGTTTCTCGGCGGCACAGCACCCCTCGGCTGGCCGTCCTGTGCCCCCGTCGCGCTTACGGACCCGCTCGGCCAGCCGTCGCCGGGCTTCCTCCTTTTGCGGGGACGGCTCCGCCCGCTCCTGCTCCGTGGCGCCCGGGACATGGCGTATCCGCTGAGCATGGACCGGGCCCTCGCGCTGCTCCGTCGCGTCGGAGCGGGCTTCGGCGGGCCGGGGCTTCGGATCGGGTGCCGATTTCGCCGATCCAGCGTGCGATCGCGCCGTCCCGGCCGCGGAGCCCTCGGCGCGTCCGCTTTCGGGCGCGGCAGGATCCGGCCCGCTCTCGTCGTGTCTTACGCTCGCGGCCTTCGGCTCGAACGGTCGCGATGCGTGCGAATCTTCCGTCAATCCTGGCCCTCGCTTCGGCGTCCCGGCGCCGGTCCCGAGCCGCCGGCTTGGCACATAGCTCATGCGGGCAATATGCCTAATCCGCGGTTAACACACCATTTAGACATGGCTGTTACGGTGCGGAGGATGCGAATTCGCCCGTTGCCGACTTGATGGATTGTTTTTATGACGGGGCTTACGAGTGTGCCACGGAGCCGGTTCCCGGCCGATTCGGATACCACCGTCGCGGAACCGGGTCCATGCGTCTCGGCCCAAGGCAATCGGTGCGGAGACAGTGTCTTGGTCCGCCATCTTGATGTCCTCTATCAACATCGGCGCGAATCTCGCATAGTAGGGCGATGCGTCCTCTTCGGGCCGCTAAGCCTGGAGTCCGTCCACCGGCAAGATGGAGCGCGGTTATGACCGCCAGGCAGATGTTTCGCGCAGTCCCGTGGTCCGGCGCCGCCGTCGTGGCCTTGATGTTGAGTGCCGCCCCCGTTTCGGCAATCACGATCGAGGAGGCGATCTCCACGACGCTGGCGACCAATCCTGAGATCGGCGCAATCCGGTCGAACAAGCAGGCGATCGAGGAAGAGCTGCGCCAGGCGCGCGGCCTCTACCTGCCGCAGCTCGACGCCCGCGGCGCCTATGGCTACGAGTTCACCGACAGTCCGGCGACGCGCACTCGCGCCGGCCGTATCGACGGCGAGGGCGGCGGTGTCGGCATGCAGCGGTTCGAGAGCGGCCTTGTGCTCCAGCAGCTCATTTTCGACGGCTTCGCCACCGACGGCGAGGTCGAGCGTCAGCTCGGGCGGGTCGACTCGGCCCACTACAGAATCTTCGACACGGCCGAAGCCGTGGCCCTCGACGCGGTCGAAGCCTATCTCGACGTCCGCCGCGCGCAGCGGGTCGTCGAGCTGGCCCAGGAAAACGTGCGTGCCCACGAGGAGATCCTGACGCTGGTGCAGAGCCGCGCGACCCAGGGCCTCGGCACGTCCGCCGATACCGAACAGGCGCGCGCAAGGGTTGCCGCCGCCAAGGCCTCGCTGGCGCAAAGCTTCGGCCGCCTCAACGACGCGATGTCGCGCTACCTGGCCGTGGTCGGCATTTCGCCGGAAGACCTGCAACCGGTGAACGCACCGGAACGCGACCTCCCGTCCAACGTCGACGAGGCGGTCGAGGTCGCGTTCGACAAGGCGCCGTCCATCCACGCGGCGGAAGCCGATATCGAGACCGCGCAGGCCACGACCAAAGTGGCCGACGCCTCTTTCTACCCAGAGGTCAATCTCCAGGCCTCGGCCGGTTTCAACAAGAACCTCGACGGCATTCGTGGCGTCAACCGCGACCTTCAGGCGCTGGTCGTCGGCAACTACAATCTCTATCGTGGCGGCATCGACACCGCGCGCAAGCGCGAGACGGTGGCCCGCCTCGCCGAGGCACGCGACGTTCTCGACCAGACCCGCCGCGAGGTCGAGGAGCAGGTACGTCTGTCGTGGAGCGGTCTCAACGCCGCGCGCGAGCGCCGCGTGGCCCTCGCCGACCAGGTCGCCGCGATCGAGCGCGTGCTCCAGGCCTTTCAGGATCAGTTCCGCCTGGGCCAGCGGACGCTGCTCGACCTGCTCGACATCCAGAACGAGCTGTTCGTGACCAGGACCGCGCTCGCGACCGAGGATACGACGGTCAAGTTCGGCGTCTACCGCACGCTGGCGTCCATGGGCGCACTCCTCGAATCGACCGGCTTCGCC
>CAZMTC010000213.1:0-5694 GCA_964569105.1 uncultured Alphaproteobacteria bacterium | reverse complement strand
TCTGCCAGGGATACATCGCACCGGGCAGCCCGGCCTCGGCGGCCAGCCGGCGCGCCGCGGGCAGGCGCCGGTAGCGGTACTTCAGCAGTCCCCGGGTGATCTCCGGCATGCGCAGGTTGATCAGCGGAAAGATGAACAGCTCGTCCCAGAACACATGGCCGCGATAGGCCTCGCCGTGCCAGCCGCGCGCCGGCACGCCGACATCGCGGTCCATGGAATGGGGGGAGGCGGTCTGCAGAAGGTGAAAAATGTGCAGCCGCGTGATCAGCGCCGTATGCTCGCCTGCGGGATCGTCGTGATCCGTGACGACGATGTCGAAGTTGTCCCATAGGCGCTTCCAGGCGATCCGGTGGTGGCGCCGCAGGACGTCGAAGCTCGGCGCCGCGGCCACGGCCTCGGCCGCCGCGAGCCCGCATTCGGAGATCGCCGGATCGCGGGCGGTGTGCATCGCCACCACCTTCTCGACCCGCACCGGCCGCCCCTCCTGCGCGTGCAGCCGAAGCTCCTGCCGCGCATAGCCGGGCCGGCATTCGGTCGAGCGCACCGCCGCGAGCGGCCCGCCGTCGTCGAAAACGCGTGTGCGCGCCGCCTGCGCCACGCACACGCCGGACTGGCGGGTGCGCACCCGGATCGCGACCGCGTCCTCCGCCACCGGCTCCCCGGTCAGCCGATCCAGGTGCCGGCGCTCCAGCGCCGCATAGCGGGCCACCCCGGCGTTCTCGACCAGCCCGTCGAGCCCGCTGCGCACGGTCAGCTCTCCCGACCAGTCCACCGGGGTCACCACCAGTTCGATCGCCGCCATGTCGGGTTGCGCCATCGACACCAGCCGCACGGTGTCGAGACGGGTCGTGCGGCCGGCCGCGTCGCGGAAGGCGAGCGAGCGGACCAGCTCGCCGGCCTCGAGGTCCAGCATCTGCGTGTAGTCGAGCAACTCCGCCTCTCCCGGCGCGAACCAGGGACCGTCGCCGACGCGCAGCGTCAGCGGCAGCCAGTTGGGCGCGTTGACCAGATCCTCGTTCTCGATCTCGGCGCCCGCGATGCGCGAGGTCTGCCGGTCGTAGAGCCCCGCGACGTAGGTGCCCGGGTAATGGACGCCGTCGGCCGCCGCCTCGCTGGCGGCCCCGCGGGTGCAGAATATCCCGTTGCCGAGCGTGCACAGCGCCTCGCGGTGACCTTCCTCCTCGGGCACGAAGCCGCGCAGGACATAGCGCCACGCGCCGGGTCCCACCGGTGGGCTCACCGCCGTGTCTCCAGGTCGTCCGCCAGGGCGTCGAGGAACGCGGCGACCGTGGCGACGTCGGGCAGCACCTCGCTGGCCCGGGTGACGGCCTCCGGCTCGCCCACCCGAATGCCCAGGCCGTCCTCCGCGACGGCCGCGAACGCGTCCTCGTCGGTTTCGTCGTCGCCGATGTAGATCGGCAGCAGGTCCGGACCGGCCAGATCCAGCGCGTCGATCAGCCAGCGCACCGCGCGGCCCTTGTCCCAGTCCATGGCGGGCCGCAGCTCGAAGATCTTCTTGCCGCCCGTCTTGCGCAGCGCCGGATGGGCTTTCGCGACGGCGTCCACGGCGCGCTCGACGGCGGGCACGTCCCGTTCCGCCACCAGGCGGTAATGCACCGCGACGGCAAAGCGCTTGGCCTCGACCAGCGCGCCGTCGATGTCCTTGAGCGCCGTGGCGAGTTCGCGTGCGGCCGCGGCGGCGACCCGTGCATAGGGTGCGCTGCGCGGATGCTGGTACTCGGTGCCGTCGGGCAGGACGATGTCGAATCCGTGGCTGCCGGCGTAGACCAGGTTGTCGAGGCCGACCTTCGCCGCCACGTCGGCCCGGTCCCGCCCTGAGATCACGGCCACGGGGCATCGCGCGGCCAGCCGCGCCAGCCGCTCGCGCATGTCGTCTGCGAGCACGGCCATCTCGGGCCGGTCCACGATCGGCGTCAGGGTGCCGTCGTAATCGAGGAACACGGCGATCCGGCGTCCATCGAGCCGCGGCCGCATGGCGTCGAGCACGGCGGCGACCGGCGCCTCGTCGCGTTCGGCGTCCAGATCGGCCATCAGCTCACCCACATCCGCAACCACACGGTCGGCGCCGTGCGCCGTCAGCCCGTCGACGTCGCGGCCGACGCCCACGACCAGCCCGAAGCCGCCGCGCGCTCCGGCCTCGACCCCGGCGGCGGCGTCCTCGATCACCCCCGCCTCGCCGGGCGCCATGCCCAGCCGGCGCGCCGCCTCCAGGAACATATCCGGCGCGGGCTTGCCGGCAAGCCGGTCCAGGTCGTGGCCGTCGACCCGCGCGTCGAACAGCGCCTCGATGCCGGCAGCACGCAACAGCGCGGCGCAGTTCTTCGACGAGGACACGACCGCGGTGCGGATGTTGCGGCGGCGCAGAGCCCGGATCAGCCGCAGCGCACCGGGATACGGTCTGGGCGGCCGCGCCGCGACCGCCTCGTGGAAGCGGGCATTCTTGGCGTTGCCGATGCCGTGCACGGTGGCGCGGCCCGGCAGGTCGGCGGGATCGCCTTCGGGCACGGCGAAGCCGCGCGCCGCCAGGAAGTCCCGGACGCCGTCGAGACGCGGCTTTCCGTCGACATGCCGGACATAGTCATGCTCGGGGTCGAACGGCCGTCGGTCGCCAGCGCCCGGCAGACCGGGCAGGACGGCGTCGAACGTCGCCTTCCACGCCGCCGCGTGCAGCACCGCACTGTCGAGCACCACGCCATCGAGGTCGAACAGCATCGCGGACAGCGTGCCGACGAGCCGCCCGCGGCCCCTGTCGGCGGCGCGTCCGGGCCCACGACGAAACGCACCGCCACGCGAAGACGCGGCGGCGCGAATCTGGGCTTCGTGATGCTTTTCGTCCATCCGCTGCGGCGCTGCTGTCGTCATCCTCGGATGACGGACCGGCACACGGTTCCGCCGGTCGGAATTACGTGCGGCAGAGGGATACTCCTTGGCCTTCGTTTCTCCCTACGCGGCCCGACGCCACCGCAACGGTTCGTTAACCCTACTCCCATCGCACCAGGGACGGCGTTGATCTGAGTCAACGATGAGAGGAAATTCTTGTTGAGGGGGGCCCGCAGGGAAATGGTGCCGATGGAGGGACTCGAACCCCCGACCCACGCATTACGAATGCGTTGCTCTACCAGCTGAGCTACATCGGCGCCGTACGGCCGCCTTGCTGGCGTCCCGCCCCATATCGTGGCGGCGGAAAGGTCCGGCAAGGGCATCCCGGGGCGGCATGTCTGCCGCGAACCGGTCAGCCGAAGCTGAATCGGCTTTTACTCGGCGGCCGTGCCGGCGTCAATCACGGCCGTCCCGGCGCCGGGCGCGCCGGCCGGCAGCGCCTGAACCCGCGGCGGCGCGCGCCAGGCGAGACGGTCGAAGGCGCCGCAGTTGCCGCAGGCGGGCGTCCAGGCCGGCGCCATGGCGCCGCAGGCCCCGCACACCCAGGCCGGCCCCGGCGGCGCCTCGCCCGCGCGCTCGAGCCATCGACGCGCGGCGGCGGTGTCGCCGTTCTCCTTGTCCTCGAGCTCGGCCATCATGCGGCAGGCCTCGGCGTGCGCGCCGTCCTGCGACGCGGCCTCGAGGTTGCGCCGTGCCTGGCCCCACAAGCGGGCGTCGAGCGCGGCGCGCGCCACGGCCAAGTGGCTCTCGGTGTTCTCGGGCGCCAGCTTGTGCAGTTTCTCCATCGCCTGGACCTGCTTGATCGGGTCGCGCTCCCCGGTCATGCGGTAGAGGCGCGCCAGCGCCGGATGCGGGGTCTCCGGCCAAACTTCCTCGATCGCCTTGCGCGCGCGCTGCGGCTTGTCGCCATCGACCAGGGCCGTGGCGAGGCGCAGCGTGGCGGGCAGGAAGTCGCGCCGCAAGCCGTGCGCCTTCCTGGCCAGCTTGATCGCCTCGTCCTGGTCGCCGCGCCGCTCGGCGGCCTCCGACATGGCGACCAGCAGGGCGGCGCGCTTGTGCTCGGCCTCGGCCTCGGTCATCACCTTGGCCTTGCCCGCGGCGCGCACCGTGTCGATGGCGTCGCGCCAGCGTCCGCCCTTGACCTGCAGGTCGAGCAGCGCCGCGATCGCCCAGGGCGCCTCGGGGTTGATCGACTTGGCACGTTGGGCGAGCGACAGGGCGGTGGCGTCGTCGCCCTCGGCCTGTGCGATGGCGAGCAGGCCGCGCAGGCCGAGCAGCTCGGTCTCCTTGTCGTCGAGCAGCTCGGCGTAATGGGCGCGCGCCGCCGTGTCGTCGCCCGCAAGCTGCGCCGCCTGGGCCGAGATCAGGCGCGCGAGCGGCTGGTGATCCAGCAGGTCGTCGGCACGGCCGGCCTGGCGCTGCGCCTCGCGCAGGTCGCCCGCCGCGATCGCCGCCATGCCGCGCACCAGGGCCAGATGGCCATGCCGCGTGCGCCGTGCGCGCAGCACCCGGCGAAGCCGCCGCGGCATGCCCCAGACCTCGCCCCACAGGCGGTAGACCGCGGCGCAGATCACCGTGAACAGTGCCACCGCCACGGCGACGACGGCGAGCGAGGTATCGACCCGGTACCCGCCCCAATAGGCGGTGATGCGGCCCGGGTTGTCGGCCAGCCAGGCGACCCCGGCGGCGACGCCGAGCAGGAGCGCGAAGATCAGGAGCCAGCGGACGATCATTGCGAAGGTTGCTCCGCCAGCTGGGCCACCAGGTGGGTCTGCAGCGCGTCGAGCGCCGCGAGCGCGTCGCGCAGCGTCGTGGCGTCGCGCAGCCACGGCGCCGCGGCCTCCGCCGCCGCGCCATCGAGCGCCGCCACGTTGTCCACCGCAGCGGCGACGTCGCCCTCGGCGAGCGCCGCCTCGGCGCGGGCGAGGACGGCGCCGGGATCCTGCCCCTCGACGTCGGGTCCCACCCGGCGCACGGTCACCACCCCTTGGAGCTCGGCCAGCGCGTGGTCGAGCCAGTCGGGATCGGCCGGCAGTTTGGAGGCCTCGAGCGCTGCGGCCGCCATGTCCGGGAAGCGCCGGCGCAGTTCGGCCAGATTTGTAAGACCGGCGCCGGCGTGCGCGGCCAGCGGCTCGAGATGGGCCGGCCACGGCGCCGGCGGCTCGGGGCCGAGCACGCTGCGCAGCGCGGAGAGCTGGGCGAGGTAGGGTGCGCCGGCCTCGACCCGCGTGCGGAGCTGGGTCAGGGCGACCAGAAGGCCGGCGTTGCGCGCGCGATCGCGGTCCTGGGTCACCGTGGCGTTCGCGCTCCGGGCCACCCGCTGCTCGAGCGCCGCGAGCTGTTCCTGCAGCGACTGGACCGAGGCCTCGAGCCCGGAGGCCGTCTCGGACGGGGCAGCGTTCGCCTCGATGCGCGCCTGCGCCTGCTCCAGCCCCGTCTCCAGGGCCTCGACCGTCTGGCGCAAGGCGACGACCCGATCGGCGAGCTGCCCGATCTCGGTGGTCTCCAGCCGTTCGATCACGTCGGCCATGCGCTCCTCGAGCACATTCATTTCCGAGCGCATCTGCTCGATGGTCGAGCGCAGCTCGTCGGCAGAACCCACCTCTTCGAGTGCTTCCACCCCCTGGAGCGCGGCCTGAAGCTGCCGCTCCGTCTCGCCCAGCCGCGTCTGGGCGTCCGCCAGCTGCTGCTCGAGCCGGTCGACCCGTTCCTGGCTGGCCGCGTCGGGTACGGCGGCGCCGGGGGCGAGCTGGGGCATGAAAAACCACAGCGCGACGGCCGCCGCGGCACCCA
>CAZMTC010000212.1:0-5702 GCA_964569105.1 uncultured Alphaproteobacteria bacterium | reverse complement strand
AGCCGGGTGGGGGCGCGGGCCGGTGCCGTCTGAACAGAAAATACTTTAGATCGAGCTCAGCCCCAGATCAGCACCGCAGCCAGCATCAACGCGACAACGAACAGCGCGGCGTAGGTGCGGCCCTTCCCCGCGGCCTGCAGCCCCTCGGGCTCCCACCGGCGCCGCCATCCGGGGTGCGGCGGGCGCGGCTCGGTGGCCAGCACTTGCCGCGCCTGCGCCACCAGTTCGGCCCAATCCGGGTCATCGGCATACAGCCGGACCCGATCGTCGAGCACCGCGCGCGACTCCTCGTCGCCGGCCCGTGCATCTTCGACAAGCTTCCGGAACAGCGCCTTGGCCTCGTCCCAAGGCTCGGTGGTGTCTTCGCTCGTCATACCGAGGACGACCCCGCCAATGGAGCTGCCGTCCACAATAGCATCCGCCGGCCGTCAGCCCCAGACGGCCGCCATCGCCAAGACCAGCGCGGCACCGGCCAGCGCGAGGCCGACCAGCGGCAGCGCGCCGCCCGTCGGCCGCAGCCCCCCGCGCGTCACCGCGTCCTCGTAACCCGGCAGGTCGGGCGGCGTCTCGCCCACGACGTCGCTCGCCGCGGCCAACGCGGCATCCCACTCGGCGTCGTATCGGGAACGGATCGACGCCATGGCCCGCGCGCGCGCGCCCGCACGCCGATCACCATTCCGGGCGGCGGCCACGTCTCGTGCGAAGCGCTCGCGCAACTCCTGCTCCGCCTCCATGCCCGCCTCCTCCCAGCGGCCCGCCGTGATCCGGGTATTGTCTCGGCCGGCCATGCTAGTCTCGAATATTGCGGAACGCACGGCCGCGCATTAAGTCCCCCGCTTCGGGGGCCATCGCGACAGAGGGGACAGCGACCGCCCATGCCGCCCGTCGATCCCACCTTCCACATGTGGGTCGCGTTCGCGCTGATCCTGGCGACGCTGACCTCCTATGCCTGGGAGAAGGTGCCGCACGAGGTCACCTCGCTGGGCATCATTTGCGCATTCCTCATCTTCTTCCATGCATACCCGATCCCCGGCGCCGGCGGCGACAACGCGCTCGGCCCCGGTGCGATCCTGTCGGGCTTCGCGAACCCCGCGCTGATTGCCGTCGCGGCGCTGCTGGTGATCGGCCAGGGCCTGGTTCATGCCGGTGTCCTGGACCGCGCTGCAGGTCTGGTGCTCAGGGCCGGACGCGGCTACCCGTGGCTGACCATCGCCATGGTGCTGGTGGTGGTGATGGCGACCAGTGCGTTTCTCAACAACATCCCGGTGGTGGTCATTTTCATCCCCATCATGCAGTCGCTGGCGGGCTCGCTCGGCCGATCCGCCAGTCACCTCATGATTCCGCTGTCCTACGCCTCGATCCTGGGCGGGATGACGACGCTGATCGGCTCCTCGACCAACCTCCTGGTCTCGACCGAGCTGATGGACGTGGACCTGCAGGGATTCAGCTTCTTCGACTTCACCGTCCCGGGACTGGCGATGGCGGCGGTCGGCCTGGCCTACCTTCTCCTGGTCGCGCCGCGGCTCCTGCCCGACCGCGCCTCACCCGCGGCGGAGCTGGTCGGCGGTGATACCAAGTCGGGCAAGCAGTTCATCGCCCAGGTGACCGTCGGCCCGAATTCCAAGCTGGTCGGCGAGTCGGAGGTCGGCGGGATGCTGCCCTCGCTCAAGGACGTCACCGTGCGCCTGATCCAGCGGCGAGAGCGCGCGATTCTGCCGCCCTTCGAGGACGTCACCGTGCAGGTCGGCGACATCATCGTGCTCGCCGCCACCCGCGACGCGCTGACGAAGGTGCTCAAGCGCGATCCGGGCCTGATCAGCGGCGAGGACACCGACTGGCGGGGCGAAAGCGACCAAAAGCGCCAGGGCACCCAGACCGTGGCCGAAGTCATGGTGGCGCCGGCCTCGCGCATGATCGGACAGACGCTGGAACAGATCGGTTTCCGCTATCGTTTCGGCTGCATCGTGCTGGGCATCCAGCGGCGCTCGCGCATGATCCGCGCGCAGATGAACGACATCCGCCTCGAAGCCGGCGACGTGCTGCTGATCCAGGGGCGCCAGCCCGACGTTCGGGCGCTGCGCGGAAATCCCGACGTGCTGCTGATGGAATGGTCGGCGACCGAGATGCCGCCGCCCTGGCATGCCCGCCGCGCGGTGATCATTTTCCTGGCGGTCGTCGCTGCCATGGCCTCGGGCGTGGTGCCGGTGGTGGTGGCCGCGGTCACCGGAGCGGCGGCGATGATCGCCGGCGGCTGCCTCAATGTGCGCCAAGCCAGCCGGGCGGTCGACCGCAACGTGGTGATGATGATCGCCGCGGCGCTGGCGATGGGCACGGTGATGCAGGAGACCGGCGGGGCGAGTTTCCTCGCCTGGTCGATGGTCGAGTCGCTGGCCGGTGCCGCGCCGTGGGTCGTGCTCTCGGCCTTTTTCCTGCTGGTGGCGGTTCTGTCCAATATCGTGTCGACCAAGGCGACGGCAGTGCTGTTCACGCCCATCGCCGTGGGCATCGCGGACGCGCTGAGCGTACCGCCGATGGCCTTCGCGGTGGCGGTCGTGTTCGCCGCCAACTGCTCCTTCGCCTCGCCGATCGGTTACCAGACCAACCTGCTGGTGATGGGGCCGGGGCACTACCGTTTCCCGGACTTCTCGCGCGCCGGTGCGCCACTGATCGTACTGCTGTGGCTCACCTTCACGCTGGTGGCCCCGGTGTACTTCGGTTTGCGTTGAACGCGCCTATATGACGCGGTGCGCACCCCGCTTACCTCATTTGACGCACTGCAACATGACCAATACACTCCGCTGCACTTTCGGCCTTCACCCGACTCAAATCATAGGATTTTCGACATGAAGCCGACCAATCGGCCGCGTGTGCCCGAGTTTTCGTCCGGCCCCTGCGCCAAGCGCCCGGGCTGGTCGCCCGACGCCCTCCAGGAGGCCTGCGTCGGCCGCTCGCACCGCTCGAAGGACGGCAAGGCAAAGCTGGCAGAGGCGATCGAGCTCAGCCGCGAGATCCTGGGCGTGCCCGATGACTACCGGATCGGCATCGTCCCCGCCTCGGACACCGGCGCGGTCGAGATGGCGCTGTGGTCGCTGCTCGGCCCGCGCGGCGTCGACGTGCTGGCCTGGGAAAGCTTCGGCAAGGGCTGGGTGACCGACGTGACCAAGCAGCTCAGGCTCGACGACACGCGGGTGATCGAAGCCGGCTACGGCGAGTTGCCCGATCTGTCCCGGGTCGACTTCGGCCGCGACGTGGTGTTCACCTGGAACGGGACGACCTCGGGCGTACGCGTCCCCGACGGCGACTGGATCCCAGCCGGCCGCGACGGGTTGACGATCTGCGACGCCACCTCGGCGGTGTTCGCCATGGAGCTTCCCTGGGACAAGCTCGATGTCGTCACCTACTCCTGGCAGAAGGTGCTGGGCGGCGAGGCGCAGCACGGCGTGCTGATCCTCTCCCCGCGCGCGGTGGAGCGGCTCGAGAGCCACACGCCGCCCTGGCCGATGCCCAAGCTGTTCCGCATGACCAAGGCGGGCAAGCTCAACGAGGGTATCTTCAAGGGCGAAACCATCAACACGCCCTCGATGCTGGTGGTCGAGGACGCGCTCGACGCCATGCGCTGGGCCAAACAGGTCGGCGGCCTGAAGGGGCTTGTCGAGCGCTCGGAGGCCAACCTCGCGGCCATCGCTCGCTGGGTCGAGGCGAGCGACTGGGCCGAGTTCCTCGCCAAGGACCCGGTCACGCGCTCCTGCACCTCGATCTGCCTCGCGATCACCGATGCCTGGTTCGCGGGGCTCGATGAGGACAAGCAGCGCGCGGTGGCCAAGGACATGGTCGGGCTGCTCGAGACGGAGGGCGTGGCCTACGACGTGGGCGCCTACCGCGACGCGCCGCCGGGGCTGCGCATCTGGGGCGGCGCCACGGTCGAGACCTCGGACATCGAGGCGCTGCTGCCCTGGCTCGACTGGGCCTTCGCCGAGGTCAAATCCACCGCCGCGGCGGAGGCCTGAGCGATGCCCAAGGTTCTGATTTCCGACAAGATGAGCCCGAAGGCCGAGGAGGTCTTCAAGGCGCGCGGCATCGAGGTCGACGTCAAGACCGGCCTCGACCCCGAGGAGCTGAAGAAGATCATCGGCGACTACGAGGGGCTCGCGGTGCGTTCGGCCACCAAGGTCACGCCCGACATCCTCGAGGCGACCGACAAGCTGCGCGCCATCGGCCGCGCGGGCATCGGCGTCGACAACATCGACATCCCCACCGCTACCGAGCGCGGCGTGGTGTTGATGAACACGCCATTCGGCAACGCCATCACCACCGCCGAGCACGCCATCGCCATGATGTTCGCGGTGGCGCGCCAGATCCCGGAGGCCGACCGGTCGACCCAGGCGGGCAAGTGGGAAAAGTCGAAGTTCATGGGCGTCGAGATCACCGGCAAGACGCTGGGCGTGATCGGCTGCGGCAACATCGGCGCCATCGTGGCGGAGCGCGCGCGCGGGCTGCGCATGAAGGTGGTGGCATACGACCCGTTCCTGTCGCCCGAGCGGGCGCGCGACCTGGGGGTCGAGCGGCTGGAGCTGGACGAGCTGTTCACCCGTGCCGACTTCATCACCCTGCACACGCCGATGACCGACCAGACCCGCGGCATGATCGACGCCAAGGCGATCACCAAGATGAAGGACGGGGTGCGCATCATCAATTGCGCCCGCGGCGGGCTGGTGGTCGAGGCCGATCTGCGCAAGGCGCTCGACGACGGCAAGGTGGCCGGCGCGGCCTTCGACGTGTTCGAGAAGGAGCCCGCCAAGGAGAACGTGCTGTTCGGCGCGCCCAACTTCGTCGCCACGCCGCATCTGGGCGCCTCGACCGAGGAGGCGCAGGAGAACGTGGCCGTGCAGGTGGCCGAGCAGATCTCGGACTTCCTGCTCGAGGGCGCGGTGACCAACGCGGTCAACATGGCGTCGGTCAGCGCCGATGACGCGCCCAAGCTGCAGCCCTACATGACGCTCGCCGAGCAGATGGGCAGCTTCGCCGGCCAGATCACCGAGAGCGGCATCACCGGCGTCACCATCGAGTACGAGGGCGAGGTGGCCGAGCTCAACACGCGGCCGATCACCGCGTCGCTGCTCACCGGCCTGCTGCGCCCGTTCCTCGAGACCATCAACGTCGTCAACGCCGGCCACATCGCCAAGCAGCGCGACATCGACGTCTCCGAAATCAAGCACGAACGGCCCGACGGCGACTATCGCACCCAGATCAAGCTCACCGTCAAGACCGAACGGCGCGACCGCAGCGTGCGCGGCACGCTGATCGAGGGCTCGAAGCCGCGGCTGGTGCAGATCGAGGATGTCGCGGTCGAGGCCAGCCTCGCGCCGCACATGCTGTTCACCCGCAACCAGGACACGCCGGGCTTCATCGGCAAGCTGGGCACGCTCCTGGGCGACAACGGCATCAACATCGCCACCTTCCACCTGGGCCGTACCAAGCCCGGCGGCGACGCGATCGCGCTGATCGAGGTCGACAAGCCGCTGCCCGAGCCGCTGATGTGGACCGTCTGCGAGCTGCCCCAGGTGATGCAGTGCAAGGCGCTGCGGTTCTAGGGTCGGCCGGCGCGTCCGCGCCGGCCTGCGGCACCGGCCCGCGCCCCCACCCGTCCACCCAACGACAGTATGCTGCATGGGTGGCCGGGTGGGGGCGCGGGCCGGTGCCGC
>CAZMTC010000211.1:0-5821 GCA_964569105.1 uncultured Alphaproteobacteria bacterium | reverse complement strand
TAGCTGTTCGACCCCCCGCAGGGATTGCCCTCGGGCTTGGGATCGATCCAGGTATTGGTCTTCACGTCGAAGATCCAGAGGGCGTTATCGCCCTTGGCAACGGGATAGCTTCCGCCGCCCAGGTAGATGCGGTCGGCCTTGGGGTCGGTTTCCATCGCCGCGACGAAACTGCGATCGATCTTGACCTCCTGGAACGGGAAGCGGTGGAGCAGGGCGAGCGAGGACTGGCCGGTTCCGAAATCGTCGAGCGCCAGGGTGAAGCCGGCATCGCACAGAACGCTTGCGCGGCGGTAGGCGGCGTCGATGTCGTCCAGGATGCCGCGCTCGGTCAACTCGAGCGTCAGGTCGGCAGGGATCAGCCCGTGATCGGCCACCGTGCCCGCGAGCAGCGCGCAGAAGTCCGGGTCGAGGAGCTGGACGGGCTCGATGTTCACCGAAACCCGGGGCACGGCCAGCCCGCCGCCGCGCCAGGCGGCGATCTGGGTGCAGGCGGCGCGCAGGACCTCCGCCCCCAGCTCGCCGAGCAGGCCGGCGGAGGCCGCCGCGGCGAGGAAGCTGCCGGGCGCCACCATGCCACGGCCGGGATGCTGCCAGCGCACCAGCGCCTCGCAGCCGACCAGCGCACCGGTGGCGGCCTCGACCTGCGGCTGGTAGTGCGGGATCAGCTCGCCGTGGTTCAGCGCGCGGGCAAGCTCCTGCTCCAGCCCGGCGAGGTTGCGCTCCTCGCTGTGCATACTGGGCGCGTAAGCGACCGACGCCCGCCCACCGCGCCGCTTGGCGGTGGCGAGCGCGGCGCGGGCGCGGCCGACCAGCAGCTCGGCACTCGAACCGTCGTCGGGCAGGGTCGCGTAGCCGACGCTGGCGGTCAGATGCAGCTCGTGGCCCTGGACCGTGCGCGGCGCGGCCAGCATCCGGCAGATGTCGGCCGCCCGACGATCCGCGGCGGCGCGATCGGGCACCTCTACGACGATCAGGAATTCGTCGTTGCCCATGCGCACCACGGTGGCTTCGTGTCCGGCCCCGCCGATCAGCGCCTGTGCCACGGTGCGCAGCACGGCGTCGCCCACGGCCATGCCGTAGAGGTCGTTGGTACGGCCGAAGCGGTCGATGTCGGCGGCGGCGACCAGCAACGCGCCACCGACCGCCCGGGCGCGGTACGCGGCCGCGCCGAGCAGGCCGAGGCAGGTGCGGCGGCTGAACGCACCGGTGGTTTCGTCCAGATAGCGGTGTTCGATGAGCTCCGCCCGGGTCTCCTGGATCACGGGAGCCGGGGCGGTGGTTTGGCGCGACAAGTGCGACCTCCGGTCGCTGGAGTTGAGCACCGCCACTACCATTTCGGGGTTAAGAATCATTAAACGGCGGTTGAAGCACGGCCGCCGGAATGTAGGTTAGGCGCAGCGCCAGATCCCATCCGCAATCATCGTTCCCACCGGGAGGTGTCCATGTCCGAGCGCACCGTCGCCCGCATCGTTCCCGCCCAGCCGTCTACCGACGGCGCGGGCGTGCGGCTCAACCGTTCGCTGGGCTCGCCCCTGCTGTCCGAGCTCGACCCGTTCCTGCTGCTCGACGAGTTCCGCTCGGACGACGCGGCGGACTACATCGCGGGCTTCCCCGACCATCCCCACCGCGGCTTCGAGACCGTGACCTACATGCTGGCCGGCAAGATGCGCCACAAGGACAGCACCGGGCGCGAAGGCGCGCTGCGCCCCGGCGGCGTGCAGTGGATGACCGCCGCGCGCGGCATCGTGCATTCCGAGATGCCCGAGCAGGAGGAAGGCCTGATGTGGGGCTTCCAGCTGTGGGTCAACCTGCCGGCGGCGGACAAGATGGGCGAGCCGGGATACCAGGAGTTCGACCCCGAGGAGATTCCGGTCGAGCGACGCGAGGACGGCACCGAGATCCGCGTGGTCGCCGGGCGCACCGACGGCGGCACCGAGGGCGCGGTGGGCGGCATCGCCACCGATCCGGTCTATCTGGACGTGCACCTGCCCGCCGGCGGGCGCCTGAGCCAGTCCATGCCGACGGAGCACACGGGTCTGGTCTACCCATACGAGGGCGACGTGACGATCGCCGGGACCGGCGTGCCGCGCGGCCACCTGGCGGTCCTCGGCGACGGCGCGCGGGTGACGCTCGAGGCCGGGGACGGCCCGGCGCGGGCGCTGGTCATCGCCGGCAAGCCGCTGGGCGAGCCGATCGCGCGCTACGGCCCGTTCGTGATGAACACCCGCGACGAGCTGGTCAAGGCGTTCCAGGACTTCCAGTCCGGGCGGTTCTGAGCCGGTCTGGCCCTCGGACGCGTCAGAGGATACTCGCCAGCTCGGGCTCGCTCGCGGCCGGCGCCGGCTGGGCGCGTTCGAGCTCGGCGCGGGCGCGCTGCTGGATCTCGGCGATCAGCCGGTCGTGGTCGGCGGTGGCGGCGAGGAGGCGCTCGCGCTGTGCATCCAGCTCGGCCGCGTAGCGGTCCCAGTCGGCGCGGCTGATCCCGGCGAAGGCGGCGTAGTCGTGCCGGGGGCGGCCCTTGGAGAACAGCACGACGATGTAGCTCACGAAGTCGAACAGGAGGCCGCGGTCGTAATCGTCGGTGTCGGGGGGCATGGGCGAGGACGTCGAGCCACGCTTGCAGGCTATCCGGCGCGGGCACGGCCGAGCCGGCGCGGGCCGTTGCGCGCGTCGATCAACGCCACCGATAGGGTGTAGTACCGGTCGAAGCCAGGGCCGTCCTCGGGCGCGTATTTGAGGTAGTGGTAGGCGGCGGCGTGGTGGAACGGGCAGTAGCCGACGCCCTCGAAGGGATGGACGTAGCTGAGCGGCGCGCCGCCGGGCGCGCGGTTCCAGTCGACGAAGCGCACGCCGAGCTTGAAGGTGGCGTTGGTGCGCAGCATGAAGGCGTGCTCGTCGATGCCCATGCGCTGGAGCCACTGGCGCAAGTCGGGCACCGTCGCCTCGCCCACCCCGACCGTGGGTGCGTTGGGCGATTCGATGAGCGTCACGCGCACGGGCGGCCCGTCGGGCTCCCGGCGTTCGTCGAGCGTCGCTGACCATTTTCAGGGCCGACATCCAGCCCGCGGTGCCGCCGCCGACGATGGTGACATGGGTAATCGGCTCGGTCATGGGCCCGGCTCCCCGGGCTCTGGAGTCGCGAATGCGCGCCGGCGCCGGGGGCGGGAGCATACGCCCCCGGGTCGCGTCCTACCCGGCCTCGGTCGCCGGGGCCGGGCCGCGCTCGCCACGCATGCGCAGGCTCTGGGAGCCGACGGCGCCCCCGAGGAGGGAGAAGCCCAAGAGGTAGATCCAATAGCGCGAGGGCTGGCCCGGCTGCTCGACCGCGATCGAGGTGACGTAGTCCTCGTGCTGCAGGCCGAAGCCGGCCTCCTCGGCGGGGCTCATGAAAGCGACGTCGGCGACCGTCCAACCGTCCTTGTCGGGCGCGGGCTCGAGCGTCAGGCCGAACGGGCCGCCGGCCCGGGCCGGCGTCTCGGGCACGGTCAGCGTGTAAAGCTTGTAACGCGGCCCGTAGTCGGTCTCGCGGCGCACCTCGATGCGCACGCGCTCGCCCGGCTCGGGCGCGATTTCGCCCGCCGCGTAGGCCGCGACATCGACCGGCGCGAAGGGCGCATGGATCTGGTCCATGACATAGCCCGGGCGGAACAGGCAGAAGATGGCGGCGAGTAGCAGCACTGCCTCCCAGATGCGCAGGCGCACGAACATCCACCATTGGGTGAGTGCGGCGAAACCGAGGATCGCGGCGAGCGAGGCGACGAACACGAGCACGCCCTGCACCACCGATTCGACGCCGATCAGCAGAAGCTGGGTGTTGAACAGGAACACCCAGGGCAGCACGGCCGTGCGGATGTCGTACATGAAGGACTGCACGCCGGTCTTGAGCGGCGAGGCCTTCGATATCGCCGAGGCGGCGAAGGCGGCGAGGCACACGGGCGGCGTCGAGTCCGCGAGCAGGCCGTAGTAGAAGACGAACAGGTGGATCGCGATGAGCGGGAACTCGTAGCCTGCGGCCAGCCCCACGTCGCGCACCACCGTGGCGAGCAGCGAGGCCACGATCAGGTAGTTGGCCGTGGTCGGCAGGCCCATGCCCAGGACGATGCAGACGATCGCCGTCATCGCGAGCAGGATGACGATGTCGCCGCCGGCGACGCGCTCGACGATGCCGGTCATGGCGTTGCCCAGCCCGGACATGCTGACCGCGCCGACGATGATGCCGGCCGCCGCGACGGCGATGGCGATGGGAACCATGCCGCGGCCGCCGGCGATCAGGCCGCCGACGATGTCGGCCACGCCGGACCAGGCGTTGACCGCGACGTTCCTGCCCTCGCCGTACTGCAGCCAGGCAAACAAGGCGGTGACCAGCGCGGTGAGGCCGAGCGCCAGGAGGACGGCGTTGATCGGCCCCATGCCGGCGAGCGGGATCACGGTGGGCGCCGCGTCCGAGGCGCCGACCGTCCAGGCGGCGAGCCAGGCGAGGCCGTTGACCACGTCGGGCCCCCAGCGCAGTGCGAAGGCGACCAGGATCGGCGCCAAGAGCATGAGGATGCGCCGCGTCTGGCCCAGCGCCTCGGGCACGAGGCGGCCGGCCAGGATGGTCAGCATGAGCCACATGGTGGCGTAGAAGATCGCGGTCTCGGTGGTCCAGCGCTCGACCATCAGCAGATAGACCAGGACCGCGACCGGGATCAGGAAGTGCGCGCCGGCCCAGAAGGTCGCGCGCAGATGCGGCAGGTCGGCCTTGGGCATGCCGGTCAGGCCGAGCTTCAGCGCCTCGATGTGGGAGAGGTAGAACAGCGCGATATACGAGATCACCGCCGGGATGAAAGCGGCGACGATGACGTCGAAATAGTCGATGCCGATGAATTCGGCCATGACGAAGGCGGCGGCGCCCATGATCGGCGGCATGAGCTGGCCGTTGGTCGAGGCCGCGACCTCGATCGCGCCCGCCTTGGTCGCCGGCATGCCGGTCCGGCGCATGACCGGGATGGTGAAGGTGCCGGTGGTGACCACGTTGGCGATCGACGAGCCAGAGATCATGCCGGTCATGCCAGAGGCGAGGATCGACGCCTTGGCCGGCCCGCCGCGGTGGCGCCCGACCAGCGCGAAGGACAGGTCGAGGAAGTACTTGCCCGCCCCGGCGCGCTCGAGCAGCGCGCCGAACATGACGAACAGGAAGATGAAGCGGGTCGAGACGTCGATCGGGATGCCGAAAATGGCCTCCTGGTCGAGCCACTGGTAGCCGATCAGCCGGTCCACCGAGACGCCCTTGTGCGAGACGAGGGCGGGCATCTCCTGGCCGAACACCGAATAGGCCAGGAAGACCAGCGCGACGATCACGAGCGGGATGCCGACCGCGCGCCGCGTCGCTTCGAGCAACAGCAGGATGCCGGCGGCGCCCACGATGGCCTCGATCGGGATGGTGCCCAGCCAGTCGATGTGCCACTCGGCGAGGATGCCGTGGCGCGCGCGGATGCTCTCGAAGAAAACGGCGATGTACCAGGCGCTGGCCAGGCCGGCGAGCGCCAGGATGACGTCGAAAACGCCCAGCGGCTTGTGCGACCAGCGCCGCAGCGCGGGATACATGAGGTAGGCGAGCAGCAGGGCGAAGCCGAGATGGACGGCGCGCGCCTGCTCCGCCTTGACGATGAAGACGCCGAGCGAGGCCGGCAGCGGCGAGGCGATCCAGAGCTGGAACAGCGACCAGGCGGCGGCGATGACGGCAAGGGTGACCGCGAGCCGGCCGCCCATGACGCGGCCGTGATAGTCGAGCTCTTCGATCTGCTTCTCGATGGTGTCCGGCGCCGCGTCGGCGCCGTAC
>CAZMTC010000210.1:0-5961 GCA_964569105.1 uncultured Alphaproteobacteria bacterium | reverse complement strand
AGCTCGTCGGCCACCGCCTTGTAGGTCACCTTGCCGGCGTGGACGTTGAGCCCCATACGCAGGTGGCGGTCGTCGGTCAGTGCCTGTTTCCAGCCCTTGTTGGCCAGCGCGACGACGAAGGGCAGGGTGGCGTTGTTGAGCGCCCGCGCCGCCGTGCGCGCCACGCCGCCGGGCATGTTGGCGACGCAGTAGTGGATGATCTCCTCCTCGACATAGGTCGGCTTGTCGTGGGTCGTCGGGCGCGAGGTCTCGGCGCAGCCGCCCTGGTCGATCGACACGTCGACGAACACCGCGCCGCGGCGCATCGCGCGCATCATCTCGCGCGTCACCAGCTTGGGCGCCGCGCCTCCGGGGACCAGCACCGCGCCCACCACCAAATCGGCGTCGGTGACGTGCTCCTCGATCGCGTCGACGGTCGAGAAGATGGTGTTGAGCTGACCGCCGTAGCGCTGGTCGAGGTCGTGCAGCTTCTCGATCGACTTCTCGATGATGGTGACCCTGGCCTCCATGCCCATGGCCATGCGCGCGGCGTTGGTGCCGGCGACGCCGCCGCCCAGGATCACCACCTTGCCCGAGGGCACGCCCGGCACGCCGGCGAGCAGGATGCCCGCGCCCCCCGACTCCTTCTCCAGGTGATGCGCGCCGGCCTGGATCGCCATGCGCCCGGCGACTTCGCTCATCGGCGCGAGCAGCGGCAGGCCGCCATGGTCGTTGGTCACCGTCTCGTAGGCGATCGCGGTGCAGCCCGCGTTCATCAGGCCCTTGGTCTGCTCGGGGTCGGGGGCGAGGTGGAGGTAGGTGAACAGCACCTGGTCCTCGCGCAGCATGGCGATCTCGCCCGCCTGCGGCTCCTTGACCTTGACCACCATCTCGGCGCGGTCGAACACCTCCTCGGCGGTCTTCAGCACCGTGGCGCCGACGCGCTCGTAGTCCTCGTCGTCGAAGCCGACGCCGTAGCCGGCATTGTGCTCGACGAACACTTCGTGGCCGTTGTGGACCAGCTCGCGGACGCTGGCGGGGACCAGACCCACGCGATACTCGTGCGTCTTGATCTCCTTGGGCACGCCGACCCGCATGCTTCGCCTCCCGGATTGTGTGGAACGGTCGGAGTGTGCGGGGCGGGGTGCGGCGGGTCAAGCTGGGGTGGGTGGAGGGAGCAGCGCCGGGCGCGGCGCCCGTCGAGAAGCCCTCTCCCAGGTGCGACTCCCGCGAAACGTCCTCGTCGAGAAGAAGCCTGCTTCCCCGGCTCTCCGGCCGGGAAAGCAGACCTTCGAACCACGATGGTATTCGCAGAGCCCTGCCGCCGCGCCCTCACTCCGCCGGGTCCGGCACCTCGTCGCCGCGCCTGCGGCTCAGATGGCCGCGCTTCTCCAGCGCGATCAGCCCCAGCACCAGCGCCAGCGCCGGCAGCCCCAGCGCCGAGGCGTAGACGAAGAACACCACGTATCCGGCCAGGTCGACCACCACGCCCGAGAAGCCGGCGATCAGCTTGCCCGGCAGCAGCATGAAGGACGAGAACAGCGCGTACTGCGTCGCCGTGTACTGCACCGAGGTCAGCGACGACAGATAGGCGATGAAGGCCGAGCCCGAGATGCCCAGCGCCAGGTTGTCGGCGCTGACCGCCGAGGCGAGGACCCAGAACCGCTCGCTGCCCAGCGACGCCAGCCCGCCGAGCAGCGGCGCGTCCATCGCCACCAGCGCGTCGCGCCCGATCCACGCGATGACCGCGAACAGCAGGTTGGTCGCCACCAGCAGCACGGCCGAGGCCAGCAGCATCCGCATGACGCCGTAGCGCGACACCAGCACGCCGCCCAGCAGCGCGCCGCCGATGGTGACGAACAGCCCGACCACCTTGGTCGCCGTGGCGATGTCGGACTTGGTGTAGTCCATGTCCAGATAGAACGGGTTGGCCATCACGCCCAGCGTGATGTCGGAGATGCGGAACAGCCCGATGAAGGCCAGGATCACCAGCGCTATCCAGCCGTTGCGCCTGAAGAAATCGACGAACGGGTCGATCACCGCGTGGACCATCCACGCCAGCGCGCGTCCGACCAGCGTGCCGCCGGCGTCGACGATGCCCTCGCCGCGCCTGCGGACCTGCTCGATCGGCTCGCGCGCCAGCAGCACGGTGACGGCGCCCACGCCCATCAGCGCCGCCATCACCAGGTAGCTGGGGCGCCAGTCGACGAAGGCGGCGATGTACGGCGCGCCCGCCCCGCCCGCGATCTTGACCGCGAACATGTAGCCGGCCTGGTAGGTGCCGCTCATCGCGCCCTGCATGTCGGGCGGTGCCGATTCGATGCGGAACGCGTCGATGGCAATGTCCTGCGTCGCCGAGGAGAAAGAGGCCGTCAAGGCGAACACCGCCACCCAGGCGAGCTCGGCGGTCGGGTCGGTCATCGCCATGCCGACGAGCCCCGCCGCCACCCCGGCGATGGCAAGCAGCATCCAGCTGCGCCGCCGGCCCATCAGCCGGTGCAGCACCGGCAGCCGCAGATGGTCGACCAGCGGCGCCCACAGCACCTTGAGCCCGTAGGTCAGCGCGACCCAGGAGAAGAAGCCGATCGCGGTGCGGGTCACCCCCTCGTCGCGCAGCCAGGCGCTGAGCGTGTTGAACACCAGGACCAGCGGCAGTCCGGCGGAAAAGCCGAGGAACAGCATCGTGACCACCGGGCGCCGGGTGTAGATTTCCAGCGCCTCACCCCAGCTCCGCCGGGCCGCCGACCGGGTCATCGCGTCAGCCGACCTTCTCCGCGATCAGCTCCTCGAGCGAGGTCTCGGGGCGCGCGCCGACATGCGAGATGATCTCGGCCGCCGCGATGGCGCCCATGCGCGCGCACACCGGCAGCGCCTCGCCGCGGGTGATGCCGTAGAGGAACCCGGCGGCGAACTGGTCGCCCGCGCCGGTGGTGTCGACCACCCTGGCGACCGGCTCGGCGGCGACCGTGTGCACCTCGTCGCCGGCGACCACCACCGCGCCCTTCTCCGAGCGTGTCAGCACCGCCACCTCGCACTGGCCGCGCACCTGGGCGAGCGCCTCGTCGAAACTTTCCGTCTCGTAGAGCGAGGTGATCTCGGCCTCGTTGGCGAACAGGAGGTCGATGTGGCCATGCACCAAGCGGCGGAAGTCTTCCCGGTGGCGGTCGACGCAGAACGGGTCGGACAGCGTGAGCGACACCTTGCGGCCGGCCTTGTGCGCCGCGTCGGCGGCGAGCAGGAAGGCGTCCTTGGCGCTCGGCCTGTCGAACAGATAGCCCTCCAGATAGGTGTACCTGGCGCGCGCGATGGTGTCGGGGTCGATCTCGTCCGGCCCGAACTCCACCGACGCGCCCAGGAAAGTGTTCATGGTTCGCTGGGCGTCGGGCGTGATCAGGATCAGGCAGCGCGCGGTGGGTGGGCCGTCGGTCGCGGCCGGGGTGTCGAATTCGATGCCGCCGGCGCGGATGTCGTGGCGGAACACCTGACCCAGCTGGTCGTCGCGCACCCGGCCGAAGAAGGCGCCCGAGCCGCCCAGCGAGGCCAGCCCCGCCATGGTGTTCGCCGCCGAGCCGCCGGACATTTCGGTGCCCGGCCCCATCTCGGCGTAGAGCGCCTCGGCCTGGTCGGCCTCGATCAGCGTCATGCCGCCCTTGGGCAGGCCGTGCTTCTCCAGAAAGTCGTCCTCGGCATGCGCCAGCACGTCGACGATGGCGTTGCCGATGCCGACGACGTCGAGCTCGTTGTTGGCCACGGGAATGCTCCTGTGGTCGGGGTTCGCAGGTGCGCGCGAGTATAACGGGGGAAATCGCCGGGCCAAGCGGTGGAGACTTCTGTGTTCGCGACACCGGCCCGCACCCCCACCCGGCCACCCAATACCAGGATACTGTCGTTGGGTGGCCGGGTGGGGGTGCGGGCCGGTGCCGGGCAAGGCGCGGACGCGCCGCGCCATCATGGAAATGAGCCCCCGCCCCCGCTAGGATGCGCCCGGCTCGCACGGGGCACCAAACGGGGGGAGGGAAGACCCGCATGATCTCGGCGCTCGGCAAGGCTTTCGCGCAGCTCTTGGATCCCAGGCTCAACTGGGTCGTGCTGGTCAGCGTCCTGGGCGCGCTGGCGACCTCGGCGCTGGTGCTGTGGATCGCCTTCTCGATGACCGGCTGGTTCGACTATTTCGAGGAAGGCTGGCTCGACTGGATCGCCAACGCCGCCACCTGGCTGCTCGGCCTGGTGTTCGTCTTCTTCCTGTTCCCCGCCTTCGTCACGATCATCGCGAGCATGCTGCTCGAATACGTCGTGCGGGCTGTGGAGGCGCGGCACTATCCCGATCTCCCGGCCGCCCGCGACGTCTCGATCTGGGAGGATATCGCCTACGGCATCAAGTTCGCGCTCGTGCTCATCGGCATCAACCTGCTCGCGCTGCCGATCTACCTGATCCTCGCCTTCCTGCCGCCGCTGGGCTTCATCTTCTCGTGGATCCTCAACGGCTACCTGATCGGGCGCGAGTATTTCGAGATGGTGGCGATGCGGCGGATGCAGCTGCCCGAGGCCAAGACGCTGCGCCGCGCGCGCCGGGGCGAGGTGTTCGGCGCCGGCGTGGTCTGCGCCGTCGTCATGACCATCCCGATCGTCAACCTGATCTCGCCGGTGGTGGCGACCGCCTACATGACCCACGTCTTCCACCGCATTCAGGGCAACGCGCCCGCGCGCCGCGGTGCCGGCACGCCGCGCGCGTCGGGCGAACGGGTCGAGCCGCGGCTGTGAGGACCCCGCGTTCGCTCGCTGCGGCCGTCGCGGTGCTGCTCGCCGGTGCTTGCGCCGGCCCGGGAGGGGGACCGGGGGGGAATGCTGCGCCGCCGCCCGTCGACAGTCCCACCGAACTGGTCGGCCTTACCGAGGCCGAGGTCGAACGCCGGCTCGGCGCCCCCGGCTTCGTGCGCCGCGACGCCGGTGCGCAGATCTGGCAGTACGGCGGCGAGGCCTGTCTGCTCGACCTGTTCCTGTACCGCGACGCCGGCGCCTACGCGGTCCGCCACGCCGAACTCCGCCGCCGCGACGGCCGCACCCTCGCCGACCCCGCCTGCCTCGCCGACGCCCTCGCCCGCAGGAGCTGAGCCGACCCGCCGAGCCGGCGACCCGGCCGCGCGGTGCCGTGCCGCGGGGAGAGGCGGCTTTTGCATCCGCAGATTACGCAGATTACGCAGATTTCTGGGTGTGCCGCTGGTTGGGGCGAGGCAGCTCACCGAACACTCGCGCCGAAGGCGCAACCGGGACCCTGATTGCGCCTTCGGCGCAGGTTTCGCTTGGTAGGCACCGCCCATCCCAGCGGCACACCCCGAAATCTGCGTAATCTGCGTAATCTGCGGATGCAAAAGCCCCCCTGCGTGCGGCACGGTGCCGCCTGGAAAGCTCATATGAAACATTAAGAATCACTACTAGCAATCAAGAAACAAAGCGTTTTACGCCATCGTCGTCTTCGCCTCGTAACCGCACAGATCCTCGACCACGCAGCTCGGGCAGTCGGGCTTGCGCGCCTTGCAGACATAGCGGCCGTGCAGGATCAGCCAATGGTGGGCGTGGAGCAGGTACTCCTCCGGCACCCGTTCCTCGAGCACTTTCTCCACCGCCAGCGGTGTCTTGCCCGGCGCCAGGCCGGTGCGGTTCGCGACGCGGAAGATGTGGGTGTCGACCGCCACGGTGGGCTCGCCGAAGGCGACGTTGAGCACCACGTTGGCGGTCTTGCGACCGACCCCGGGCAGCGCCTCGAGCACCTCGCGGTCGCGCGGCACCTCGCCGCCATGCCGCTCGATCAGCTGCCGCGACAGGGCCAGCACGTTCTTGGCCTTGTTGTTGTAGAGACCGATGGTCCTGATGTGCGCCTTGATGCCCTCGAGGCCGAGCGCGACCATCCGCTCGGGCGTGTCGGCGGCGTCGAACAGCCCTTTGGTGGCCTTGTTCACGCCGACGTCGGTCGCCTGCGCCGAC
>CAZMTC010000209.1:0-6001 GCA_964569105.1 uncultured Alphaproteobacteria bacterium | reverse complement strand
CCGGCCAACGCCATCGGCGCCGGCAGCACGATTTCGAGCCCGATGAAGCTGGCGTCGCACACGATCAAATCGATGGGCTCGGGCACCTGCCCGGCGGTCAGGTTGCGCGCGTTAGTCCGCTCCAGCACCACGACCCGCTCGTCGGTCCGCAACCGCCAGGCGAGCTGGCCGTGCCCGACGTCGACAGCGTAGACCCGCGCGGCGCCGCCCGCCAGCAGCACGTCGGTGAAGCCACCGGTCGACGCGCCCACGTCGAGGCAGACCAGCCCCGCCGGGTCGATGCCGAAACGATCCAGCGCATGCGCCAGCTTGAGCCCGCCGCGCGACACCCAGGGATGGGCCGGGCCGCGCACCTCGAGCGGCGCGTCCTCGGGCAGGGTGTCGCCGGGCTTGGCCACGCGCCGCTCGCCCGCGAACACCTTGCCCGCCATGATCAGCGCCTGGGCGCGTGCCCGGCTCTCGGCCAGGCCGCGCTCGACCAGGGCGACGTCGGCGCGGGTCTTGCCACCGCTCATCGTTTCATCCCATCGCCTCAGCCGCGTCCCAGGCCGCGCCCGGCCAGCGCCTCGCGCAGGAGCGGAATGCGGTCGCCGCCCCAGTAGAGCTCGTCCTCGAACACGAAGGTCGGCACGCCGAACACGCCACGCGCCTCCGCCTCGCCGCGGATGCGGTCGTGCTCGGCCCCGCCCGGCCCGTCGAGGAAGGCGCGGAACCCTTCGGCCGGCGCTCCCGCCTCGGTCAGCGCGCCCTCGATCGCGGCCAGCTCCTCGATGTCGATGGCGTGATCCCAGAAGCGCTCGAACACGATGTCGTTGTAGGCGCGGAACGCGCCGTGGCGCTTGGCCCAGAGCATGGCGGTCTGGGCCGCGCGGGTGTCGTAGATCTTCTTCGGCCCCTTCAGCGTCAGCCCCTGCTTGTTGGCGAAGCGCCGCGCGTCGCGATAGGCGTAGCGCACCTTGCGCCAGTTGTGGTCGGAGCGCGCGTCGGCCGCGTCCAGATAGCTCTCGATATGCAGCGTGTAGGGCAGCCAGTCGAGCGCGACGTCGAACTCCTCCTCCAGCGCGTAGGCGTCGGCCTTGGCGACGAATGCGTAAGGGCTCTTGTAGTCGGAGTAGAGGAAAACGGCTGCCATGGCGCTCGCTCAGATCGGTCATGCGGCGCCCCAGGGTGACGCAAGCGCCGCCGCGCTGCTAGTCTCCGGATACGCGCAGAACAGGGAGGACGAGGCGATGCGTGCGCCCGACCGCGGCCCCGACGGGCCGCTCCTGATCGACGACCCCGACGCCGGCGTGTTCCGCGTCCGCCGCTCGGCCATGGCGCGGCCCGAGGTGTTCGAGGCCGAGATGCGGGCGGTGTTCGATCATGTCTGGATCTATCTGGGCCACGAATCCGAGGCCCGCGGCAAGGGCGACTTCGTCACCCGCACCGTGGTCGGCCGGCCGCTGCTGATGGCGCGCGGCGACGACGGCGTGTTGCGCGTGTTCGTCAACTCCTGCCCGCACCGCGGCGCCGAGGTGTGCCAGGAGCCGTGCGGCACGCGCCGCGCCTTCCAGTGCCCGTACCACGCCTGGACCTTCCGCAACACGGGCGAGCTCTCGGGCGTGCCCGACGAGGCCGCCTGGGGCGGCGCGTACCGGCGCGCCGACTTCGACCTCAAGCGGGTGCGGCACCAGTCCTATCGCGGCTTCGTCTTCATCTGCTTCGACGACGCGGCGCCGGACCTGGAAAGCTATCTCGCCGGCGCGCGCGTCTATCTCGACTACGTCGCCGACCAGTCGGGCGAGGGCGAGCTCGAGATCGTCCAGGGCACCCAGCTCTACTCGGGCCGTGCCAACTGGAAGCTCCTGGTCGAGAACTCGATCGACTTCTACCACACGGTGCCGCTGCACCAGACCTACTTCCGCTACCTGGAGAGCATCGGCGCCGACATCTCGGGCGGCGTCTCGGGCAACGGCTACGACCTCGGCGGCGGCCACGGCGTGGTCTGCTTCCAGGCCGGCTGGGGCCGCCCCGTGGCGCGCTGGGAGCCGTCCTGGGGCGAGGCCGAGCGCAAGCGGCTGGAGAAGGTTCGGGCGGATTTCGAGAAGCGCCTGGGGCCCGAGCGCGCGCGCATGGTGTGCGACGTCGACCGCAACCTGATGATCTTCCCGAACCTGCTGATCAACGACATCCTGTCGACCGTGATCCGCTTCGTGAACCCGGTCTCGGTCGACTACATGGAGGTCACCCAGTGGGCGCTGGCGCCGGTCGGCGAGGATCCGGAGGCGCGGGCCCGGCGGCTGCACAGCTTCAACACCTTCCTGGGTCCCGGCGGCTTCGCCACCCCCGACGACATCGAGGCGTTCGAGGGCTGCCAGCGCGGCTTCGCGGCGTTCCGCGAGCTGCCCTGGTCCGACTACTCGCGCGGCTATTTCGGCGAGGCCGGGCGGCCGGACGAGAAGGGCCAGTCGAGCTTCGAGCGCCAGATCCGCTCCTTCTACCGCAAATGGGCCGAGCTGATGGACGAGCGCCCGGCGCGCCTGTCCGACGTCGAGGCGCCGATGCGCGGGGCGGCCGAATGAGCGCCGGCCGGACGAAGCCCCCCGTCGCCGACGATCCCGCGCTGCGCCACGCGGTCGAGAGCTTCCTGTTCCGCGAGGCCGACCTGCTCGACGCCTGGGCGCTCGACGAGTGGCTGGCGCTGTTCGCGGAGGACGCCACCTACGAGGTGCCGCCCACCGACAAGCGCGACGGCGACTTCCGCGACACGCTGTTCCTGATCGCCGACGACATGCAGGTGCTGCGCGGCCGGGTCGAGCGGCTCGAGAGCGACAAGGCCTATGCCGAGCATCCGCGCTCGCGCACCCGGCGCTTCGTCTCCAATGTCCAGGTCCGCGCGCGCGAGGGGCGGGACCTGATCGTGACGGCCAACTTCATGGTCACGCGCGTGCGCAAGGGGGCGACCGACACCTATGTCGGCCGCTACGAGCACACGCTGGTCGAGGCGGAGGACGGCTTCCGCTTCCGCCGCCGCCGCGCGCTGCTCGACCACGACGCCCTGCGGCCGCATGGGCGCATCTCGATCATCCTCTGAAGGACCCGCCGCCATGACCGACGAGGGCTGGATCGAGACCCATCGCGGGGTCGTGTTCCCGTGGTACTGCGACCAGTTCGGGCACATGAACGTGCGCTGGTACGGCCACTATTTCGACGACGCCGCGTTCCACATCTGGCCCATGGTCGGCGTCGGCTGGTCGCGCATGGAGGCGATGGGCGTGCACACCGTGGTCGCCCGCTCGGCCACCGAGTTCCGCCGCGAGCTCACCGCCGGCACGCTGATCGTCGTCCGCAGCGCCTTCGTCCGCCTGGGCACCAAGAGCATCACCTACCGCCAGCGCATGCACGACGCCGAGGCCGGCACGCTCCACGCCGAGAACGAGGCGGTCGAGGTCTTCTTCGACCCGGAAACCCGCAAGGCCCGCGCGATGCCCGACGAGCTGCGCGCGGAGCTGGAGGCGGTGGTGGTCGACGCCGGCGACTGACCGCTCACGCCGGCACCGTCGCCTCGACCGCGGGCAGGTAGCGCCGGCGCACGAGCTGGCGCCAGCGCGCGATCAGCAGCGCCGAAGCGACGCCCAGCGCCAGGATGAACCCGGTCCAGATGCCCGCGCCCTCCCAGCCGGCCTCGAACGCCAGATAGAGGCACGCGGCCATGCCCACTGCCCAGTAAGCGACGATGGCCATGCCCATGGGCACCGCGGTGTCGTTGAGCCCGCGCAGCGCGCCCATCATCACCACCTGGATGCCGTCGAATATCTGCAGGCCGGCGGCGAACATGACGTAGCCGGTCGCCAGCGCGAGCAGCGCCGCGCCGTCTTCCGCCTCGGGTCCGATGAACAGCCCGGCGAGCGTCCCGGGGAGCATCAGCGCGACGAGCGAGGTGAGCGCAGTGACGCCCATGCCCATGACCAGCGCTGTCCAGCCCGACAGCGCCGCGCCCGCCGGGTCGCGCCGGCCCGCGGCGTGGCCCACGCGTACGGTCGCGGCCTGCGACAGGCCCAGCGGCACCATGAACGAGACGTGCGGGATCTGCATCGCGATCATGAAGGCGGCCAAGGGCAGCGTGCCGATCAGTCCCATCAGGAAGATCGAAGCCAGGAACAGTCCGGCCTCGAGGAACATCGAGGCGCCGATCGGCACGCCGATGCGCCAGATGCGGCCGTATTGCTGCCAGTCGGGCCGCCAGAACCGGCCCAGGATGGCGTAGCGCCGGAACGGCCGCATGGCCACGGCGAGTGCCAACATCGAGACGAACAGGATCACGTTGATCAGCGTCGTCGCCAGGCCGGCGCCCAGCATCTCGAGCCGCGGCACGCCGAGATTGCCGAAGATCAGCGCGTAGTCGAGCAGCGCGTTGAGCGGGATGCCCGCCAGCATGACCCACATCGCCGGCGCGGGCCGGTCCAGCGCCGCCATGAAGTTGCGCAGCACGAACTGGGCGATAGCGAAAGGGAAGCTCCACATCAGCGCGGACAGGTAGATTTCCGCCGCCGCCACCGCCTCGGGCGGCTGGTCCGAGAGCCGCATCACCGGCCCCGCGAACCACAGCAGCGCCAGCGCCGGCACCGACAGCGTGATCACCACCCATAGCCCCTGCCGGATGGTGCGCCGAACCATGCGCGGCTGGCGTGCCCCCACCGCCTGCGAGGCCAGCCCGGCGGTCGCCATCACGATCCCCACGGCCACGACGAAGGCCAGGAAGAAGAACACGAAGGTGAGCGACGCTCCGGCCAGCGCGGTGGCGCCCAGCCGGCCGATCATCAGGACGTCGGTCGCCATCATCCCGACCCAGGCGAGCTGGGTCGCGACAATGGGCGCGGCCAGGCGCGCCAGCGCCCCGGCTTCGGTCAGCCAAGCGGCGCGTCCCGCGGGCGCGTGCGCCAGGGGAGCCGAGATGGGCTCGCTCATCGCGCTTCACTCCAACAAGAACGGGGCGGGTCCGATGGACCGTAAGCGATGGCGGCGCCCCATCGAGATTGGCGTTGACAGGGGGCGTGCGTTAAGCGCCCGCGGTCGGCGGTCGACGGGTTTGCAACAAACTTTGCACTGTTTGTTGGTCGCCGCGAGGCGGCGCGGCCGCGGCGGAGGAGAGGTGGCGGCTTACGCGGTCGGCGTCGCGCGCCGGAAGTTCCACGGCAGAAGCTCGTCCAGCCGCGATTTCGGGTGGCCGGCGGCCAGCGCCTCCAGGGCCGCCTTCACGTAGGCATAGGGCTCGACGTCGTTCAGTTTGCAGGTGCCGATCAGTGACGCTACCCGGGCCCAGTTTGCCCCGCCCTCGTCGTGGCCGGCGAACAACGCATTCTTGCGATTCAGGGGCACTGGCCTGATGGCGTTTTCCACCGGGTTGCTGTCCATCTCGACGCGGCCGTCGTCGAGGAACACGCACAGCCCGTCCCAGTGGTTGGCGACGTAGGCGAGGGCCTCGCCCATCTTCGACTTCGCCGACAGCCGCCGGCGCTGCTCGGCCAGCCAGGCGCCGAGCTCCGCGATCAGGGGCTTGGAGCGCACCTGCCGGACGGCCTCGCGGGTCTCCGGGGGCTCGCCGCGGATCTCCGCCTCGATCCGGTACAGCGCGGCGATCCGCTCCAGCGCGGCCGTGGCCACCGGCGAGCCGGCCTGGGGCGTCGCCTTGAGGATCTCGCGGCGTGCATGGGACCAGCAGTAGGCGAGCGTCACCGGCGCGCCGCCGCTGCGCGTCGTCCGCGCCAGCCGGCGATAGCCGCCGTAGCCGTCCACCTGCAGGATACCGTCGAACCCTCCAAGGATCTCTTCCGCGTGCGCGCCCGCGCGGCCGTCGCGGTAGTGGAACACCACCCCGGGCGGATCCTGGCCGCCCCATGGTCGGTCGTCGCGCGCCAGCGCCCAGAGGTAGCCGGTCGTGGTCCGGCCGCGGCCAGGGTCCAGCACCGGCGCCACCGTCTCGTCCATGAACAGCTTGTCGGACTGCTTGAGCAGCTCGTTC
>CAZMTC010000208.1:0-6032 GCA_964569105.1 uncultured Alphaproteobacteria bacterium | reverse complement strand
GCGCGGCATCGGGCAATGCCGGCTCTTCCTCGGGCTCGGACTCGGGCGCGGGGGCGGCGCCGGTGGCCTGGCGCAGCTCCTCCTCGTCGAGGGCGATGTCGAGCGCCTTGGCCACGTCGCGGATCTCGGCGCGGCGGCTTTCGGGGATGTGGCCGCGCTCCTTCCAACCCTGGACGGTGCTGACCGCGATATCGAGCTTGTTGGCCATCGGGCGAATGCCGCCGAAGCGCGCGATCACGCGTTCGGCGGGCTTGCCGTCCCGATCGGCGGAGCCGCTGCCCCCCACGGGGCCGGAAGTGGTGGCCACCGGATCCTCTACACTTCGTGTTGTCGCGCGCCGCCGAGCCGGTCCAGCAACGCCAGCAGATCGGCCTTGCGCGGACGCGCCGCGACCAGAACCTGCCGCCACGGTACCGCCTCGGCCTCGCGGGCCACCGCCCGGCTGAGGCACAGCGCCGTCACCGTCCGGCAGGCCCCGTCGAGCCCGGCCGCGCCGGCCAGACTAACAAAGGTGGCCGCGCTTCGGGGAGAGAAAAACAGGGCAGCATCGACCGTCCCCGCGCGCAGCCCCTCGGCGGCGGCGTCGGGCAGCGCGGTGACCGGCTCGGCCCGGTAGAGCTCCGCCTCCTCCACCGTGAAGCCGAACACCTCGAGCCGGCCCTCGAGGTCGCCACCGACGTCGCGGCCGCGCACGTGGAGCAGCGGCCCGTCGTCCGGGTCGAGCGTGCGGCCCACCAGGGCCGCGAGATCGCCGGCGGCGCCATCGGCACTCTCGACCTCGCGGAACCCGGCCGCGTCCAGAACCGCCGCGGTGCGCTCGCCCACCGCGAAGACGCGCAGGTCCCGTCGCGCGGTCGCGCGGGCGAAGGCGCGGGCGCCGTTGCCGGAGGTGACGAGGACGGCACGGACGCTATCGAGCGGCAGCGCGGCGGCGCGGGTCTCCTCGATTTCCAGCGCGGGCGCGATCAGGCAGTCGATGCCGCGGTCGGCGAGTTCGGCTGCCAGCGCCTCGGAGTCGGGCCGCGGCCGGGTCAGCAGGAGACGCATCGCGCTCAGTCCCCGGCGGCGAAGATCGCGGGGTCGGCGGCGGCGCGCAGCGCCTCCCCCGCGGCGCGGCCCAGCGCCTCGGCCTCGGCGGCCGGGCCCGAGCGCGCGGTGCGATGGACGGTGCGGCCGTCGACCGCACCGAGCACCACGTCGACCGTGAGCACGTCGCCGTCGAGCACCGCGTGGGCGCCGATGGGCGTGCGGCACGAACCGTCGAGCGCGGCCAGCGCGGCCCGCTCGGCGACGAGCCGCGTGCGGGTGGGCGCGTGGTCCAGCGGGGTCAGCAACGCGCGCATCGCCGCGTCGTCGGCGCGGCAGGCGATGCCGATCACGCCCTGCCCGGCCGAAGGCACCATCTCGTCGACCGGGATCGGCGTGCCCAGGTCGGTCCGGCCCAGCCGGACCAGCCCGGCGCGCGCCAGGAAGGTGGCGTCGGCCAGGCCCTCGTCGAGCTTGCGCAACCGGGTCTCGACATTGCCGCGGAACGGCACGACGTGGAGGTCCGGCCGCAGCGCCAGCGCCTGCGCCGCGCGCCGCACCGAGGCGGTGCCGAGGACCGCGCCCCGGGGCAGGTCGGCCAGGCGCCGCGCCACCGGGGAGACCAGCACGTCGCGCGGGTCCTCGCGCTCGAGCACCGCCGGGATGGCGATGCCGGGCGGCAGCGCGGTCTCGACGTCCTTCATCGAATGCGCGGCGAGATCGACCCGGCCCGCGGCCATGGCGGCGTCGATCTCCTTGCTGAACAGGCCCTTGCCGCCGATATCGGCAAGCACGCGGTCCTGGACCCGGTCGCCGGTGGTCGATATCACCTCGATCTCGATCGCGCCCGGCGCGGCGAGCGCCGGCTCGGCCGCGGTCAGGGCGGCGGCGACCAGATCCGCCTGGACCCGGGCCAGGCGGCTGCCGCGGGTGCCCAGGCGCAGCGGCAGGCGACGGGTGAGCGATGCGTCCATGGCGCAGCCATAGCGCCTGGCGCCCGTGGATGGAAGGCCCGGGACGAGGAGCCGAGAGCCGTGCCCAAGCGCAAGCGGCGCAAGACCCCGAAGCCGCGCCAGACCGCCAGGACGCGCAACCCGTTCTGGCGGCTGCGGCGTATGCTGGGCGAACGGCGCGCGGAAAGCGGCAAGGCCTATCGCCGCGCGGCCGAGCGGCGCAAGGCGCGGCGGGTGGAGAAGGGCGAGAGCGATGACTGAGCGTCCCGTCGAGCGCCCGATCGTTCTGGGCATCGAGACGAGCTGCGACGAGACCGCCGCCGCCGTGGTGGCGGCCGACCGCACGGTGCTGGGCCAGACGCTGCTCTCGCAGCTCGACGAGCACCGGCCCTATGGCGGCGTGGTGCCCGAGATCGCCGCGCGCGCGCATCTCGAGCATCTCGACGGCCTGATCGCCCGTGCGATGGCGGAGGCCGCGCTTGGCTTCGCCGAGCTCGACGGCGTCGCGGCGACCGCCGGGCCCGGGCTGATCGGCGGCGTGATGGTCGGCGCGACCATGGGCAAGGCGATCGCCATGACCCACGGCCTGCCCTTCGTGGCCGTGAACCACCTGGAGGGCCACGCGCTGAGCCCGCGGCTGGTCGAGGAGATCGACTTCCCCTATCTGCTGCTGCTGGTCTCGGGCGGGCACTGCCAGCTCCTGGCCGTGGAGGGGGTGGGCGCCTACCGGCGGCTGGGCACCACCGTCGACGACGCGGTGGGCGAGGCGTTCGACAAGACCGCGAAGCTCTTGGGCCTGGGCTATCCCGGCGGGCCGGCGGTCGAGGCGGCGGCCCGCGACGGCGACCCGGGCGCCGTGGCGCTGCCGCGGCCGATGAAGGGGCGCGACAATTGCGACTTCTCCTTCGCCGGCCTCAAGACCGCGGTGCGCCAGGCCGCCGAGCGCGGCGACGGCACGCCCGCCGACATCGCCGCCGCGTTCCAGGCCGCGGTGGCCGAAGTGCTGGCCGACCGCACCGCGCGGGCGATGGACCGGTTCGCCGACGCGCATCCCACGGCGGGGCGCACGCTGGTGGTCGCCGGCGGGGTGGCGGCGAACGGCGCCATCCGCGTGGCGCTGCGCACGCTCGCCGAGGGCCGCGGCTGGCGCCTGGTGGTGCCGCCGCCCGAGCTGTGCACCGACAACGCGGCGATGATCGCCTGGGCCGGTCTCGAGCGGCTGCGGCTCGGGATGACCGACGGCCTCGACTTCAAGCCGCGCCCGCGCTGGCCGCTCGACCCCGCGGCGTGATTGCGGGGGTGCCCGGGGGTAATGCGACCAAGAACGGATGCTTTATCGTTGCGTATGCGGAACGAGAGGGCGCGGGTCAGGAGCTCACCCGCCCCGGCACCTTGAGCGGCTCGACGTAGCTGGCGAGCGTCGCGCGCAGGGCGTCGGGGAGCGGGGTCGGGCGGAAGTCGGGGAGGAGCTCGCGCAGGCGGGGGGCGTCGAGGATGACGCCGCGGTCCCACAGGTAGCGCAGCTCGAGCACCTCGCGCGCCTCGGGGTCGACGCGGCCGGCGAGCCAGACGAACCACCAGGGCGCCGTGCGCACGGGCAGGCGCGGGCGTTCGGCGGCCTCGGCCACGGCGCGCAGGAAGTCGGCCTGGCGCTCGACCGTGTGGCCGGGGAAGTGGACGACCTCGTAGGGCAGCATCTTCCTGCGCGAGGCGAGCAGGTCCACCGCGGCGCGCGCGAGGTCGGGCACGTAGCTCCACTGATGCGGCGCGGAGAGGCGGCCGAGCGCCTGGATCGGCTTGCCGCGCACCGCGTTGGCGAAGATCCAGTCGACCACCCGGTTGCGCACGGTGGGGCCGTAGAAGTCGCCGCCGCGCAGCACGATCACCCGCGCCCCGCCGGCCATGGCGGCCGCGCGCAACTCGGCCTCGAGCTCGGAACGGATCGCGCCCTTGGCGGTGGTGGGGTTGTCCTCGGCGGCCTCGTCGAACGGCTCGGCGCCGCCGGGGCCGAGATTGTAGACATTGCCCGGGAACAGGATGGTGGCGCCCACATGCTCGGCCGCGCCGACCACGTTCTCGGTCGCGACGTGCATGTTGGGCGACCATTGCGAATAGGGATAGTTGACGCCGTGGACGATGGCGCCCGCGCCCTGCGCGGCGCGGTCCATGGCCACGGGATCGAGCGCGTCGCCCTCCATCAGCTCGAGCGCGGGGACGTGACCGAAGCGCGCCTCCGCCCGGGCGCGGTCGCGCACCAGCGCACGCACCGGACGCTTGCGCCCCAGCAGCTCGAGCACGACGGCGCCCCCGAAGCTGCCCGTCGCGCCCAGGACGAGGATCGGCTTGGCCATGGCGAACTGCCCTCGCGGTCGGCGATGATACGACGGTAAAGAGTATGACCGGGAGCGCGCCGGAGCAATGCGGCATGACATCCCGACGCCGCCGGAAGCGCCGCAGCCGAAGCACCGCAGAGATAATAAAAGCCAACCCTCTATATTAACAAATAAAAATAATAACTTCGATTACTCATATCTCTCTAAGTATAACCTGATCAAATATAGTCAATTTGACAGCTGAAGAAGCTCGACTATATTGATCTCGTGACGGTTGCGCCGATCGAACGCCGACCCGAGCGGAGCGAGGACGACAGCATGTGCGGCATCTGCGGCGAGATCCGCTTCGACGGCCGGCCGGCCGATCCGGCGGCGGTGGCGGCCATGGCCGCCGCGATGGCGCCGCGCGGCCCCGACGGAAGCGGCCTGGTGGCGCAGAACCGCATGGCGTTCGGCCACCGGCGGCTCAAGGTCATCGACCTGTCCGACAAGGCCCAGCAGCCGATGGTCGACAACGTGCTGGGGCTGGGCATCGTCTTCAACGGCTGCATCTACAACTACCCGGAGCTCAAGCGCGAGCTCGAGGGCAAGGGCTATTCGTTCTTCTCGACCGGTGACACCGAGGTGATGCTCAAGGCCTACCACGCCTGGGGCGAGGACTTCGTCACCCGGCTGCACGGCATGTTCGCCTTCGCGATCTGGGAGCGCGACACCGGCCGCGTGCTGCTGGGCCGCGACCGGCTGGGCATCAAGCCGCTGTACTACGCCGAGGCGGCCGGGGCCGAAGCGGGCAAGCGCCTTCGCTTCGCCTCGACGCTGCCGGCGCTGCTCGCGGCGGGCGGCACGGACACGGCGATCGACCCGGTGGGGCTCAACTTTTACATGAGCTTCCATGCCGTAGTCCCGGCGCCGCATACGATTTTGCGCGGCGTGAGGAAGCTGGAGCCGGCCACGGTCATGCGCATCGAGCCCGACGGGCGGCGCCACCAGCGCGCCTATTGGACGGTCGAGTACGGACCGCGCGAGGGCGACGAGGCGCGCTCCGAGGGCGAATGGCAGGAGCTGGTGCTCGACGCGCTGCGCACCGCGGTGCGGCGGCGGCTGGTCGCCGACGTGCCGGTGGGCGTGCTGCTGTCGGGCGGGCTCGACAGCTCGCTGATCGTCGGGCTGCTGGCCGAGGCGGGCCAGACCGGGCTCAAGACCTTCTCGATCGGCTTCGAGACGGTGCGCGACGAGGCCGGCGACGAGTTCAAATACTCGGACATCGTCGCCGAGCGCTTCGGCACCGACCACCGCAAGATCTTCGTCGACTCGCAGCGCGCGATTCCCGAACTGCGCCACTGCGTCGGCGCGATGTCGGAGCCGATGGTCAGCCACGACACCATCGGCTTCTACCTGCTGAGCCAGGAAGTGGCGAAACAGGTCAAGGTGGTGCAGAGCGGCCAGGGCGCCGACGAGGTGTTCGCGGGCTACCACTGGTACCCGCCGATGATGGACAGCGCCGACCCGGCGGCGGACTACGCCCGGGTGTTCATGGATCGCGACCACGAGGAGTACCGCCGGGCCGTGAACCCGGCGCTGGCCAACGGGTCCCACGCGCGCGCCTATATCGAGGAGCATTTCGCCCGGCCCGGCGCCGAGCGCGCGGTGGACAAGGCGCTGCGCCTCGACAGCACGGTGATGCTGGTCGACGACCCGGTGAAGCGGGTCGACAACATGA
>CAZMTC010000207.1:0-6093 GCA_964569105.1 uncultured Alphaproteobacteria bacterium | reverse complement strand
CCAACCCTCCCCCCTGCGGGAGGAGGGAAGATCGCTACCACCGCCCGATCAGCCACAGCACGAGCGACAGCACCACCGAGATCAGGATCGAGGTGCCCAGCGGCAGGTAGAGGCGGAAGTTCTCGCGCTCGATGACGATGTCGCCGGGCAGGCGGCCGAGACCGAGCTTCTGGACCAGCGGCCACAGCAGGCCCAGCGCCACCAGCACCAGGCCGAGGATGATCAGCCACTTGGCCGGGCCGGTCCACATGGCGGGTCAGGCCTTCTCGCGGTCCTTGCGCTCGGCGCCGCCGCGGCCGGCCGCGCGCTCCATGAAGGCGTCGACATCGTCGGCGAGCTCGCGCAGCGGATCGGTGACGCGCACCTCGTAGGGCGGTTCGAGGTCGCCCGCGCGCAGGTGCTCGGGCAGCTTCTCGAGCCCGATCGCGGCGCGCCGGCGGATGTCGTCCAGGCTGGGTTGTCGCATCAGGCGCTTGCCGTCCTTCATCATCGGCAGCAGCAACGCCTCGCCCTTCTGGAGGTCGGTGTCCAGGGTCAGCGCGTCGTGGTCCATCCGGCCTCGGTCGTCGTAGTAGCGGTAGACCTGCTTGCGCCCGGGCCAGGTCGCCTTGCCCTCGGACTTCTTGCGCCGGGCGCGGCCGGCGTATTCCTGGAGCTTGTAGGCGCAGTCCATCGCCGGGGCGTCCTCCGAGGTGGTCAGGCTGGTGCCGATGCCGACCCCGTCGATCGGAGCGCCCGCCTTCTCGAATTCGCGCAGCTCCGGCTCGTCGATGCCGCCCGAGGCGAAGATCGCGAGGTCCTCGCAGCCGCCGTCGTCGAGGATCTTGCGCACCTTGCGCGCGTGGTCGACCAGATCGCCGCTGTCGAGGCGCACGCCGCGAACGGTGATCCCGTCGCGGGCCAGCTCGGGGACGATCTTGACCACGGTCTCGGCCGCGGCCTCGGTGTCATAGGTGTCGATCAGCAGCACCACGTTGTCGGGCCGCGCATGGGCGAAGTCCTCGTAGGCGCCGATCTCGTCGTCGTGCGCCTGGACGAAGGAGTGCGCCATGGTGCCGGAGAGCGGGATGTCGAAGGCGGCGCCGGCCTGTACCGTGGCGGTGGCGGCGTAACCGGCGATGTAGGCGGCGCGGGCGGCGAACAGCCCGGCCTCCGCCCCGTGCGCGCGGCGCAGGCCGAAATCGACCAGGTCGCGCCCGCCGGCCGCAAGGACGTGGCGTGCCGCCTTCGACGCGATCATGGTCTGGAAGTTGAGGATGTTGATGACCCGGGTCTCCACGAGCTGGGCGACCGGGATCGGCGCGATCACCCGCAGGATCGGCTCGTCGGGGAAGAACACCGTGCCCTCGGGCACGGCGTGGACCTCGCCCTCGAAGCGCACTTCGGCGAGATAGTCGACGAACTCGTCCGAGAAGCGCCCGCCGGCGCGCAACCAGTCGATCTCCGCGGGGCTCGCGCGCAGGTCTTCGAACACGTCGAGCAACTGCTCGAGCCCGGCGGCGAGCAGGAAGCTGCGACCCTCGGGCAGCTTGCGGACGAAGAACTCGAACACCGCGGTGTCGGTCATGCCCGCCTCGAGATAGGCCTGCATCATGTTGAGCTGATACAGGTCGGTCAGCAGGACACTGGGATAGGGCGGGACGAATTCCCGGTGGTCGGTCATGCCTGGCTAAACCTCCGATCGACGGATGGGCACTGCCGGCCGGCGCCGCGTCAGAGTTCGTCTTCCTCCGGGCGGTCCACGGTGAGGATGTCATAGACGCGCGCCACCCGGCCGGTGAGCGGCTTGCCGGTCTCGGCGGAAAAGTCGCCCTCCTGCCCGATGCGGGCGAACGCCTCGAGGACCTCGGCCGGCGTGGCACCGATCGCCTCGATCTGTGCGATCTGCAGGTCGTCCAGGGCACCGGCGATCTCGACGATCTCGCTGCGCGTCGCCGGCCGGTTGGCGGTGTTCTTGGGCTTGGCGTCGGTCACGGCTGTCCTCCCTCCGGCTCGTATGGGCGTTGTGTGACGGTCGGCACGCCTACAGTTGGGCAATGCGGCGGCCGTTGCAATGGGGTCGGCCGGGCTGTGCTTGACACGGGCGCGGGGGCGCCGCCTTGATGCGGCGCAATCCCGGAGGTGCCGATGCCGACGCCGCCCAAGCCTCGCACCGGCGGGCAGCTGCTCGCCGACGCGCTCGTCATCCATGGCGCGGACACGGTGTTCTGCGTGCCCGGCGAGAGCTACCTCGCGCTGCTCGACGCGCTCTACGACCATGGCGATCGCATCAAGGTGGTGACCTGCCGGCACGAGGGCGGCGCCGCCAACATGGCCGAGGTCTACGGCAAGCTGACCGGCCGGCCGGGCATCTGCATGGTGACGCGCGGCCCCGGGGCCTGCCACGGCTCGCTGGGGGTGCACACGGCGCGGCAGAACTCGAGCCCGATGATCTTCCTGGTCGGCCAGGTCGCGCGCGCCCATCTGGGGCGCGAGGCATTCCAGGAGATCGACTACCGGCGCATGTTCGGCCAGTCGGCCAAATGGGTCGAGCAGGTCGACGACGCGGCGCGAGTGCCGGAGATGATGCACCGGGCGTTCACCGTCGCGACGTCGGGCCGGCCGGGGCCGGTCGTGCTCGCCCTGCCCGAGGACATGCTGCGCGAGCCGGCGGCGGCCGACCTGCCGCGCTACCGGCCCGCGGCACTGCACCCGGGACGCGAGGACATGGCGACGCTGCGCGCACGTCTCGCGGCGGCGAAACGGCCGATGACGATGGTCGGCGGCGGCGGTTGGACCGCACGGGCATGCCGCCAGATCGTGGCTTTCGCCGGGGCCAACAACCTGCCGACCTGCTGCTCGTTCCGCCGCCAGGACGTGTTCGACAACGACCACCCCAATTACGCCGGCGACCTGGGCACGGGAGCCAACCCCAAGCTGGTGGCGCGGGTGCGCGAGGCGGACCTGCTGATCGTGGTCGGCGCGCGGCTGGGCGAGATCACGACCCAAGGCTATACGCTGCTCGAGGCGGCGGCGGGGCTGGAGCTGATCCACGTCCACCCCGACGAGGGCGTGCTGGGCCGGGTCTACCCGCCGGTGCTCGCGATCCAGGCGACCATGCCCGAGTTCGCCGAGGCGGCGGCGGCGCTGCCGCCGGTCGACAGGCCCGGCTGGGGCGGCTGGACGAACGCGGCGCGCGAGGACTACCTCGAGACGCTCGAGCCGGCGCCCTACGACGGCGCGCTCGACCTCGGCGCGGTGATGCGGCACCTGCGCGAGACGATCCCCGAGGACACGATCGTCGCGCTCGACGCCGGCAACGCCTCGGGCTGGCCGATGCGCTTCCTGAGCTACCGACAGCCGGGGACGCAGCTCGGGCCGCAGTCGGGCGCCATGGGCTACGGCGTGCCGGCGGCGGTGGCGGCGGCGATCGTCCATCCCGGCCGGCTGGTGCTCGGCTTCGCCGGCGACGGGGCGTTCCTCATGAACGCACAGGAACTGGCCACGGCGATGCGCTACGGCGCGGCGCCGGTGTTCCTGGTGTTCAACAACGACATGTACGGCACGATCCGCATGCATCAGGAACGCGACTATGTCGACCGCGAGGTGGGCACGGGGCTGACCAATCCCGACTTCGCCGCGCTCGCGCGGGCATACGGGGCCCACGGCGAGACGGTCGGGCGCACCGAGGAGTTCGCGCCCGCCTTCGAGCGCGCGCGCGCGGCGGGCACGGCGGCAGTGATCGAGCTCAGGATGGACCCCGAGGTGATCACCACGCGCACGACGCTGAGCGCGATCCGGGAGACGGCGCGGGCGCGGTGAGCGCCGCGTCGCCTACGCGGTCTTGAGCTGCTCGATCTTCCGCTCGATGGCCTCGAGAAGGCCGTCGATGCCGTTGTTGCGGATCACCGAGGAAAACTCGCTGCGCCGGGTGGCGACCTCGGAGATGCGCCCCCTGAGATGCACGTCGATGATCTTCCAGGTGCCGTCCTCGATCTGCATCAGGTAGTTGATGTCGGTCGGCTTGCCCTTCGCCGGCACGACCTGGGTCTTGACCAGCACGCGGCCGCCGCTGTGCGCCTCGCGGTCCAGGATCTCGAATTTCTGGCCTGAATACTCGTCGAAGCGCGAGGCATAGGTGGCCGCCGAGAGGCGGGTGAACGCCGAGACCAGCGCCTTCTTCTGCCTCTCGTCGAGTGCCCTCCAGCGGTGCGGCCCGATCGAGGCGGCCGCGATGGTTTGCATGTCGAAGGCCTCGGTCACGGCGGGCGCGACCATGTCGTAGCGGCCTTGAAAGCCGAGCTCTTCGGCCTTGGTCCACATCTCGGTGAGCACGCCGTAGTAGTCGGCGACCACCTTGTCGGCCGATCCTTGCTGCGCCGCGGCCGGAGACGCTATAAGCGCGGCGGCCATGGCAAAGGCCGCGATCAGGCGCCATATTCGCAACGTCACCCACTCGAACATTCCGTCACCTCTAGTTCCCTGGGCGTCTGCCCAATCACCGGAATATGTATCGGTCGGCCACGCGCCGCAATGCCGGGCACGATCCGGACCTTCGGCCGGGAATCGGGAGTTTTGATGGCACCCCGCCTGTCGCACGCGCGTTCGCAGCGGATCGACCATGTGCTCGGCGCGTGGGCGAGCTTCGTGGGCCGGCGTGCCTGGCCGGTGCTGCTGGCGTCGATCGCCCTGTCCGTCCTGTTGCTGGTCTATGCCGTTCAGACCCTCGGCATCAGCACCTCGACCGAGGAGATGCTGTCCGACGACCTGCCGTTCCGGCAGGCGGACCAACGCTATACCACGCTGTTCCCGCAATACGGCGGGATGATGGTGGTGGCGGTCGACGGCGACAACGCCGACCGCGCCGCGGATGCGGCGAACCGGCTGGCCGCCCGGCTCGAAGACGAGAAGGAGCTGTTCATCGAGGTGTTCTATGCCCCCGGGCTGGAGCACTTCCGTCGCAACGGGCTGCTCTATCTCACGGAGGACGAGCTCATATCGATGGCCGACCGGCTGGCCGAGGCGCAGCCGCTGCTCGCCGAGCTTAACCACGACCCCAGCCTGCGCGGCCTGTTCGACGTGCTCGGGCTGGCCGTGGACGAGGCGGCCGAAGGCGGCGGCTCGACCGCCGGGCTCGGCATCGCGGCGGAGCGCATCGCCGCGGTCGTCGAGGCACGCGCGGCGGGGCGCGAGGCCAGCCTGTCATGGCTCGAACTGCTGGACGGCGACCCGCCGTCGGAAGAGGACCGGCGGCGCCTGATCGTCACCCGGCCCTGGCAAGACTACGACAGCCTGAAGCCCGCCGGGCGCGCCATGACGTTCGTGGAGACGGCGGCGCGGGAGATGGGATTGACGCCGGACAACGGGGTGCGCATCCGCCTCACCGGCAGCGCCGCGATCAACACCGAGGAGTTGGACAGCGTGGCCGAGGGCGCGGCGCTGGCGGGCGTGCTGTCGCTGGTGCTGGTTGGGATCCTGCTGGTGGTCGGGCTGCGCTCGGGGCGCCTGGTGGTCGCCGTCCTGGGGACGCTGATCATGGGGCTGATCTGGACCGCCGCCTTCGCCGCCGCGGCGATCGGTACGCTCAACATGATCTCGGTCGCCTTCGCGGTGCTGTTCATCGGGCTGGGTGTCGACTTCGGCATCCACTACGCGCTGCGCTACCGCGAGGCGATCGACCACGGGACGGGCCGCGCCGACGCGATCCGGGCGACCTCGGTCGGCGTGGGTGCCTCGCTGGTGCTGTCCGCGCTGGCCGCGGCGATCACCTTCCTGTCCTTCGTGCCGACCGCGTATGTGGGCGTGTCCGAGCTGGGAATCATCGCCGGCGCAGGCATGTTCATCGCCCTGTTCGTCAGCCTCACCGTGCTGCCGGCGCTGCTCACCGTGCTGCGGGTGGCACCCGAGTCCGGGAGCGGTTTCTGGAGGCGCACGGGTGCGGCCGCCGAGCGGTCGATACGCACGCATCGGGTCGGCATCCTGTCCGGTGCGGCCGTGCTGGGAGTGGCCGCGTTGGCGCTTCTGCCCCAAGCGCGGTTCGACACCGATCCGTTGAACCTCAAGGATCCCTCGCGCGAATCGGTCCAGGCGGCGCGCGACCTTCTGGCCGCATCC
>CAZMTC010000206.1:0-6104 GCA_964569105.1 uncultured Alphaproteobacteria bacterium | reverse complement strand
GTTCACGCCGACGTCGGTCGCCTGCGCCGACAGGACCACCGCGACCAGCAGCGTGAACGGGTTGCGGTAGTCGAGCTCGGAGCGCGGCGCGGGTCGCTGCTCCTCGAGCCTGCGGAAGAACTCGTCGATGGCTTCGGGTGTCATGGCGGCGAAATCTAGAGCGTTTCGCGGCGTCGGGGAACGGGCCACAGCCGATTTGCCCTGCCCGGTCCGCATGCATATCTTCCATCCAATGACCGACCGGGGCCCGCTCTACTTCGACGCCGTCCTGCACCCGCACCGCTCGCTCGGGCCGCGCGGGTTCTATATCCTGATGGCCTGCGTGGTGACGTTCTCGACCGCCGCCGGCGTCGCCTTCATGCTCCACGGCATGTGGCCGGTGCTCGGCTTCTACGGTCTCGACGTCCTCCTGATCTACTGGGCGTTCAAGGCGAGCTACCGCTCGGGCCGGCTCTACGAGACCGTACAGCTCTCCGACGACGAATTGGTCGTCCGCCGGGTCCAGGCCGGCGGCAAGGCGACCGAGTGGCGCCTCGAGCCGACCTGGCTGCGGGTCGAGATCGACCGACCACCCCACCATCGGAGCCCGCTGGTCCTGCGCTCACACGGCGAGACGCTGGAGATCGGCCGCTTCCTCACCCCCGATGAGCGCGGCGAGCTCGCCGACGCCCTGCGCGACGCGCTCGGACGCCGACGGGAGGGGCTGGTCGCCGGGTAGGGCGCGCGTCCCCCGCGACGGGCCTTCTTCATGCCGGTCGCCGCGTCGATCCTGGGCATCGTCCTGCTCGGCGAGGAGCCGCGCTGGGAGGCCCATGCCGGCCTCGGGCTCGCAGGGCCTGCTCCATCGGGATCCTGCGGGCCTCGGTTCGGGCCGACGCATCGGCCGAGGGTCCTTTGCGTCTTCGTGCCTTGGTGGTGAAATGGCCGCCGCGCCCTCCACGATACGAGCCGGGATCGGAGCACGCTACCGTCACCCCGCCTCCGCCGCCGCCCGCGCCCACGCCTCGGTCTCGCCGTCGGCGGGGAAGAAGCACTCGATGTGCAGCTCCTGCAGCGTGATGTCCTGCGGCGTGCCGAAAGTGGTCAGCGTGGTGAACCAGGACAGCCGGGTGTCGCCGCGCGCCAGCTCGATAGTCAGCACCGGCGGCGTGGCGATGCGCGGGTCGGCCGCGCGCCAGTCCCGCGGCACGCCCGGATAGGCCAGCGCCCGGGCCAGGGTGCGGGCCAGCGCCTCTTCGGGCTGCGCCGCGATCTCGCGTTGATGGCGCAGCAGCAGCGCCTGCGCCACCTCCTCCCAGTTGGCGATCGCCGGCCGGAGCTGGGCCGGGTCGAACACCAGGTCCAGCACGTTCATCCGCTCGGGCGGCGGGCCGTGCAGGAACGCGCCCAGGACCCGCACCGCCGCGGCGTTGGTGCGCAGGATGTCGAGCCCGCGATCCTGCACCACCGCCGGATAGGGCTCCTGCTGCGCCAGCATGCGATCGAGCGCGTCGTGTACCAGCGCCATCTCCGGCTCGCTCAGCCCGGTCTCGCGGTAGCCGGGCGCGAAGCCCGCGGCCGCCAGAAGGTCGTTGCGGTCGCGCAACGGCATGTCCAGCGCCTCCGACAGGCGCAGGATCATCTCGCGGCTGGGCCGCGACCGCCCGGTCTCGACGAAGCTGAGGTGCCGCGGCGACACCTCGGCCTCCAGCGCCAGGTCCATCTGGCTCATCCGCCGCACCCGCCGCCAGGTGCGCAGCAGCGCGCCCGGTCCGGCGGCGGGGCCGGGGCGGGGCGGAACGCGAGTCTCGGTCTGCAGCGGCATGGGCATGGCTCCTTTCCCGCGCATCCTAGGTCGGGACTTGATGCCAGAACATTACCCGCCACGTAATTGCGGCGCCTCTCCCGCCGCCGCACCCTGCGCCCGTCGCACGAACCCGCGAAAGGACGAACGGATGTTCACCTTCTGGCACCGCGCGCTGATGGGCGCGCTGATCCTGGTCGAGATCGTCGGTCTGGCGATGGCGTTCCTCGGCACCTCGGCGCTGTTCGCGCCGCTCAACGACCGCATCAACGAGGTCTTCTTCGGCACCGCCGCAATCGCGACGGAGGTCGCGGCCTACCAGACCTTCGCCTGGGGTGTCTTCGGCGGCCTCACGGTGGGTTTCGCCGTGCTCGGCTTCTTCATCGCCCGCCACGCCGTCGGGCGCGGCGAGGTGTGGGGCTGGAACGCCCTCGCGCTGGGCCTGGCGGCCTGGTACGTGGTCGACGGCGTGGTCTCGGTCTACACCGGCGCCTGGGTCAACGTCGTCTCGAACACCCTGTTCGCCCTGCCGATGGTGATCGCCCTCTTCGGGATCCGGCCCCACCTGAGCCCGCGCCGGGCAGCCGCCGCCGTGTGAGCGGAGCGCTTGTCGGGGCGGTGCGTCCCTCGCGACGGCCGCTTCGCGGCCTCCTACAGCCCCAGCACGTCCTTCATCGAGTACAGCCCCGGCCCCTTGCCGCGGGTCCACAGCGCGGCGCGTACCGCGCCCCGGGCGAAGACGTGCCGTCCGCCGGCCTTGTGGGTGAGTTCCACCCGTTCGCCCTCGCCTGCGAAGATCACCGTGTGTTCGCCGACCACGTCGCCGCCGCGCAGGGTGGCGTAACCGATCGTGCCGCGCTCGCGCGCGCCGGTGTGGCCGTCGCGCACCGCTCGTTTCATCGCGTCGTGATCGACGCCACGCCCGGTCGCCGCCGCCCGGCCCAGGCCCAGCGCGGTGCCCGAGGGCGCGTCGACCTTCATGCGGTGGTGCATCTCCAGGATCTCGATGTCCCACTCTTCGCCCAGCGACGCCGCCACCCGCTCGGTCAGCGCGAGCAGCAGGTTGACGCCGAGCGACATGTTGGGCGCGAACACGATCGGCGCCTCCGTGCCGGCCTCGGCCAGGATCGCCTCCTGCTCGCCGTCGAGCCCCGTGGTGCCGACCACATGCGCGGTGCCGGTCTTGGCGGCGAGGCGCGCATGATGGACGGTGGGCATCGGCAGCGAGAACTCGATCACCGCGTCCACCGCCTCGAACAGGGCGCGCGCGTCGGTGCCGATCTTGACGCCCAGCGCGCCGACCCCGGCCAGCTCGCCCGCGTCGCGCCCGGCAGCCTCGCTGCCCTCGGTCTCGAGCGCGCCGCCCAGCGCGCAGCCCGCGGCCTCGGCGACGGCCTTGACCACCATTCGCCCCATGCGTCCGGCCGCGCCGACCACGCCGATCATCATATCCGCCATGCTCGCTCCTCCCCCGGTTGGCCCGTGCCGTCTCGACCCGAAGCGTTCTAGACTATACCGCGGCGCCGCGCACGGGTGGCTATCGTGCCCCGGTGCCGCCATATCGTGCCCGCAGCGCGCCCGAATTCGGTCACAGGGGTGGACGAGAAGAACAATCGGCCGAATCGTCGGCCGGCCTACGGAGAGGACGGAATGCTGCATCGCGTCGGCCGCGCGGCGGCGGCCCTTTTCGCCGCGGTCCTCGTGCCCGGAACCGCGCTCGCGGAACAGGAGGGCGGCGCGCGGACGACCGTCGAGTTCGCCACCAAGGTCGCCACGGTGGCGGGCGAGCGGCGCTGCGTCCTCGAGGCGACGCTGCACGCCCCGTCCGGCCCCCGCTTCCCCGGCATCACCGTGCAGCCCCTGCCCGTGATCGGACACCACGGAACCATCGAGTTCGAGGCCGCCGACACCGGCGGCACCTGGGTCGCGTGGATGCCCGTCAGCGACTCACCCGACTGCGCCGGCGCGCCGCGGGTGACCGGCGCGCGGCTGGTCGGCTGTCGGGAAGCCGCGGCGCCGGGCTGCGCGCGGTCGATCGAGGTCAATGCCGGCAATCGCACGGGCGAGCTCGAGGTCGCCGGCCTTGCCGGTCCCGAGCCTTCGTCCGACAAGGGCGCGGCGGTCGCGGTGCGCTCCTGGCGGCGCTCCCTGGTGGTCGCCTTCGCCGGACGGCCGCCGGAAAGCAACTTTCGCGTCTGCGAAGAGCTGACCGACGTGCGCAACACCTCGGGCCAAGTGCTGACGGCGCTCACCGTCGTACGCCCGGGCGACCCCGACGGCGACGAGCGGGCGAGCCTCGCCGCGGCGGTCCCCGACGGCACCTCGGCGATGGTCGATCAGCGCCTCGCCGCCCAGGGCGACTGCGAGGACGCGCCGCCGCCCAAGCCCATCGCCATCGCCGAATGCGCCCTCGCCGACGGTACCGACTGTGCCGCGAGCGCCGAGGCGTTCCACGTCGGGCGCGATTGATTTATCCCGCCCTGTCCCGTCGGAACGATCCGCGCAACCGCTACACCGAAAAGGCCTTGCTTCCCCGGCCGGGGTGACGCGGAGAACCGGGGAGACGGGTCATCGGTCAGTCCTTCAGATCCTCCCACAGCTCCCGCACCTTGCGGAAGAAGCCTTCGCTCTCGGGGCTGGTCTTGTCGCCGCCGGCCTTGTGGAACTTTTCCAGCAGCTCCTTCTGATCCTTGGTCAGGTTGACCGGCGTCTCGACCCGGACCTCGACATACATGTCGCCGCGGTTCTTCGAACGCAGGATCGACATGCCCTTGTTGCGCAGGCGGAACTGGTCGCCGGTCTGCGCGCCGGGGCTCACCGTGATGCGTGCGCGCGTTCCCTCGACGGTCGGCACCTCGACCTGACCGCCGAGCGCCGCGGTGGTCATCGGGATCGGCACCCGGCAGTAGAGATTGGCGCCGTCGCGGTGGAACAGATCGTGCGGCTTGACCGTGAGGAAGATGTAGAGGTCGCCCGGCGGCGCGCCGCGCATGCCGGCCTCGCCCTCGCCGCTCAGCCGGATGCGGGTGCCGTCCTCGACGCCCGCCGGGATGGTGACCTGGAGCGAGCGGTCCTTGCGCACGCGGCCGGCGCCGCCGCACGCGCTGCACGGGTTCTCGATCACCTTGCCCTGGCCCTGGCAGGTCGGGCAGGTCCGTTCGATGGTGAAGAAGCCCTGCGAGGCGCGCACCGCCCCCTGGCCATGGCAGGTCGGGCAGGTCGAGGGCTGCGCCCCGCCCTGGGCGCCCGAGCCGTCGCAGGCCTCGCACTGGACCGAGGTGGGCACCCGGATGGTGGCCTTCTTGCCGTGGAAGGCCTCCTCGAGCGTCACTTCCATGTTGTAGCGCAGGTCGGCGCCGCGCGTCGGGCCGCGCCGGGTGCGGGCGCGGCCGCCGCCGCCGCCCATGAAGTCGCCGAACATCTCGTCGAAGATGTCGGCGAAGCCGCCGCCGCCCATGTCGAACCCGCCGGCGCCCGGATGGCCGCCCTGCTCGAAGGCGGCGTGCCCGAAGCGGTCGTAGGCGGCCCGCTTCTGCGGGTCCTTCAGGACGTCGTAGGCCTCGTTGACTTCCTTGAACCTGGTCTCGGCCGACGTGTCGCCCGGATTGCGGTCTGGGTGATACTGCATCGCGGCCTTACGGTAGGCCTTCTTGATCTCGTCGTCCGAGGCGGAGCGCGAGACGCCCAGAATGTCGTAGTAGTCGCGATTGGCCATGGCGCGATTTGTCCCGTGGGCCGTCCCGCCCGATCGCCCCCGCCGAAACCGGGCGGGGGCGCGGGATCAGGCGGGATCGCGCGAGGCGATCAGGCCGACTTCTTGCTGTCGTTGTCCTTGTCGTCGACTTCCTCGAAATCGGCGTCGACCACGCGTTCGGTCTCGGCGCTGTCGTCCGAGGCGTCCTCTGCGGTGGCGCTCTCTTCGCCGCCGCCATCCTCCTGCGCGGATTTGTAGATCGCCTCGCCGAGCTTCATCGAGGCCTGGAGCAGCGCCTGGACCTTGGCCTCGATGGCCTCCTTGTCCTCGCCGTCCTTGACCTCCTTCAGCTCACCGAGCGCGGTCTCGATGGCCTGCTTCTCCTCGTCGCCGACCTTGTCGCCGTGCTCCTGAAGCTGCTGCTCGGTCTGATGCACCATAGCCTCGGCCTGGTTGCGGACCTCGACCAGCTCGCGCCGCTTCTTGTCCTCCTCGGCGTGGGACTCGGCGTCCTTGACCATGGCCTCGACCTCGTCCTCGGAGAGGCCGCCCGAGGCCTGGATGCGGATCGCCTGCTCCTTGCCGGTCGCCTTGTCCTTGGCCGAGACGTTGACGATGCCGTTGGCG
>CAZMTC010000205.1:0-6118 GCA_964569105.1 uncultured Alphaproteobacteria bacterium | reverse complement strand
GGTCGGCGAGGAGCGCGCGGCCGGCCCCATTGGCCTGTTCGATCTCGTCATGCGCGAAGGCCGCAAGGGCATTACCGTTCAGCGCTACAAGGGCCTGGGCGAGATGAATCCCGACCAGCTGTGGGAGACCACGCTCGACCCCGAGGGTCGCGCGCTGCTGCGCGTCAAGGTGGCGCAGGCCGAGGAGGCCGGCCAGCTGTTCGAGACCCTCATGGGCGAGGTCGTCGAGCCGCGCCGCGAGTTCATCCAGAGCCACGCGCTCGAGGTCACCAACCTGGACATCTGACTGAGGTGCGCCGGACACCACCCGCCCTGGACATGCTCCGGTGGCCCGTTACAGTGCCCCCGAAGCCGACCCGCAGCCCGAGTCCCGCATGTGTCGACTGCTCGCCTATCTCGGCCCGCCGGTTTCGCTCCGAGCCCTGGTCTCGGAGCCCGAGCACTCGCTGGTGGTGCAGAGCTACGCGCCCCGCGAGATGAGCTCGGGCGTGGTCAACGCCGACGGCTTCGGCTACGCATGGTACGATCGGGAACGCCGCGAGACGCCGTATCGCTACCGCTCGGTCCTGCCGATCTGGAACGACGTCAATCGCGAATCGGTCGAGGACTACGCGGTCTCCGGCTGCGTGGTCGCCAACGTACGCAGTGCAACGCCCGGGCAGTCGCTGGACATCTCCAATACCCAGCCCTTCGTGCACGGCCGGATGGCGCTGCTGCACAACGGCTATGTCGAGGACTACCGCGCGCGGGTCCACGGCCCGCTGCGCCGCAGCCTGACCGACGAGGTCCTCGACCGCGTCCACGGCACCACCGATTCGGAATACCTCGCGGCGTGGCTGATCGCGCATGTCGAGGCCGGGGGCGACATGGCGGACAGCCTCGCCGACGGCATCGCCGGGTTGCGCGCACTGGTCGGCGACGCGCGCATGACCTTGAACTTCATCGTCGGTGACGGCGAACGGCTGGCGGCCACGCGCACCGCCCACAACATGGCCGCGCCGTCCCTCTACATTCTGGCCGGCCACGACCGCTTTCCCGAAGCCGTGCTCGTGGCCTCCGAGCCGCTGTTCGACCACGCGAGCTGGACACCCGTTCCGGAGGGGAACGTTGTCACCGTCGATCCCGATCGTACCGTGCGCACCCGAGCGCTCTGAGGCGCGGCGGCGCACCCAGTTCCGCGCCGCGCTGGAGGCGTGCCGCGCCGGCACGGCCTCGCTGTTCGTCGATCTGTCCGAGCGCGAATACCGCTCGCAGGTGCGCCCGGGCTACAGCCCGCTGGGCTGGCACCTGGGCCACATCGCCTTCACCGAGGCGATGTGGCTGCTGCACACCGCCGCGGGCCGGGACCTGCCGCGGCCCGACCTCGAGCCCGTGTACCATGTCCGCGGCACCGCCAAGGCGCGCCGCGGGGCGGTCCTGCCGCCGCGCCGGGAGGCCTGCGACTATGTGCGCCGGGTCCGCGAGGCGGTGCTCGGCGTGCTTGAAACCGCGCCTGTCGCGCGCCAGGAACGGCTGTGGCGTTTCGTGCTGCAGCACGAGGCGCAGCACTCCGAGACGTCGACGGTGATCCGCTCGCTGTGGCGGGAGCGCCGCACGCCGCCGGCGTGCGACCAGGCCGACGCCGCCGGCCCGATCGAGCTGGTGGGGGTGCCGGCCGGGCCGGCGTGGCTGGGCAACGACACGCCCGATGCCCTCGACAACGAAGGGGCGCCGGGCGTGGCCGAGCTCCGCGACTTCGCCATCGGCCGCTATCCGGTGACGCAGGCGCAGTTCGCCGTCTTCATGGCGGCCGGCGGCTACGACGACCCGCGCTGGTGGAGCGATGCGGGCTGGGCGTGGTGCCGACGGCACGGCGTGCGGGGACCGCTGCACTGGCGCGCCGACGCCCCGCACCATCCGGTGTGCGGCGCGTCGGCCTACGAAGCCGAGGCGTTCTGCGCCTTTCATGGCCTACGCCTGCCCAGCGAGGCCGAGTGGGAGAAGGCCGCGGCGTGGGACCCGGCCGCCGGGGCGGCGCGCATTTATCCCTGGGGCGACACGCTCGGGGACGGCGCGCCGCCGTGCAACTGGGACCGCGCCCACGACGGCACCACGCCGGTGCGCGCCTTTCCGCGCGGCGCCAGTGCCTATGGCGTCCACGACCTGCTGGGCAACGTCTGGGAGTGGACCGCGAGCCCCTTCGCGCCCTATACCGGCTTCACGCCGTGGCCCTATGCCGGCTACTCGGCCGCCTATTTCGACGGCGCACACCGCGTGCTGCGCGGCGGAAGCTGGGCCAGCCGCCCCTGGGCCGTGCGCAACACCTTCCGCAATTGGTACCAACCCGGCATGCGCGAGCCGTTCGCCGGCTTCCGTGTTGCCCGCGACGGGCTGGCGAGACGCTAGGCGGTGCCGGCCGGGACGCCTGCGGGCAGACCCACTCAAAGGACGCGACCCGATGACCCTGATCCCCGCCGTGACCGAGGTCGAGAGCCCGCGGCTGCGCTGGACCGAGTTCGAGCACGACGAGAACCCCGACGACGGTTCGGAAGTCGTCGCCGGCCTCACCGCTACGCCCAAGACGCTGCCCTACAAATACTTCTACGACGACCGCGGCTCCGAGCTGTTCGTCGAGATCACCCGCCAGCCCGAGTACTATCCCACGCGGACCGAGCGCTGGATCCTCGACACCCACGCGCCCGACATCGCCGCCACGGCCGGCGCCGGCGAGCTGCTCGAGCTCGGCTCGGGCGCGGCGGACAAGACCCGCAGCCTGATCGCCGCCATGATCGAGCGCGGCGGCACGCTGCGCTTCCTGCCCATCGACGTCTCGGGCGGCATCCTGCGCGAAAGCTCGCGCGAGCTGCTGGAGACCTATCGGGACCTCGAGATCTGGGGCCTGATCGGCACCTACCACCAGGCGCTCCGAGGGCTGCCGGAGGCGGAGCGCGGGCGCCGCCTGCTGATCTTCCTGGGCAGTTCGATCGGCAACATGACCGACGAGGAAGTCGAGGGCTTTCTCGACGAGACCCGTGCCGCGCTCGACCCCGGCGACCACTTCCTGGTCGGCTTCGACCTGCAGAAGCCGGTCGAGGTGGTCGAGGCCGCCTACAACGACCGCGCCGGCGTGACCGCGGCCTTCAACCTCAACATGCTGCGCCACCTCAACAGCCGCTTCGATGGAGATTTCGACACGGGCCGCTTCGCCCACCGCGCCTTCTACGACCGCCGGGCGCACCAGATCGAGATGCACCTGGAGAGCCTCGCCGACCAGCGCGTCCGCCTCGCCGCGCTCGACCTCGAGGTCGACTTCGCGGCGGGCGAGACCGTTCGCACCGAGATCTCGCGCAAGTTCGACCCGCCCACGGTCGACCGCCGCTTCGCCGCCCGGGGCTTCGCTCCCGAGGCCCGCTGGACCGATCCAGACGGCTGGTTCGCCCTCGCTCTCTTCGCCCGGCGGTAGGTCGTAGCGACCAACCCCGGACTCCCGTCGGAGAGTTCCGGAGCGAGCGCATGAGCGATCCGGCAGCCTCGCCCCGAGGGCCAAGGGGGGGATGGGTCGAGGACTCGAGGCCGCGCCGGAAAGCGCGGGCCTTATTGTCGCCCTCTCATCGAGCCTCTCCCCGCATCGGGAGGAGGGAACGGATTTGCCGACCCACCCGTCCGCGTCATCCTGCGCAACAGGACAGTTTCGCGATATCCTTGTCGAACGCCTGGGCGGCCAGCTTCAAGCCTTCGACCGTGGTCAGATAGGGAAAGATCGCTTCCCTGAGATCATCGACGGTCAGGCCGTGTTTAATGGCCAGCGCGGCGGTCTGAATGCTGTCCGCGCCTTCGGGTGCCAGAATGTGCGCGCCGAGCAGTCGGCCCGAATCCGTTTCCGCCACCAGCTTTATCAGCCCCCGCGTGTCGCGGGCGGCCAGGGCGCGCGGCACATAATCCAGCGGCAGGACGGAGATTCTGGCACGCAAGCCGTGTTCCGCCGCTTGCTCTTCCGTCAGGCCCACGCTCGCCACCTGAGGGTCCGTGAACACGACCGAGGGCATGGCGGTCGCGTCGTAGCGGCGCGCGTCGCCGTTCAGCGCGTTTTCCGCCGCCAGCTTCGCGCCATGGGCGGCCATATAGACAAACTGGTCGCGCCCGATAACGTCGCCGGCGGCATAGACGCCCGGCGTGGAGGTTCGCATCCGGTCGTCGACGACAACGGCTCCCCGGGTATCGAGCCGGACGCCGCGCTCGCTCAGGCCCAGCCCTTCGGTGTTCGGCTTGCGTCCCGTCGCCACGAGAACCCGCGCGGCTTCGAGGCAATCCTCCTGGCCGCCCCTGACGATGCGCAGCGCCACGCCATCCCCCGTGGCGCCGATATCCCTGTACGATACGCCGCTTTCCAGCCGGATGCCTTCGTCCCGGAAATAGCCGGTCAGCGCCTCGCCGATTTCCGGCTCCGCCGCGGGCAGCAGGCGGCTCCGGCAGACAATCGTCACCTTCACGCCTGCGCGGGCGAACATCTGCGCGATCTCCGCGCCGATATAGCCGCCTCCGATCACCAGCAGCGATTTCGGCAGCTCTTCCAGTTCGAGCGCCGTGGTGCTTGTGAGATAGGGCACGTCCTCGATACCCGGAATGTCGGGGACCGCCGGACGGGCGCCTGTCGTGACGACGATCTTGTCTGTCTGGATGGTCTGGCCGTTCACGGCCACGCCACCCTCGACCAGCCGGGCAGGGCCCTCCAGATAAGCGACCCCGTTATAGGCGGGCAGAAGGTCCGCGTATTTCGCTTGCCGCAGCTCCGCGACCAGCGCGTCCTTCTGGGCGATTACCGCCTGCCAGCTCTCGATACGCGCCTGTCCCTCGATCCCGGCGAAACGGGACGCGCGGGCGGCCCGATGCAGGGTCTCGGTCGCGCGGATCAATGTCTTCGACGGCACACAGCCGACATTGACGCAGGTTCCGCCCAGCGTGCCGTGGCCGATAAGTGCCACCTGCGCCCCAAGGTCCGCCGCCGCGATCGCCGCCGAGAACCCTGCGGACCCGGCTCCGACGACGGCCAAGTCGTAGCGTCCGTCTCCGGCTTCCGCAGGGCGGCAATCGCGATTCCGATCCGTCATCGGATTTGTTCCGATCCTTTTGCGTTCGTTGTCTGGCGGCGATCGCTCCCGCGACGCCGTTGCCTCAGCCAGAGCCCGTAAACCGTCAGCCCCAGAAAGATCGCCAGCGTCGGGAGCAGGACGTAATCCAGCCAACCGAGCCAGGCCGAGAGGCCCACGGCGCCGAGCGCGACGACCAGAACAGGCGTAAAGCAGCAAATCGCCGCGATCACCGTTCCGGCGATCCCGGTCCTCAGGATGGTCCGGTCTTTCATGTCATCCTCCATGCGCCGAGGGCCGAGCCGGGTAGCCTGCATTGGTCGAAGCCTGCGCGATCGCATCCGGCGTTGCCGCCTTCGCGCGGAAATCCACATCGACCGACTTCACGCCCTCGACGCGTTGGATCGCCTTGCGCACCGTGATCGGGCAGGCGGCGCAGGACATGTTCTCGATGGCGAAGGTCCGGGTTTCCGATTGGCGCCACCTTCTTGCGGTGAGCTTACCCCCCAAGGTAATGTCTGTAGTGACTACAGACTCAAGGGGTTCGATGAGAAAATCTGCAACGCCGCCCGATTTCGTGACCCGAGGCCCTCTCGCGAACGAAGCCGGCACCAACATCGAAACCGTCCGCTACTACGAGAAGATCGGGCTGATGCCCCCGCCGCGGCGGTCGGAAAGCGGCTACCGGCTCTATGGCGAGGCCGCCCGCAGACGGCTGCGTTTCATCCTGCGCGGTCGCGAACTGGGGTTCAGCATCGAGGAACTGCGCAGCCTGCTGAGCCTGGTGGATGGCGGCGACTATACCTGTGGCGAGGTCCGGGAGATGACCGTTGCCCAACTGCACAGGGTGCGATCCAAGATCGGGGATCTGCGGCGCCTGGAACGAACCCTCGCCGACATGGCCGCGCAATGCGAAGGCGGGGTGATCCCGGAATGCCCGGTCATCGATGCCCTGTTCCGCGAGCCGGGACACTAGAGCATTGTCTGTTCGGACGGTGCCGGCCCGCGCCCCCACCCGGCCGCCCATGCAGCATACTGTCGTTGGGCGGCCG
>CAZMTC010000204.1:0-6131 GCA_964569105.1 uncultured Alphaproteobacteria bacterium | reverse complement strand
GCCCGTTCCCCACCCCCGGCGCCTGGGACCGCCTGGTCCCCGAGGGCATGGAGGACGCCGCCACGGCTCGCAACCCGCTCGGCCGCGTCGGCGATCACGCGGAGCTCGCCAACCTCGCCGCCTTCCTGATGGCCGACGCCTCGGGCTACATCAACGGCGACTGCATCACCATCGACGGCGGCGCCGCGCTCAAGGACGGCGCCAACTTCTCCCACCTCGAGCACCTGACCGAGGACCAGTGGGACGCCATGCGCGCGCGGCCCAAGCGGTAGCGCCTTCGCCACCGCGGAACCGATGCGCCCGCGCGGTGTTCCCGCCGGGGCGCCGCCGACGGCCGGGCTGGTCGCTCACCGACATGTGACCGGTCGTGTCTTGCTCCGGCACGGCTCGTGTCGGACATTCGGCGCCATGATCGCACGCGCCCTGATCCTGCCCGGAAGCCTCGTCGCCGTCCCCGCCGCGGCGCTCTTCGCACTGCTGCTGTGGTCGCCCCCCGCGCCCGCGGAGACCGCGGTCGACCTGCCCGGCGGCTCCGCAAGCCAGTGGCGCAACACCGACTTCTCCAAGCGCGCCGTGGACATGGACGAGATCCTGTGGGGCGGCGTTCCCAAGGACGGCATCCCGCCCATCGACGACCCGGTCTACGGCTCGGTCGACGACGCGCGCGAGGCCGGGCTGGCGCCGACCGAGCCCGTGGTCGCGGTCGCCGTGAACGGCGACTGGCGCGCCTATCCGCTGCGCGTGCTCACCCGACACGAGATCGTCAACACCGAGATCGGCGGCCAGCCGGTCGCGGTCACCTACTGCCCGCTGTGCAACTCGGCCGTCGTGTTCGACCGACGGCACGACGGCCGGGTGTACGATTTCGGCGTCTCGGGCTTCCTGCGCAACTCGGACCTGATCATGTGGGACCGCCAGACCGAGAGCTGGTGGCAGCAGTTCACCGGCCGCGCCATCGTCGGCGAGATGACCGGTGCCGAGCTCGACATGCTGCCCATGCGCATGGAAAGCTTCGCGAACTTCGCCGAGCGCGCGCCCGGCGACGCCAAGGTGCTGGTCACGGGCCGCGGCCTGCGGGCCTATGGCGCCAACCCCTACGAGGGGTACGACACCGCGCAACGGCCGTTCCTCTACGACGGCCCGATGCCGCCGGGTGGCCTGCCCCCGCTCGAGCGCGTCGCCGCGGTGGACGACACCGCCTGGACCTTCGACTACCTAGAGCACCGGCGGGAGGTCCGGCACGGCGATCTGGTGATCACCTGGGAGCCGGGCCAGAACTCCGCCCTCAACACGCGCCTGATCGCCGAGGGCCGCGACGTCGGCAACGTCGTCGTCCAGCGCGAGACCGAGGACGGCTTGGTGGACGTGGTCCACGACATCACCTTCGTCTTCGCCTTCCACGCCTTCAATCCCGAGGGCACGATCCACACGGTCGACGGTCCCGTTCGGCTCGCCGAAGGCGAGTAGGCCGCGCCGCCCTCGATCCCGTGGGGACGCGCCGGGGCGCACCGTTGCCGTTCGCTGGTCCGGCGGGCGACACCATGATAGCATCGTGCTCTATCGGTGGGGCGATTCGGCGTCCGTGACAGCGCGCGCGGCCGTCGGCACTGCGACTATGGCCTACAAAGTCGATCATTTCGAGGTTCTCGAGAACCCTGCACGGTGGCCGGAGACGCTCGCCGCGTTCCGCGAATACTGGGAGACGAAGTGCGCCGGCCGGGAGATGCTGCGGCGGTGCGATTTCGACCCCGTCGACGTGCCGCGCCATCTGGCCGACCTGATGCTGATCGAGCTCGCGCCCGACGGCAGCGACTTCACCTACCGCGTCGTCGGCACACGCATCGTCGAGACCATCGGCCACGACCGAACCGGGCAGAGCGCCTCCGCGGCCTATTCCGGCGACCCCGATCTGGGCGATGTGCTGCTGACCCTGGCACAGCACCTGCGCGCGACGCGCGAGCCTTTCGCCGTGCGTGCCGCCCTCTACTGGGTCGATCGCGACCACATCACCCTCGACGCCGGCGTCTATCCGCTCGCGGGCGAGGACGGCGAGGTGACGATGGCCCTGGTCGAATGCCGCTTTCGCCTCGCCGGCCGCACGCCGGGTCCGCGTACGGGCTGAGCGCACGGGCGGGACCCGGGACGCCGACACAATGCGGTTGCCAACGGCGCGGCGGGACCAAATCTCTGGGGCGGACGGCGTTCCCTCGGCCGCTCCGCGCGGCCCGGGACCGCGCGGCGACAACACGATGCCGACAGGTGAAGCGATGTTCAGGCGACAACTCGACGGCGTCACCGTCGAATGCGTGCAGGGCGATATCGCCCGCCAGCCCGACGTCGACGCCGTGGTCAACGCGGCGAACGCCGAGCTGCAGATCGGCGGCGGCGTTGCCGGCGCCATCCACCAGGCGGCGGGCCCGGGCCTCGCGCGCGAATGCCGGCCGCTGGCGCCGATCTCGCCGGGCGAGGCGGTGATCACCGGCGGCCACGGCCTGCCCAACGACCACGTCATCCACTGTCTCGGTCCGATCTATCGCGTCGACGAGCCCGCCGACGCCCTGCTCGCCTCGTGCTACCGCAACGCGCTCGACCTGGCCGAGCGCAACGGCATCCGCTCCGTCGCCTTTCCCGCGATCTCCACCGGAGCGTTCGGCTACCCGCTGGAGCCCGCGGCCCGCGTCGCGCTCGAGACCGTGATCGACCGGGTGCCGCGTCTGTCGTCGGTGACGCTGATCCGCTTCGTCCTGTTCAGCGGCGGCGACTTGGAGGTCCACGGCCGTATCCTCGAGGAGCTCGCCGACACGAAGGCTCGGTGAACGGCCCGCCGGACGAGGCCGGCAGCGCATCCAGACGCGAACGGAGGGAACCCCGGCATGGGCTATGCAGCAATGGAGCGCCGCCTCGCCGCGGGCGGCGTCGCGATCCTCGACGGCGGCACCGGCACCGAGCTCCAGCGCCGCGGCGTGTCGATGGACCCCCACGCCTGGTGCGGCCCCGCCTCGCTCGAGAGCGCCGAGGTGCTCGAGGCCATCCACCGCGACTACATCGCCGCCGGCGCCGAGGTGATCACCGCCAACACCTACGCGTCGTCGCGCCTGATGCTCGAGCCCGCCGGCTTCGGCGACCGCTTCGCCGAGATCAACCGCACCGCCGTCGCCGCCGCCCGCCGCGCCCGCGACGCCGCCGGCCGGCCGGACGTGCTGGTCGCCGGCTCGCTCTCCCACATGGCGCCCATGGTCGCCGGCTCCGCCCGCGCCGACCGCCACCGCCTGCCGCCGCCCGACGTCATGGCCGACGCCCTCGCCGAGCTTGCCCACCTGCTGCGCGAGGCCGGCTGCGACCTGATCGCGCTCGAGATGATGTACGATCCCGAGCGCATTCCCCTCGCGCTCGCGGCGGCGGCCGACGCGGGCCTGCCGCTGTGGGCCGGCTTCTCCGCCCGCCGCGCCGAGGACGGCCGCATCCTCGGCTTCGACCCCGACCGCGACATCCCCTTCGCCGACCTCGCAGCGCTGCTCGACGGCCACGCGATCGCCGCCGCCGGCCTGATGCACACCCCCGCGGACGCGATCGTCGACGCCCTCGCCATCCTGCGCCGCAGCTACACGGGCCCGCTCCTGGCCTACCCCGACTCCGGCTACTTCAAGATGCCCGAGTGGCAGTTCGAGGACGTCATCGCCCCCGAGACCCTCGCCCGCTTCGCCGCCGCCTGGGTCGCCGACGGCGCCCAGATCGTCGGCGGCTGCTGCGGCCTGACCCCCGCCCACATCGCCGCCCTGGCGCCGCTCGGGCGGGGAGGGGGGTGAGCGCGATCCGACGGAACGTCGCAAGCCCCGGCGCGTCCCTCGCGACGGCCCCTTCGGGAGCCTCCTCGGGACGAGGCGCCAGGGATCTGCAGGCGGCAATCGGCATCGCAAAGCTCCCCCAACCATCCTCTTCCCGAGGAGCGGCCGAAGGCCGCGTCGCGAGGGACGCACCGCCGGACCGGTCGGACGACCCTCAACACCGACCCGCCGATTGACCCCGCAGCATTCCCTCCGGCTGCATGATGTGTATATAATCGCAAGACCATACACATCGCGCCGGAGGCCCTGATGCGCACAAATATCGACATCGACGACGCGCTGCTGGCCGAGGCCCAGGCGCTGTCGGGCAAGCCGACCAAGAAGGGAACGGTCGAGGAGGCGCTGCGGCTGCTCGTGCGCCTGCGCCGCCAGGGCGAGGTCGACCGCGCCTTCGGCCGCTATCCCTGGCGCGGCGACCTCGCGGACAGCCGCGCGGAGCGCGGCTCGCCTTGATCGTCGTCGACAGCACCGTCTGGATCGACTTCCTCAACGGCCGCGACGCGCCCCACGTCCGCCGCCTGCGCACCCTGCTCGGCACCGCCGAGATCGTCGTCGGCGACCTGATGCTGTGCGAGATCCTCCAGGGCCTCGCCTCCGAGCGCGAGGCCGACGAGGTCGAGGCCCTCCTGCGCCGCTTCGAGATCGCCCCCATGGCCGGCGCCGCCATCGCCGTCGCCGCCGCCCGCAACGACCGCACCCTGCGCGCCGCCGGCGTCACCCTGCGCAAGACCGTCGACCTCCTGATCGGCACCTGGTGCATAGAGAACCGCCGCCCGCTGCTCCACAACGACCGCGACTTCGCGCCGATGGCGCAGCATCTGGGGCTGGAGGAGGTGGGGGTTGGGGGGGTGATGGCGGCGGTTCGGCGTCAGCGCGAGCACGGTGCTCGCCAGGACGAAGCAAAGGCGGGGCCGCGGCACGTCCCTCGCGACGGCCCCGCCTCCGGCGCGGCCTCCTCGGGATGAGGCGCCGGGGATCTGCAAGCGGCATTCATCATCGCGATTCCTGCCAACCATCCTCTTCCCGAGGAGCCCACCGAAGCCTTGGCGAAGGTGGGCGTCGCGAGGGACGCACCGCCGCATCGAGTGGCCGCACGGGCTATCCGGCCCGCACCCTCACTGCGCGTCGACCTTCTCGGACAGCCACACCTTGATCAGCGAATGGTAGGGCACGTCGCGCTTGTTGGCGGCTGCCTTGATGCGCTCCGGCAGGTCGACCGGCAGCCGCAGCGAGATCACCTCGGTCGACGGATCGAGATCGGCGAACCGCACCCGCTCGGCCTCGCTCCAATCGACATAGTCGCCGGAGTCGTGGCTCCCCCAGAACGCCCGCTCCTCCGCCTCTGTCTCGAATGCGGGGACGGGCCTACGCTTCCTGCTTATAGCGGGCTTGCTCCTTTCGAATTGGATTCATCTTAGTTTTCGCACCCATAGAATGCATGATGTCTCGGAACCGCGCGAATTGCTGGTGAAATTCACCGATGTGATGCTGTGCATTCGATAGAGGCCAGGGGGAGGGGAGCCATGGAAGCGCGCAACAAGACCATTGAACAGTGGTTCTCGATGGTCCAGCAGGGACAAGTCGTCTTGCCCCGTTTTCAGCGTCACGAGGCCTGGGGACGCAGCCAAATCGGAGCGTTAATGGAGAACGCGGTTCGCAAGCCGCCGCTTCCGATGGGCACCCTGCTCGTTCTCGAAGTTGGGAATGAAGAACCCTTTCACTCCAGGCCAATCGTCGGCGCACCCGAACCGGGTGCGCGACCTGCGATGCACTTGCTTGACGGCCAGCAACGAATGACCGCGCTATGGCGCAGTCTGACCGACGACTACGAAGATCTGACGCTCTTCATCTCGTTCAACCACGCTGACCCTGAACTGGATCCGGAGGAGGCCGCGCTGGTTGATGCCCCTGAGGTCGTGCCGGTGAAGCGCTGGGATCGAAAGGGCGTGCGACAGCCGGTTTGGGCTGACGAACCAGCGCAGCAATTCGAGCGAGGTCTCTTCCCGGCCGCCCTCTTGTGTCCGGGTAGCGGCGGCGAAAAGGCCCTGAAAGAATGGCTTTCCAGTATCGCAGCGGAGGGCATCGACACGTCTGACCAGCTTCCTCGGCTCTACGAGCTTCGAGCGAGGATCGCGAACTACATGATCCCATTCCTAGCCCTGGGCGTCGAGACGGGGCGTGAAACCGCCCTCGACGTATTTATCCGCATGAACACTTCGGCGACACCACTCAAGGACTTTGACATAGTCGTCGCGCAATTGGAGCAGGCGACAGGGCAGTCGCTCC
>CAZMTC010000203.1:0-6218 GCA_964569105.1 uncultured Alphaproteobacteria bacterium | reverse complement strand
GCGGTCAGCCCGCCGCTGATCTCAGCCATCGCCGGCGCCACACCAAGCGTGGCGGCCGAGAGCGCGGCGGCCACGAGAGCCGGAAGCAAGGTCGGGCGGCCCCGCACGCGCACGAGATCACTCATCGGCGGTGTCGTCCGCGCGGGCGCCCGGCCCCGCCGCCGGCAGCGGCAGGAACGATTCGCCGTTCTCGTCCGGATACATCACCAGTCTGGCCTCGCCCTTGAAGATGACGGTCTGGCCTCTCTCGAGGACCCGGAAGCCCTGGGATTCGAGCGTGCCCAGCGGCCCGTGCGCGATCACCGGCATATCGCCCTCGGCGGTACCCGCCTGGAGGTCGACCCGCGCCTCGTCGGTCTCGAACGAATAGCCCTGGTCATGAAAGATCGTGACCGTCCCGTTCAGGTTGAGCTCCTCGCTCTTCTGGAAATAAGCGCCGTTCCGCGCGGTCAGCGCCAGCCAGGTCCCATCCTCGAGCGTGATGTCGGCCTTGGGCGCCTCGAGGGTCACCAGGTCGGCCTCCGGATTGGTCTGGCGCGCCACGTCGGCAGTCAGCATATAGGGCCGATTCTTGTCGTCGGTGCCCATGTAGCGCGGATTGACGAGCTGGATGTTGGCCACGTCCTCGGGTGCCAAGCTCGCCATCAGGCTACGCTCCGCCTGCTCACCGACCCGCTCGAGCTGCGGCCACATCATTACCAGCCCGACCAGCCCGATCGCCGCGGCCGGCAGCAGCCACTTCATCCAGCCGACGAATATCGAGTAGCGGTCCGCAAAGCCGGCCTGTCGCGGCGGAGCCGGACGCAAGCCTCCGGCATCCGTCGCCGCGCCGCGCCGCGCGGTGGGCGGCACCGGCTCGGCGCGCAGCTGCAGGTCGTCCATGCTCATGCCCTCACGGCAGGATCCGCAGGTGCCCCGTATACCGAACGGGCACGCGCACCGATCGTGCGGCCGGACCGCACGCGGCGGCTGTCAAAAGGGGATATGGTCATCGGCGCCCGCAATCCCAAGGATGCGCGTCGTTCCGAACCGCTACAAGACGGCGTGCCGTATTCAAGCCCGTGCACCCCGGAGCGCGCGGCATCCGGTACGATCCGAATGCAGTATGCCGCCGCGTTGGCCCGGCGGTCAAATCATTGACCCCGCGGCATTTTGGCGTCCTCGTTGATATGTTGGCGGGCGGATGCCGCCACTCAGCTATGCGCGAAGATGTCCGTGTCCTCCCAGCCGGCGAGGTCGAGGGCGGCGCGATGGGGCAGGAAGTCGAAGCAGGCCTGGGCCAGCTCGGTGCGGCCCTCCCGCGCAAGCAGCGCGTCGAGCTCGAGCTTAAGATCGTGCAGGTGAAGGACATCGGTCGCGGCGTAGGCGAGCTGCTCCCGCGTCAGCTCCTCGGCGCCCCAGTCGGAACTCTGCTGCGCCTTGGAAACGTCGATGTTCAGCATCTCCCTGCACAGATCCTTGAGTCCGTGCCGGTCGGTGAAGGTGCGCACCAGCTTGGCGGCGATCTTGGTGCAGTAGACCGGCCGCGGCATCACCCTCAGATGGTGCGCGATCACTCCCAGATCGAAGCGCGCGAAATGGAACAGCTTGAGCACCGACGCATCGGCCATCAGCGCCCCGAGCCGCGGCGCGGCATAATCGTCACCCTGCGCGAACTGGACCAGATGCGCCGTTCCGTCGCCTGCGGAGAGCTGCACCACGCACAATCGGTCGCGGCCGACGCGCAGCCCCATGGTCTCGCTGTCGACGGCGACGATGTCGCCGAGGTTCAGCCCCTCGGGCAGATCGCCCCGGTGCAGTGTAATCTCCGGATCCGCCATGCTCTCCGCCCCGATCCATGGACCCGACCGATTGTCCCGACCGCTCTAGCCCCGCGCCGGGAGACTGTCAACGTGGGCCGTGTTGAGCTTGAAACCGTGGGGACGCTCGATTAGGCATAGCGGGCGGGCGCCCGGCGCATAAGTGGCGAGGTGCCGGCGGGAAGGATCAGGCCATGTACGAGCAGCGCGCGGCGGTTTTCGGCGGGACCGGTTTCCTGGGCCGGCTGGTAGTCCACAGGCTGGCACGCAACGGCTACATCGTGCGCGCCGCCTGCCGCCACCCGGAGGAAGCTATCGGCCTGCGCACCTCGGGCAATCTGGGGCAGGTCGCGCCCATGTACGCCGACGTCCGCAACCCCGACAGTGTCGCTGTCGCCACCGCAAACGCCGACATCGTGGTCAACTGTGTCGGATTCTGGGTCGAGCGCGGCAAGGGCGCGAAGTTCGCCGACGTCCATGTCGGCGGCGCCGAAACCGTGGCGCGCGCAGCGGCCGAGGCGGGGGCGCGGTCGCTGATCCATCTCTCGGGCATCGGCGTCGACGCCGAATCGCGCAACCGGTACATCCGCGCCCGCGCGCTGGGCGAGCAGGCGGTGCGCGGCGCCTTTCCCGAGGCGACCGTCCTGCGACCCTCGGTGCTGTTCGGGCCGGGTGACGCGCTGTTCGAGACGCTGGCGGCGATCGCGCGCTTCGCGCCGGTCCTGCCGCTGTTCGGCGGCGGCACCGCGAAGGTCCAGCCCGTTTATGTCGGCGACGTCGCCGAAGCCGTCCTGGCCGCGGCCGAGCGCCAGGAGGCCACCGGTCAGACCTACGAACTCGGCGGCCCGGCGGTCTACACCTACCGCGAACTCATCGAGATCCTGTTGCGCGAGATCGACCGCAAGCGTTTGCTGCTGCCGGTACCGGTCTGGGCCGGCAAGCTGCAGGCGCATCTGCTCAGCCTGCTGCCCAGCCCGCCGCTGACCCCCGAACAGGTCGAGCTGATGGCCGCCGACAACGTGGTCGGCAAGAAGGTGAAGACGTTCAAGGATCTGGGGATCGACCCGCCGCACGCGGTCGAGACGATACTGCCCACATATATTGACCGCTTCAGGCGCGGCGGCCGCTTCGGACGGCTGCGGCCGGCATGATGCCCGCCCGCTGCCGATTTTTAGGGCGTCGGGCGTATCCCTGACGTGCCGGCCTCAGCCGACGATCGCCCAGACGACGCCCGCAATGCCTGCCCAGCAGGCTGCCGACGCAGCGGCGACGAACAGGATGGCGGTGCCGGCCGGCCAGCGCTGCTCGAGTTCCGTGCCGTCCGCCGCATGGAACCGATGACCGCCGAGACGTTCGACGAGCGACCGGTGACCGGCGGCATCCTGGAAATAGCGCGGCTGTGCGGAGCGCTCCTGCCGCCGCTCCATCTCGGGCGCGGGGGCGTGGATATCGTGCTTGGGGGCTTGTTGCACCTGCGGCCTCCTTCGGGTCGCGGTACCGATCAGGCGTGACCGGTACGCAGTCTCCATTACGGCCCGATCTTCGTTAAAGAAATGCTAATGTCATAAATTGTAGATGATGGCTGGCGGGCACGGCGTCCAATCACCCCGCGTCAAGATCATGTGAGCGCCTCGCGCGACCGAAGTCACATTGTTCGCCTCTCCGTCTCTATTCCGAGTCAACTCGACAACCATAGCGGCATCGGTCATTGGGGCATCACCGGTGGCGCAACGCGCTCACCCCGTTGGCTCGACAACCAACTCGGTGACGTCGACATGGGGTGGCTGGCTCACCGCGTACATCACCGCGCGCGCGACGTCCTCGGCCTGCAGACCATCGGGCTTCGGGCTGTCGAAGAACGGCGTGTCGGTCATGCCGGGCTCGAGCAGCGTGACCCGCGCGCCCGTGCCCTTGAGCTCCTCGCGCAGATTGTAGCCGAAACCGGTCACGGCCCATTTTGTCGTGCCGTAGATCGACCCGACCATGGCGCGGCGGCCCGCCCGCGAACCGGTGATGACCACGTGCCCCTTGTTCTTGCGGATCTCGGGCAGGCACAGCTTGCAGGTCACGGCCACGCCGTAGACGTTGGTCAGGATCATCTCGCGCCAGTTCTCGGGGTCGCCGCCTTCGGTGCCCGGGGCGGCGGCACCGATGCCGGCGTTGGCGAACACCACGTCGATGCGGCCGAAGGCGGCGAGCGTGGCGTCGACCATCGCCTGCTGGTCCTCGAGGCGCTCGACGTTGCAGCTCACCGCCAATGCGTGGTCGCCGCCGCCCAGCTCGTCGACCAGCGTCTCGAGCTTGTCGGTCGAGCGCGCGGCCAGCGCCACGCGGTAACCGGCCTCGACCGCCAGCCGCGCGGTCGCCGCGCCGATGCCGCTCGACGCGCCGGTGATCAGGAAGGTCTTGTCGGTCATGCTGGTCCCTCCGTTGACTTGGGCCTGTGTCCTGTCCCCACAGTGGGGGCTCGGTTGCCGGACGCCAAGCCCCGCGTCCGGCGACGCTCCGGGCTGCGCCGCCTCGCCTTGGCCGCGCCGGGCGCCGCGTCTATCGTCGGCGGAGCCGCGCCACCGATCGGAACCGTGCCGTGCCCCGCTCCGCCGCCATGCCCCGTCCCACGGTGGAGACCGGTATGCTGTTGATGGCGGCGGCGATGCTCATCGTCCCGTCGCTCGACGCCTTCGCCAAGCTGCTCGCCCAGACGCTGTCGCCGGGGGAAGTGGTGTTCGGGCGCTTCGCCATGCAGACGCTGTGCATCGCGCCGCTGCTGTTGATCGGCAGGGCGCGAATGCGCGGCACCCTCCCCCCGTCGCCCTCCGCGCCGGGTCGGCGGCGCGGCCTCGGCTTCCAGGCCCTGGGCGGCATGCTGATCGCGGCGGCGGTGCTGCTGCTGGTCTGGGCGCTGCAGACCATGCCCATCGCCAACGCCATCGCCATCTTCTTCGTCGAGCCGCTGATCCTGACCCTGTTCTCGGCGGTGCTGCTGCGCGAGCAGGTCGGCTGGCGTCGGCTGGCGGCGGTCGCCGTGGGGCTCGTCGGCGCGTTGATCGTGATCCGCCCCAACTGGTCCGAGTTCGGCTGGGCATCGCTGCTGCCGCTGGGCACGGCGGCCTGCTTCGCCGGCTATCTGACCATCACCCGCCACATGGCGCAGACCGGCGACCGGGTGCGCTTGCAGTTCTGGCTCGGCCTGTTCGCCGCGCTGTCGCTCGGCATCGCGCTCCTGATCGGCGACGCCGCTGGCATCGCTGTCCTGGCACTAAGCTGGCCGGCGCCGTGGCAGCTCGGCGTGCTCGCCGGCATGGGCGCGGTCTCGGCCGTGACCCACCTGCTCATATCCCAGGCGTTCGGCCGCGCGCCCGCCGCGGTGCTGGCGCCGTTCCAGTATCTCGAAATCATCTCGGCGACGATCCTGGGTCTGGTGATGTTCGACGACTTCCCCGACGCGATCACCTGGATGGGGACCGCCGTCATCGTCGGCGCCGGCCTCTACGTCTTCCGCCGCGAGCGCATGCTGGCACGCCGCCCGGCGCCGCCGCCGGTGGTATGACGGTTGTGTTCATCATCGCGCGGTGCATCCGCATCTCGGGCGCTGCGCCGGCCGGCTACCTCACCTTGCTGGCGCGTACCTCGATCGACATCTCCGCCTCGGTATCCGGCGGGCCGAAGTAGGTGCCCTCGGTGGGCTTGGCCTGCTCGGGCGTCCTGGCGACCCCCACACGGACCAGGTTGGTGCCCGCGGGCCGGCCGTTGGTCGGGTCGAACTCGGTCCAGCCCGTGCCCGGCAGGTAGATCTGGCACCAGGCGTGGGTCGCGCCGGCGCCGACCGTGCCGTCGGCCGGCCCGCCGTCGAGCGCGGGGTCGTAGAGGTAGCCGGTCACGAAGCGCGCCGCCATCCCCAGGGACCGTGCCGCCTCCATCATCAGCAACGCGAAGTCGCGGCACGAGCCCGAGCCCAGCGCCAGGGTCTCGGCGGCCGGCTGCACCCCTTCCTCCTCGCGCGTGACGTAGGTGAAATCGCGATGAATCGCCTCGGTCATGGCGACCAGGCCGTCGACGGTGTCCATGCTTCCGTACGCATCGAGGAAGCCGCGCGCCCAGGCGTCGACCGCGCTCCCGGTATCGGGGTTGTGGCGCGTCATGTCGGCGCGCAGATCGGGCAGCTCGCGCGGCTCGTACTCGAAGGGCACGCGGGCGGCGTAAGGCTCGATGGGGAACTCGGGGTCCTCGAGGCCGTAATGGTCGATGACGATCTCGCTCTCCATGCGAAGCCGATCGCTCTCACGGTTGAAGGACGCGATCGCCACCGAGTTCTGGAACACGTCGTGCAGCCAGCGCAGCATCGGCCGCGGCTCGATGGCCAGACGGACGCCGACGTTGTCGCGCGCCGCGTCGACGTTGAACCCGGCGCTGATGATC
>CAZMTC010000202.1:0-6235 GCA_964569105.1 uncultured Alphaproteobacteria bacterium | reverse complement strand
CATCACCGCCCGGGTGCGCCTCGGCAAGGGCGAGGTGATCGACATCGAGCGCAAGGCGGAGCTCGGTGGCAATCTGCACACCAAGGGCGTGATGATCCTGTCGGGCTATCTGGGCGCGCGCTTCGCCGAGGACCGGCCGATGTCGCTCTCGGCTTCGCTGGTGTTCGAGCAGTCCTATGGCGGGGTCGACGGCGACAGCGCGTCGTCGACCGAGCTCTACGCCCTGCTCTCGGCGTTGTCCGAGGTGCCGGTCAAGCAGTCGATCGCGGTCACCGGCTCGGTCAACCAATATGGCGAGGTCCAGGCGATCGGTGGCGTGAACGAGAAGGTCGAGGGCTTCTTCGACATCTGCAACGCCCGCGGCCTGACCGGCGAGCAGGGGGTGATGATCCCGGCCTCGAACGTCAAGCACCTGATGCTGCGCGAGGACGTGGTCGAGGCCTGCCGTCAAGGCAAGTTCCATGTCTGGGCGGTTGAGACCATCGACCAGGGGATCGAGATCCTGACCGGCGTGCCGGCGGGCGAGCGCGGCACCGATGGCCGCTTTCCCGAGGGCACGGTCAACGCCAAGGTGGAGGCCCGCCTCGCGCACTATGCGGAGATCGCCCGCAAGCTGGCTAGAGAAGGCCGCGCGCCCGCAGGCGACAGCGAGGAAGAGGGGGACGAGCGATGAGTCCCGCGGGCGACGAGTTCACGGTCCGGCGCATCGTGCTGGCGCTCGACCCGCTCAGCGACGCGCGCACGGCGCTGGCGGAAGCCAGCCAGCTTGCGGCGCGGCTCCGGGCCGAGCTCTCCGCGGTGTTCGTCGAGGACGAGGATCTGCTGCGCTCGGCCGCCTTGCCGTTCGTGCGGCGCATCGGCGCGCGCGGCGCGCAGGAGTTCGGCGCCGCCGAAACCGAGCGCGAGATGCGCGCGCTCGCAGCCGAGCTGCGACGCATGGTCGAGGAGCGCTCGCGCGCGCTCAACGTCGCGTCGCGTTTCGCCGTCGTGCGCGGCCGGATCGAGCAGGCGGTGCTCGAGGCGGCCGAGGAGGGTGACCTGGTGGTCGTGACCGGCGCCCCGCGCGCGCGTTCGACCGGTGAAAGCGCGGTCCGCTACGGACGCCGCCCGATCCTGGTCCTGCGTCCGGGCGAATCCTTGGACGTGCCGGTGACCGTCGCGTATGACGGCTCGCCGAGCGCAAGGCGTACCCTGGCCGCGGCACGATCGTTGGCAGGGGACAACCCGATCCATGTGCTCCTCATCGCCGCCGACCGCGACGCGGCGAAGCGGCTCGAGCCCGAGGCGCGCGATGCGCTCGCCGGGGGCGACGCCGATTTCCGGCCGATGGCCGAGCCCGACATCCGTTCGGTCTGCTCGATCGCGCAAGCGCCGCGCCGCGGCGTGCTGGTGCTGCCCGCCGACAGCCCGCTGATCGCCGACCGCGACGGCGCGCTCGCGCTCGACCGCGCGCGCTGCCCGGTGTTGCTGGTGCGGTGATCGGCGGCCCCTCCACTTCCTTGCATTCCTGATCGTCGCGCACGCCGCTTGCCAGGGGTCCGACGATGTGGTTGTACCGGCCAAACAGCCGGGAGCGAGCCCAATGAACACACCGCACACCCCCGACGGCATCGCGCCGCCGTTCAGCGCCTACAGCCATGGCATGGAGGCTGGACCCGACGCGCGCTGGCTGTATGTCTCCGGCCAGGTCGGCATCCGCCCCGACGGCACCGTGCCCGAGGGCATGGCCGCCCAGTGCGCCCAGACCTGGAAGAACATCGAGGCGATCCTGGCCTCGGCCGGCATGACCGTGGCCGACATCGTGCGCATCAACGGCTACGTCACCGACCCGCAGGGCTTCGCCGCCTACCGCGAGGCCCGCGACGCGGCGATGAAGGGGCACGAGCCGGCCTCGACGCTGATCGCCATCGCCGCGCTGGCCGCGCCCGACTGGGTGGTCGAGATCGAAGTGGTGGCGGCGCAGGCGAAATGAACGACTACCCCGCCTATATCCGCCCCGACATCGACGCGCTCGAAACCTCCAAGATCCGCGAGGTCGCCGACCTGGGCATGGCGCAGGGCGGCGTGGTGGCGCTGTGGTTCGGCGAGGGCGACCTGCCCACGCCGCGCTTCATCGTCGACGCCGCCAAGCAGGGGCTGGACGAGCGCAAGGTGTTCTACACCGAGAACCGCGGCACGCCAGCCCTGCGCGAGGCACTGGCGCAATACTTGTCGCGCCAATACGCGCTGCCCGTGAGTTTCGACCGCGTGTCGGTGACCTCGTCGGGCATGTCGGCCTTCATGGTGGTGATGGAGGCGTTGATCGGCCCCGGCGACAACGCCGTGGTGGTCACGCCGATCTGGCCCAACTGCCGCGAGAGCGTGCACATCATGGGGGGCGAGACGCGCTGCGTCGTGCTCGACTTCGGCGACGAGGGCTGGTCGCTCGACCTCGACAAGCTGTTCGACGCGGTCGACGACCGCACCCGCGCCTTCGTCATCAACTCGCCGTCCAACCCGACCGGCTGGATGATGCACGAGGACCAGCAGAAGGCGGTGCTGGAGTTCGCGCGCGAGCGCGGCATCTGGGTGATCGCCGACGAGGTCTACGACCGCCTGACCTACACGCGGCCGCGGGCGCCGTCCTTCCTCGACTTCGCCGGGCCCGACGATCCGGTGATCGGCATCAACTCGTTCTCCAAGGCGTGGTGCATGACCGGCTGGCGGCTGGGCTGGCTGGTGACGCCACCGCAGCTCGGGCCGCTGGCCACCAAGCTGATCGAGTACAACTACTCCTGCCCCACCGCCTTCGTGCAGCACGCCGGCATCACCGCGCTCGAGCAGGGCGAGGACTTCATCACCGAGCTGGTCGAGCGCTACCGTCAGGGCCGCGACCTCGTCCACCAGCGCCTCGCCGCCATCCCGCGGGTGCGCATGGCGCGGCCCGAGGCTGCGTTCTACGCCTTCTTCGAGGTCGACGGTATGCCGAGCTCGGTCGAGCTCGCCAAGGCGCTCGTGCGCGACCACAAGGTCGGCCTGGCGCCGGGCGCCGCCTTCGGTCCCGGCGGCGACGACTTCCTGCGCCTGTGCTTCGCCAGCACGCAGGAGAACCTGTCGCTCGCCTGCGACCGGATCGAGGCGGCGCTCAGCTAGCAGCCTGCCACCTGCGCCGCCTCCTCGACCAGCCAGTCGCGGAAGGCGATGACGCGGGGGCGGCGCATCGCTTCGGGCGGAGCGACGAATCGGTAGGCATAGTTCGACGGCAGGGCGATGTCGAAGGGGCGTATGAGGCGGCCTTTGGCGAGGTCGTCGGCGACCAGCGCGCTGCGGCCCAACGCGACGCCCTCACCGGCGATCGCCGCCTGCAGCACCAGGTGCGAGTGCTCGTAAAACGGCCCCTTCTCGCCATCGACGCCGGTCACGCCCGCGGCTTCGAGCCAGACGCTCCAATTGATGGTCATGTCGTCGTGGAGCAGCGTGTGGTGGCGCAGGTCGTCGGGCGTACGCAGCGGGTGCGGCCCCTCCATCAGCGCCGGGGAGCAAACCGGCGACAGATCCTCCTCCATCAGCCGAAGGACCTCGAAGCCGGGCTCGCCCTCGCGCGCGCCGTACCGAATGGCGCAGTCGAAGCCCTCGCGGCGCAAATCGACCACCGCATCGGACGCGGAGATGCGCACGTCGATGTCGGGGTGCAGCGTGCGGAACTTGCGCATGCGCGGCACCAGCCAGCTGGAGGCGAAACTGTCCATGGTGGTGACGCTCAGCGGCCGCGCGCCACCCGCCTGCGTTGCCTGCTCGACCGCCGCGGCCATGGCGTCGAACGACTGGGTCAGCACCGGCAGCAGCGCCTCGCCCTCCGGCGTGTGGGCGAGGCCGCGGCCGGTGCGCACGAACAGCGGCACGCCCAGGCGATCTTCCAGCGCCTTCACCTGATGGCTGATCGCCGCCTGGGTGACGTTCAGTTCGTCCGCCGCATGCGTGAAGGACAGATGGCGCGCGGCGGCTTCGAAGGCCCGCAGGGCGTTCAGCGGGGGCAGACGACGACTCATTATGACCCATTATTAAATCTAACCGATGTGATGAGAAAGCATCGTTTGTTTTCGGGGGGTCGCGCAAGCATTTTCATGCTCAACGGCACTGCTTCAAAGGAGTGATTCCATGTCGTCGCGGATTACGAATGTTGATCGCGGTTTCGCTCGCCACGGCACCTTCGGCCCGGGCGGCGCCACCGGCCACTTCTTCGACGCGCTGGTCTCCTGGCACGAGCGCGCGCAGCAGCGGCGCGACCTTCGGTCGCTGGACGACCGGCTGCTGCGCGATATCGGCGTCAGCCGCGCCGAAGCCGAGGAGGAGGCGCGCAAGCCCTTCTGGCGTCGCTAGGCTTCGCGGTCATCGGGCCAAACCCGAATCGAAAGCGCCGGCTCGGAGCCCTCCGGGCCGGCGCATTCCGTTCGGGCGGGAGTTCGCTCAGGCCTGGCCCGCGGCGCGTTGCACGGGGGCGATGCTCGGCGGCTCGGCGCTGTCATCCTCGAGCTCGGCCTCCCGGATCTTGGTCGCGTGGGCCGCAACCTTGTCGGACGAGATGCGGATCTGGCGCACGTCCTCGTTGGCCTGGTCGAAATGGCGCTGCAGGTTGCTCACCCGGTCCTCGAGCCGTCCGACATCCTCGATCATGGTGCCGCACAGCTTCTGGATCAGCCCCGCCTGTTCGCGCATGCGGACGTCGCGGAAGATCGCGCGCACGGTGTTGAGCGTCGCCCACAGCGTGGTCGGGGCGACGATGTAGACGCGGTGCTTGAACGAGCGCTCGACCACATCGGGGAAGTTGGCGTGCAGCTCGGCATAGACCGCCTCCGACGGCAGGAACATCAGCGCCGCCTCGGCGGTCTCGCCCGGCACGATGTACTTGTCCTTGATGTCGGTGACGTGCTGGATCAGCGCACGGCGGAACTCGCGCTGGGCCTGCTGGAACTCGGCCTCGGTCTCGGCCTTGCGCAGCGCGTGGTAGCCCTCGAGCGGAAACTTGGCGTCGATCGCGATCGGCCCGGGCGGGTTGGGCAGGTCGATCAGGCAGTCGACCCGCCGGTTGCCGCCCACCGTGGCCTGGAAGCTGTAGGCCGAGGCCGGCAGCACCCCCTCGACCAGGTCGCGGAGCTGGACCTCGCCGAAGGCGCCGCGCGCCTGCTTGTTGGACAGGATGTCCTGCAGCCCGACCACCTGGGTCGACAGCTCGGTGATGTTCTTCTGCGCCGAGTCGATCACCGCCAGACGCTCGCGCAGCGCAGCCAGCGTTTCGCCGGTCTTGTCGGTCGAGGTCTGCAGGCTCTCGCCCACGCGGCGCGAGATGTTCGCCATCTGCTCGGACACGGTGCGCTCGGTGTCGACCATGCGTTGGTTGATCGACTGCTGCATCGCGTTCTGGTGCGCGATCATCTGCTCCATGCGCATCGCCAGGTCCATGCGCCTGCGGTTGCCGCGCACCAGCAGGGCGACCAGTGCCACGGCCAGGACGGCGATCAGTCCGGCCCCACCCCACAGGATCACGGGCAGCATGTCCGGCGGCACGATGTTCTGCATTTGATCACCTCGTTCGGGGCCGGAATCGGCACGGGGCCGAAACGATTTCCCATGGTATCTTGTATTCGCGGTTCAGGGTACCCCTGCATGTTGCGACTCCCAGCCGAGTCGTGCAAGCGATTGGAACACATGCACGAATCGGGAACGGAACGGGAGCAGCGGGACAGCCTTGACCGCGCGCGAGGGGCGGCCTAGGTATCGAAGCCAGCGCGCACGTGGCGCCGACCGACGCACGACGAGACTCCGATGGCCAACCTGCCGATCATCACCGCCCCCGACCCGCGTCTCAAGAAGGTGTCGAAGCCCGTCGAGCGGGTGGACGACCGGGTGCAGCGGCTGATGGACGACATGCTGGAGACCATGTACGAGGCGCCGGGCATCGGTCTGGCCGCGCCGCAGGCGGGCGTGCTCGAGCGCGTCATCGTCGTCGATGTGGCGCACGAGGGCGAGGAGCCGCAGCCCATGCAGATGGCCAACCCCGAACTGCTGTGGCTGTCCGACGACGACGCTACCTTCGAGGAGGGCTGCCTGTCGGTGCCCGAGCACTATGCCGACGTGGTGCGACCGGCGGCGATCCGCGTGCGCTACCTCGATCGCGAGAACGAGATCCGCGAGCTGGAGGCCGAGGGGCTGCTTGCGACCTGCATCCAGCACGAGATGGACCACCTCGACGGCATCC
>CAZMTC010000201.1:0-6240 GCA_964569105.1 uncultured Alphaproteobacteria bacterium | reverse complement strand
GCCGGGTGGGGGCGCGGGCCGGTGCCGTCTGAACAGATAATGCTCTAAAGCACGGCAACCGGCCGGTCAGGACGGATGGAAAAGCCGGCCGGTGCGGCGACCGCCAAACGCGGCGACACTCTAGGCGCTCGCCTTCTGGTCCTGGCGCAGGACGCGGCGCAGCAGGCGCTCGAGCTCGGCGTGGAGGGTCTGGTTGCCGGCGACGATGTCGCCGGTCCAAAGCGGGTCGCCGCGGCCGCCGATATGGGTGACGAAACCGCCCGCCTCGCGCACCAACAGGATGCCGGCCGCCGTGTCCCATGGGCTCAGTCCGAACTCCCAGAAGCCCTCGTAGCGCCCTGCGGCGACATAGGCGAGGTCGAGCGCGGCGGACCCGAAGCGGCGGATGCCCGCGACCTCGCCCATCACCGTGTCGAGCGTCTCGAGATAGCGCGGGCTGGTGGCGCGGCCCTTGAACGGGATACCGGTGGCGATCAACGCCTCGTCCATGTGCTCGCGCGCCGAGACGCGCAGGCGATGACCGTTCATGTAGGCACCCTTGCCCTTCTCGGCCCAGAAGAACTCGTCGCGCAGCGGCTCGAGGATGGCGCCGGCGACGATCTCGCCGTGGTGCTCATGCGCGATCGAGATGGCGAAATGCGGCAACCCGTGCAGGAAGTTGGTGGTGCCGTCGAGCGGATCGACGATCCAGCGGTCGCCCTCGGCCTCGCCCACGGCCCCGGCCTCCTCGAGCAGCATGGCGAAGGTGGGCCGCGCCTTGCCCAGCTCGCGGCGCAGGATCTGTTCGGCACGCAGATCGGCAGCGGAGACGAAGTCGGCCGGCCCCTTTTTCGAGACCTGAAGCTGCTCGACCTCGCCGAAGTCGCGGATGAGCCCGCGCGCCGCCTTGCGCGCGGCGGATTCCATGACGTTGACGATCGCGGACTTGACGCTCATGGGTGCTCCGGTCGGGTGCGCTCGTTGTCTTCTCCCCCTCTGAAGAGGGAGGAAATCGTAGGCCGAAAACCCTTACGTAATCGGCTCGGCGTGCCTGCGGCGCTAGTCCTTCGCCCGCTCGACATAGGCGCCGTCGGCGGTGTTCACAACCACGCGCGTGCCGGCTTCGATATGCGGCGGGACCATGATCCGCTCGCCGTTCTCGAGCGTCGCGGGTTTGTAGGAGGAGGAAGCGGTCTGGCCCTTGACCACCGGATCGGCGTCGGTGATCTCCATCGCCACGGTGTCGGGCAGCTCGACCGAGATCGGCTCCTCTTCGTAACTGTGCACCGTGACCATCATGCCGTCCTGCAGATAGGCGGCCGGGGCGCCGATCAGGTCGCGGTTGACCATGATCTGCTCGAAGGTCTCGGTGTCCATGAAGGTATACTGGTCGCCGTCCGCGTAGAGGAACTGGTACGGCTTCTCGTCGAGCCGGACGCGCTCCACCGTCTCCGCCGAGCGGAAGCGCTCGTTCATCTTGGTGCCGTCGCGGATATCGCGCAGTTCGACCTGCAGATAGGCCCCACCCTTGCCGGGCTGGGTGTGCTGGATCTTCACCGCGCGCATGAGCCGCCCGTTGTGCTCGATCACATTGCCGGGCCGGATCGCATTGCCGTCGATCTTCATCGCCGATACCGCTATAGGGGGTCGTGAATTGCGGTGCGTTCCTTATCAGCTTGCTCGGAGGTTAGCAACGTACCGCACCGCAGCATGGATACAGGAGGCGACTTGCCGCGCTGGGCCGATTTCCTCTCATTGTGGGCCAACTGGCACTGGGTCGACGGCGGGCTGGCCCGGGCGGGCCAGATCTACGGCCGGTACAACCTCATCCTCTTGCGCCACCATGGCATCCGGACGGTGATCAATCTGCGGGGCGAGAACGCGGAGTCCGCCTGGTACAAGGCCGAGCGGACGGCGTGCGAGGCGCTGGCCGCCGACTATGTCGACCTGCGCTTCGGCTCGCGCAAGCTGCCGCAGCGCGAGACGCTGCTGGCACTAATCGACACCTACGACCGGATGGCACGGCCCGGGCTGGTCAAGTGCTCGGGCGGCGCCGACCGCACTGCGCTGGCGGCTGGTCTCTACCTTTTGCACACACGGGGCCCGGAGGCGATGGCCGAAGCACGGCGACATCTGCGGCGGGTGCCGTATCTGCACTTTCCCGACCGGCACCAACGTTGGATCCGCGCTTTTTTCGACTTCTATGAGGCGGATGGCGCGCGGACGCCGATACGGCGGTGGATCGAAGAGCACTACACGCCGGAGGCATTCGCTGCGTTCATGCGGGGGCGCGGGCAGCACGGCTACTGGCGGCCACCGCGGGGGAAGGCGGCGAAGCCTACTGCGTGAGCGGACGCTTGATCGTGTCCTCGATCACCCGGCCGAAAGCGCGGACGGCGGCGGCGGGACCCTCCGCTTGGTTCCACACGCCCGAGGACACGGCGAGAAAATCGGCACCGGCCTGGATCAGCGGCGCGCAGTTGCCGACGGTGATGCCGCCGATGGCGACCGAAGGCACGGTCATCAGTTCGTGCCACCACGCCAGGATCTCGGGTGTCGCCTTGGCCTTGGGGTCCTTGGTGGTGGTCGGGAAGAAGGCCCCGAAGGCGACATAGTCGGCGCCCTTCTCGCCTGCGACCATGGCCAGATGGCGCGAGTTGTGGCAGGTGACACCGACGATGCCGTCGTCGCCCAAATAGCTTCTTGCCTCCTCGTACGACGCGTCGTTCTGACCGATATGGACGCCGTCGCAGCCATACTCGGCGGCGAGATCGGGACGGTCGTTGAGGATCAGCGCCACGTCGTGGTCGTGGCACACTGGCATCAGCGCCTCGACCGCAGCCCGGATCGCCTCGTCCGAGACGTCCTTGAGCCGGAGTTGCACCGCCGCCACGTCACCGGCGCCGAGCGCCGCCGCCAGGTCGTCCGCGAACGCCGCCGGCCGCAGCGCGGGCGGCGTGACCAGATAGAGGCGGCAGCGGTCGTCTAGCGGGTTCAGGCTTGCCCCTTGTAGATTTTGATCACCGTGTCGAGGAGGCGCAGGGCATCCTCGCGCGAGCGCTGGAAGCTGTTGCGGCCGATGATCGAGCCGGTGCCGCCGCCGTCGCGGATCTGGCGGATCTCGTCCAGGAGCCCGGCCTCGTCCTTGGCCGCGCCGCCGGAGAACACCACGAGGCGCTTGCCCTCGAAGCAGCTCGCCACGACATGCTCGATCCGGGCCTCGAGGGTGGAGATGTCGAGATTGGCATAGGCCTTCTTGGCGTCCTCCTGCTCGACATGGTCGGTGGGCGGCTTGACCTTGATGATATGGGCGCCGAGCAGCGCCGCCATGTGTGCGGCGTAGGCGGTGACGTCGATCGCGGTTTCGCCCGCCTTGGACAGGTTGCCGCCGCGCGGATAGGACCACACGACTACCGCCAAGCCCACCGCCTTTGCCTCCGCGGCAAGCTCGCGCAACTCCTCCATCATCTCGAACTGGTCGTCCGAGCCCGGATAGATGGTGAAACCGATCGCCGAGCAGCCCAGGCGCAGCGCGTCGTCGACCGAGCCGTAGACCGCCTGATCCTTCGACGTCGCGTGGCTGTTCGACGAGTTGAGCTTCAGGATGGTCGGGATCTGGCCGGCGAAGGTGTCCGCGCCGGCCTCGATCATGCCGAGCGGCGCCGCGTAGGCGGACAGTCCGGCGTCGATCGCGAGGCTGAAATGATAGTGCGGATCGTATGCCGGCGGGTTGGGCGCGAAGCTGCGCGCGGGACCGTGCTCGAAGCCCTGGTCGACCGGCAGGATCACCAATCGGCCAGAGCCGCCCAGCCGGCCGTGCATCAGGATGCGCGCGAGATTGGTCTTGGTGCCCGGATTGTCCGATTCGTAGTCGGCAAGAATCTGCCGGACCCGCCGCGTCGTCTTCATTGCTGCCTCGTTGCGCCCCGCATTACGGCATGGGCGACTTGCATAGCCCACGCCCCTGGAACGGTCAACGCCGCGCGCCCAACGACTCGCGGGCCGCGGCCGAAGGGTCGTCTTCGTGGCCCAGATCCACCGCCGGCGGCCGATCGGCCAGCAAGGCCGCGCCTGCCTGCACCGCCATGTCGGCGAGCCGGGCACGCGCCTCCTCCGGCCCGGTGAAGCAGAGCGCCGTCACGCGGCAGCGCAGCGCCGCCATGACCGCACCGGCCTCCGCGCCGCAGTCGAGCACGAAGACGGCGTCCGCACCGGGCTCGGCGGCGCGTGCCTGCGCCGCCAGCTCGGCGAAATAGGCCGCGCCCCAATAGGCGGCCGCACCAGGCGGGCTCCACAGTGCCGCCGCCCTGCCGGCCTCGCGCGCCGCGCGCAGCGCGACCCGCGCCTGGGCGAGATCGTGCACCACGAGCGTTGGGCGGCGGGCGATCTCGGCGGAATCAATCATGGTCCAGCTTGGCCCGATCCCGCGCCGCTGTCACGTGCCCGGACGCGCGCCGCATGCCGTTCGATATCTTCGACCGGCACGGGCCGCCGACCCCTGCGCGGCAGTTGATGTCGGCGATCAGGCGGACGGCGAAGGCCACTTCCGCATCATTCCGACCGGAGGGGCGGAACAGGAAAGAGCGCGCTACCCCAGCTTGCCGACGGCGACCGCCGTGTCAGACATCCGGTTCGAGAAGCCCCATTCGTTGTCGTACCAGGACAGCACCCGGCAGAAACGGCCCTCGATAACCTGGGTCTGGGTCAAATCGAAGGTCGAAGAATGGGGATCGTGGTTGAAGTCGGCGGAGACGAGCGGCGCCTCGTTGGTGCCCAGGATGCCCTCGAGACGACCGCCGCCGGCGGCCTGGTTGATAGCGCCGTTGATCTCGTCCGCGGAGGTGTCGCGCGGCGCGGTGAACTTGAAATCGATCAGCGACACGTTGGCGGTGGGCACGCGAATCGCGGTGCCGTCTAGCTTGCCGTCGAGCTCGGGGAGCACCAGGCCCACCGCGCGCGCGGCGCCGGTCGAGGTCGGAATCATCGACTCCGAGGCGGCGCGGGCGCGCCGCAGGTCCTTGTGCAGCGTGTCGACCGAGGGCTGGTCCCCGGTGAAGGCGTGGATGGTGGTCATGAAGCCGCGCTCGATGCCGATCGCCTGGTTGAGCACATAGGCCACCGGCGCCAGGCAGTTGGTCGTGCACGAGGCGTTCGAGATCACCTTGTGCGAGGCGTCGAGCCGGTCGTCGTTGACGCCGTAGACCACCGTGATGTCGGCGCCATTGGACGGGGCCGAGACGAGCACGCGCTTGGCGCCCTGGTTCAGGTGGACCGCGGCCTTCTCCCTGTCGGTGAAGATGCCGGTGCATTCGAGCAGCACATCGATGCCGCCCCAGTCGAGCTTGGACGGGTCGCGCTCGGCCGTGACCTTGATCTTGCCCTTGCCGAGGTCCATCCAGTCCTCGCCGGTCGTCACCTCGCCCGGGAAGCGGCCGTGCACCGTGTCGTACTTGAGCAGGTGCGCGTTGGACTCGACCGGCCCGAGGTCGTTGATCGCCACGAACTCGATGTCGTCGCGGCCGTTCTCGTAGGCGGCGCGCAGGACGAGGCGTCCGATGCGCCCGAAGCCGTTGATGCCGACGCGGACTGCCATGATCTCGATCCTCCTGCCTGACCTCTGCCTGACGGATTGTGGTTTTAGAGCCGCGCGCGCACCGCGTCGACAGCGGCGGCGGCGGTGATGCCGAAATGCTCGTACAGCGCCGGCGCGGGCGCCGAGGCGCCGAAGCCGGTCATGCCGACGAACGCCCCATCGGGGCCGGTCCAGCGCTCCCAGCCCATCGGCCCCGCCGCCTCGATGGCGACGCGGACGGTCCCGGGGCCGAGCACTTCGTCGCGGTAGGGCGCGGGCTGGGCGGCGAAGAATTCCCATGAAGGCATCGACACGACCGCCGTCGGCACGCCTTCGGCCTCCAGCGTGTCGCGCGCCTCGAGCGCGATCGCGACCTCGGTGCCGGTGGCGATCAGCGTCGCCTTGCGCGCGCCGCCCTCGGCCTCGGCCAGGACGTAGGCACCCTTGGCGGTGCGGTTCTCGGCCGCCTCGGCGCGCAATGTGGGCACACCCTGGCGCGAGAGCACCAGCACGGTGGGCCCGTCGCCGCGCTCGAGCGCGAGCTCCCAGGCCTCCGCCGTCTCGACCCCGTCGCAGGGCCGCAGGATGGCGAGGTTGGGCGTGGCGCGCAGCATCGCCAGATGCTCGACCGGCTGGTGGGTCGGGCCGTCCTCGCCCAGGCCGATCGAGTCGTGGGTCATGACGTAGAC
>CAZMTC010000200.1:0-6244 GCA_964569105.1 uncultured Alphaproteobacteria bacterium | reverse complement strand
GCCCATGCAGCATACTGTCGTCGGGCGGCCGGGTGGGGGCGCGGGCCGGTGCCGTCTGAACAGAAAACGCTCTACCACTCCCCGACATCCCCGGAGGGGGTATTGAGCCTGGAGATCGTCCTCTTGCTCGCCGGCGCGGGCGTTGCCGGCGGGTTGATGAACGCGATCGCCGGCGGCGCCACGCTGATCACCTTTCCCGCCATGCTGGCCGCGGGGCTGCCGCCGATCACGGCCAACGCGTCCAACGCGGTGGCGGTGACGCCGGGAGCTCTGGTCGCCGCCCTGTCCGACCGGGCCGCGTTGCCGCGTTTCCGGGGGCCGGTGCTCGCCGGGCTGGCCGCGGCGCTGGCGGGCGGCACGGCCGGGGCGGTGCTGCTCCTGGTCACGCCCGAAGCCGTGTTCGCCGCGTTGGTGCCGGCGCTGATCGCCTCGGCGACCCTGGTCTTCGCTTTCGCCGGCCGCATCCAGACGACCCTGGCCCGTGCGTTCGGCGCCGATCACGGCGACTACCCGATGGCCCGTTTCCTGGCCGTTGGCCCGGCCGCGGTCTATGGCGGCTACTTCGGCGGCGGCCTCGGGGTGATGCTGCTCGCCGTGCTGCTGATGACCGGGCGCGAGGGGGTACGCGCGGCCAACGCGCTCAAGAACCTGCTCGCCACCATGGTCAGCATGGCGACGGTGACGATCTTCACCGTCCAGGGGGCCGTGGCCTGGCCGCAGACCCTGGTCATGCTCGGTGGTGCCGTGGTCGGCGGCTTTGCCGGTGGGCGCCTCATGCGCGTTTTGCCGCCGCGCGTCGCGCGCACGGTGGTGATCGCGATCGGCGCGGTGACCTCGGTGATCTACGCGGCGCGGTACTGGCTATAGACGACCGCCGCCGGGCCCGACTTATCCCCGCTACTATCAGAGCCGCGCGCGATTTCCTGTGGGCGGCGCGCCCGCGCGGCGACTTTGCAATGGCATCGCCTCGCGCGGTGACTGTAGTCTCGTTGGCTCGCCCCACCCGCATCGAGGCACCATAGCGTTCATGAGCGAAGTCAAGGCCCTGCATCCGGCGCGCGAGGAAACCGGCTACCGCGCGCCGCCGCACAATTTCGAGGCGGAGATGGCGCTGCTCGGCGCCATCCTGGCGAACAACAGGGCCTACGAGCAGGTGTCCGAGTTCCTGCGCGCGGAGCATTTCGCCGATGGCCGCCACGGCCGGATCTACGCGGCGCTGTCGCGCCTGATCGAGGCCCAGCAGGTCGCCGACCCGGTCACGCTCAAGAACTATTTCGAACAGGACGGCTCGCTCGACGACATCGGCGGAGCCGACTATCTGGCACGGCTCGCCGCGTCGGTGGTCACGATCATCAATGCGCGCGACTACGGCCGCACGATCTTCGACCGCCACCTGCGCCGCCAGCTCATCAACCTGGGCGAGGACGTGGTCAACCGCGCCTATGTCATCGACTTCGACTCCGACGCGCCTCAACAGATCGAGACCGCCGAGGAGGCGCTCTACAACCTCGCCAACGAGGGCCAGTACGAGGGCGGATTCAAGGCCTTCGGCCGCTCGCTCGCCGAGGCCGTGACCGCGGCCGAATCGGCCTACCAGAAGGACAGCCACGTCACCGGCGTGGCCACCGGAATGGCGCGGATCGACCACATGCTGGGCGGGCTGCAGCCCTCGGAACTGATCGTGCTGGCCGGCCGGCCGTCGATGGGCAAGACCGCGCTGGCCACCAACATGGCGGTCAACGCAGCCCGGCTGCGCATGCGCTCGATGCAGGCTCAGGAGCCGGAGTTCAAGGACGGCGCGGTGGCCGGCTACTTCTCGCTCGAGATGTCGTCCGAGGAGCTGGCGGTGCGCATCCTGGCCGAGGAGTCGCAGGTGTCGTCGTCGGACGTGCGCCGCGGCGGGGTGAGCCACGACGAGCTGGACCGGTTCATCGAGGCGTCCAAGCTGCTCCAGCACCTGCCCTTTTACATCGACGACACGCCGGCGCTGTCGGTCTCGGCGCTGCGCACGCGCGCGCGCCGGCTCAAGCGCCAGCAGGATTTATCGCTGATCGTGGTCGACTACCTGCAGCTCGTGAATCCCTCGCACGATCGCCGGCCCGAGAACCGCGTGCAGGAGATCTCCGAGATCACCCGCGCGCTCAAGGCGCTGGCCAAGGAACTCGACGTGCCGGTGCTCGCGCTCTCGCAGCTCAGCCGAGCGGTCGAGCAGCGCGAGGACAAGCGCCCGCAGCTCTCGGACCTGCGCGAGTCGGGCTCGATCGAGCAGGACGCCGACGTGGTCATGTTCATCTACCGCGAGGAGTACTACCTCGAGCGCCAGCAGCCGGAGCTGGGCACGGACAAGCACGTCGATTGGCAGCAGAAGATGGACCGCGTCCACAACATCGCCGAGGTGCTGATCGCCAAGAACCGCCACGGCCCGGTCGGCAAGGCCGAGCTGTTCTTCGACCCGCGCTTCACTCGCTTCGGCAATTTGGACCGCGACCACGCGCCCGATGAGTGACGCCGCCGCCGGGTCGAGCGGCACCGTCCTGACCATCGACCTGGACGCACTGGCCGACAATTGGCGCCGGCTGGCCGTGGAAGCCAAGGACGCGGAATGCGCCGCGGTGGTCAAGGCGAACGCATACGGCCTGGGCATCGAGCGCGCGGCGCCGGCGCTGTGGCGCGCGGGCGCCCGGACCTTCTTCGTCGCCCATCTGGACGAGGGCATCGCGCTGCGCCGCGTGCTGCCCGAGGCGCGCATCGCGGTGCTCAACGGGGTCCAGCCCGGGTCCGAGCCGGAGTTCGCCGAGCACGGCCTGATGCCGTGCCTCAACCATCTGGGCGCGGTCTCTGCCTGGGCGGAATTCTGCGCCCGGTCGGCACCTCAGCCCGCCGTGCTGCATGTCGATACCGGCATGTCGCGCCTGGGACTGGCGCCCGAGGAGGTAGACATCCTGGCCGCCGAGCCCAGGCGGCTCGAGCCGATCCCGCGCGCGCTGATCATGTCGCACCTTGCGCGCGCCGAAGAGCACGACCGGATGAACGCCGCACAGCGGTCGGAGTTCGGCCGGGCCCTCGCGAGGCTGCCGCGGGCGTCGGCCTCGCTGTGCAACTCGGCGGGCATCTTCCTGGGCCGCGACTACCATTTCGAGATGGTGCGCCCGGGCTCGGCGCTCTATGGCGTCAACCCGACGCCGGGGCGCGTCAATCCGATGCGCGACGTGGTGCGTCTGGACGGGATGATCCTCCAGGTGCGCGCGATTGACACCCCCAGGACCGTTGGCTACGGTGCCACCTTCCAAGCGACCCGACCGACAAAAATAGCAACGGTTGCGGTGGGTTACGCGGATGGGTACCTCCGCTCCCTCGGCAATCGCGGCAGCGGTTATATCGGGGATGTCCGGGTGCCTGTAGTGGGGCGGGTTTCCATGGATCTGATCACGCTCGACGTGACCCGCGCCCCCGAGGCGCTGGCACGGCCCGGCCGCACCGTCGAGCTTTTGGGCCCCCACCACGGCGTCGATGCGCTGGGCGAGGAGGCCGGCACCATCGGCTACGAGATCCTGACCGCCCTGGGGCGCCGCTACCACCGCCGCTATCTCGGCGGAACGGACTGAGGCCATGCCCGTTCTGGCCCCCATCGGCCGGGTGTTCCTGGCCTTCCTCGCCACGGCTGGACGGCTGATGCTGTTCACCCTGCGCGCGGTCTCGCATTGCGTTCGTCCGCCGTTCTATCCGCGGCTGATCGGCAAGCAGATGATCGAGATCGGCTACTATTCGCTGCCGGTCGTCGGACTGACCGCGATCTTCACCGGAATGGTACTGGCGCTGCAGTCCTACACCGGCTTCTCGCGCTTCAACGCCGAGAGCGCGATCGCGACGGTGGTGGTGCTGTCGATGACGCGCGAGCTGGGACCGGTGCTGGCCGGGCTCATGGTCTCGGGCCGCATCGGCGCCTCGATGGCGGCCGAGATCGGCACCATGCGCGTGACCGAGCAGATCGACGCGCTGTCGACGCTGTCGGCCAACCCGTTCAAGTACCTGATCGCGCCGCGGCTGATCGCCGGGCTGACCATGCTGCCGATCCTGGTGCTGGTCGCCGACATCATCGGCGTGTTCGGCGGCTACCTGATCGCGGTCCATCGGCTCGACTTCAACGACGCCAACTATTTGCGCCTGTCCTGGCAGTTCCTCGAGACCCAGGACGTCATCTCGGGTCTGGTCAAGGCGGCGTTCTTCGGCTTCCTGATCGCGCTGATGGGCTGCTATCACGGCTACCACAGCCGCGGCGGCGCGCAGGGCGTCGGCCAGGCCACCACCAATGCGGTGGTTTCGTCGTCGATCCTGATCCTGTCGTTCAACTACGTCATCACCGCGATGTTCTTCGGCGCATGAGCAAGCGGTCCAACAGCTCAGACACCCCCAAGATCCGGATCCGCGGGCTGTACAAGTCGTTCGGCTCGAACCTCGTGCTGCGCGGCGTCGACCTGGAGGTGGGCGTGGCCGAGTCGGTCGTGATCATCGGCGGTTCGGGGGTCGGCAAGTCGGTGCTGCTCAAGTGCATCCTGGGACTAGTCGAACCCGACGCCGGTTCGATCGAGGTCGACGGCCAGGAGGCGGTTGGCTTGTCGGGCTCCGAGCGCGAGGCGCTGATGCACAAGTTCGGCATGCTGTTCCAGGGCGCGGCCCTGTTCGACAGCCTGCCGGTGTGGGAGAACGTCGCCTTCGGGCTGATCCAGGGCGAGGGCGTGGCGCGCAAGCACGCGCGCGAGAGCGCGATCGAGAAGCTGGCGCAGGTGGGCCTGCGCGAGCAGGTGGCCGACCTGTGGCCGGCGGAGCTCTCGGGCGGCATGAAGAAGCGCGTGGCGCTGGCCCGCGCCATCGCCACCGAGCCCGAGATCATCTTCTTTGACGAGCCCACCACGGGCCTCGACCCGATCATGGGCGACGTGATCAACGACCTGATCGTCAAATGCGTGCGCGAGCTGGGCGCCACCGCGCTGTCGATCACCCACGACATGCCCTCCGCCCGCAAAATCGCCGACCGCATCGCCATGCTCTACGAGGGCGAGATCATCTGGAACGGCCCCGTGGCCGAAATCGACCGCTCGGGCAACGACTACGTCGACCAGTTCATCCACGGCCGCGCCGAGGGCCCGATCAAGATGCAGGTGCGCCCGGGCGAGAGCGGCGAGGCGGTGGAGTGAGGGACGTTTCCGCTGTCGCATACTCGGATCGCCCTCATCCTGAGTAGCGGGCGAAGCCCGCGTATCGAAGGGCGAGGGCGATTGCCGCGGCAAACTCGGCGTCACCGAGCCGATTTGCCCTCGCCCTTCGATACGCCCGCCTACGGCGGGCTACTCAGGATGAGGGCAATATGAAGCCTGCTATGATCAGCCGGGGTCCAGCGAATCGGCGCGGCTGGTAGTCTGGGTCCCGGGTCGGGCTGCGCCCGCCCGGGAATGCATGTCCTTTGTCACCCGCGGAACCATGGCCAAACCACTCTCCCGGTTCGTCTGCCAGTCCTGCGGCGCGGTCCATGCCAAATGGGCCGGGCAATGCCCGGATTGCGGCGCATGGAATTCGGTGGTCGAGGAGGCGGCGCCCGAGAGCGCGCCCAAGGGGCTGGGCGGCGGCAGGACCAAGGGGCGCAAGCTGGAACTGGTCGCGCTCGACGGCGCGCCGATCGAGGCCGCGCGCGGCGTGACCGGCATCGGCGAGTACGACCGCGTGACCGGCGGCGGCATGGTGCGCGGCTCGGCGCTGCTGATCGGCGGCGATCCGGGCATCGGCAAGTCGACGCTGCTGCTCCAGGCGGCCGCGCTGCTCTCGCGCCACATGCCGGCGATCTACGTCTCGGGCGAGGAGGCGGTCGACCAGGTGCGCATGCGCGCCGACCGGCTGCACCTCGCCGACGCGGCGGTCAAGCTGGCCTCGGCCACCTCGGTGCGCGACGTGGTCGCGACCATCGACACGGCGGAGGCGCCGGGCCTGGTGGTGATCGATTCGATCCAGACCATGTATGTCGACACGCTCGACAGCGCGCCCGGCACGGTGGCCCAGGTGCGCGCCTCGGCGCAGGAGCTCATCCGCGTCGCCAAGCGCCGCGGCATCGCGCTGGTCCTGGTCGGCCACGTCACCAAGGAGGGCGCCATCGCCGGCCCGCGCGTGCTCGAGCACATGGTCGACACGGTACTCTATTTCGAGGGCGAGCGCGGCCACCAGTTCCGCATCCTGCGCGCGGTCAAGAACCGCT
>CAZMTC010000199.1:0-6288 GCA_964569105.1 uncultured Alphaproteobacteria bacterium | reverse complement strand
GGCTCATGCCCGGCTTGCGCGGCACGCCGGCGGTGACGATGACCACGTCGGCGCCCTCGAGCGGCGCGTAGTCGCCCGACGTGCCGGTGAACCAGGCGTCGAAGCCCTCGACCGGGCTGCTCTGGACCAGATCCAGCGCCTTGCCCTGCGGCAGGCCCTCGGCGATGTCGAACAGGACGACGTCGCCCAATTCCTTGAGCCCGGCCAGATGGGCGAGCGTGCCGCCGATCTGGCCTGCGCCCACAAGCGCGATCTTCTTGCGTGCCATGAAAACCCCCGGGGTGTGCGGAAGCGAGGTCGCGCGCCGCACGGAAACGAGGCGCGGGCCCGCCCTCGATGAATTCGGCGCGGTACCTAGCGCGAAACGCGGGGAGGGGCAAGGGGGCGGGGTGGGATGAGGCGTGGGATCGCGAGGGTCGCAGTGTCTCGCCACCCAAGCTCGCCCGTCTCCAACCGCTCCACTGTCCCCCCGGACTTGATCCCGGGGGGACAGTGATCGGGTATCGGGGGACCGGCATCTCACCCGCAGTTCGCGCTCGGCTTCCAAAGCGCGATCAAGTCATCGTCGCGCATCGGTGCCTCGCACCTCATGTGAACTCCGCCGCACTCCTACCCCTGGCCCAGCCAGTCCGCGCCCTGCATCTCCGCCAGGCGCGAGGCGGTTCGGAGAAATTCGTCGGCGTGGGTGCCTTCCGTGTAGAGGGCGTCGGGCGGAGCCTCGGCGGCAGCGAACAGCTTGGTGCCGCTTTCGTAGAGTGCGTCGATCAGATGGATGAAGCGGCGCGCCTCGTTGCGGCGGTCGGGGCCCATGGCGGGGACGCCGTCGATGACCACGGCGTCGAACTGGGCGGCGAGCGCCAGGTAGTCGGCGGCGGCGAGCGGTGCCTCGCACAGATCGGCGAAATCGAACCACGCGACCCCGGCGGCGGCGCGCGGCACCCGGATCTCCCGGCCCTTGTGCGCGACGGCGCAGGCCTCGCCCTTGCGGCCGCCGGTGAGCCGCCCGAACACCCGCTCGAGCTTGCGCGTGGCCTTGGGGCCGGTCGGCGTGATCCAGGCCTCGACGCCGTTGACCGCACCGAGGCGATGGTCGGCGCCGCCGTCGAGATGGACCACGTCCAGCCGGTCCTCGATCAAGTCGATGAACGGCTCGAACCGGTCCCGCTGGAGGCCGCCCTTGTAGAGGTCGCGCGGGGGCACGTTCGAGGTGGCGACGACCGCCACGTCCTTGTCGAACAGCGCCTCGAACAAGCGGCCGAGGATCATCGCGTCGGCAATGTTGGTGACCTGGAACTCGTCGAAGCACAGGAGGCGCGTCTCCTCGGCGATGCCGGCGGCCAGCGGCGCGATCAGATCGGCGTCGCGCGGCTTGCCCTTGGCGTCCCCGCGGATGCGGTGCAGGCGGTCGTGCGCCTCGGCCATGAAGGCGTGGAAATGGACCCGGCGCTTGGCGGGCTCGGGCGCGGTCACGAAGAACAGGTCCATCAGCATCGACTTGCCGCGGCCCACGGGGCCGTGGATGTAGACGCCCCGCGGGGCGGCGGCGCGCCGGCCTCCGCCGAGACCCAGCCGGCCGAGCAGCCCGCCGCCCGGGCGCGCCGTCAGCGCCTCGTGCAGTGTCTGCAAGACCTCCGCCGCGCGGAGCTGCGCCGGATCGAGCGTCAGCTCGCCAGCGGCGTGCCGGGCGTGGTAGGCGGCGATGGGGCCGTGAGCGGGCGTCTCGGGCATGGGGCGGAGAGTTAAGCGAAAACGCCTGCGCGGGCAAAGGCAACAGGGCGATATGCTTGACTTGGTATATTAGAAATACCTAATAAATCTCCATGGACCCGTCGGACATGGAAGCTGCCGCGGAGGAGGCCAGCCGGCTGCTCCGCGCGCTCGCCAATCCCAGCCGCCTGATGGTGCTGTGCCACCTGTCGCAGGCCGAGATGTCGGTGAGCGCGATGCAGGGACTGGTGGGGCTCAGCCAGTCGGCGCTGTCGCAGCACCTCGCGCGCATGCGCGAGGAGGGGCTGGTGGCGACCCGGCGCGAGGGTCAGACGATCTTCTACAGCCTGGCGAGCGACGAGGTGCGGCGGCTGATCGCCACGCTCTACGACATCTACTGCGCGCCGGTCGACGCGCGCGCGGACGCCGCGCCGTGATCCGCCTGGCCGAGCGCGCGGTGCCGGCGCTGGGCTGGCTGCGGCGTTACGACCGCGCGGCGCTGCCGGCCGACCTGATCGCGGGGGCGATCACCGCGATCATGCTGGTGCCGCAGGCGATGGCCTATGCCCAGCTCGCCGGCCTGCCGCCCGAGGTCGGGCTCTACGCCTCGATCGCGCCCCTGGTGCTCTACGCGCTGTTCGGCTCGAGCCGGACCATGGCGGTGGGGCCGGTGGCGGTGGCCTCGCTGATGGTCGCCAACGCGCTCTCGGGCGTCGCCGCGCCGGGCTCGGACGCCTATGTCGGTGCGGCGCTGGTGCTGGCGGCGATGGTCGGCGGCATGCTGACCCTGATGGGCCTCCTGCGCCTGGGCGTGCTGGCGAACTTCCTGAGCCATTCGGTGCTGGCGGGCTTCACCACCGCCGCGGCCATCCTGATCGCATTGAGCCAGGCGAAATACCTGCTGGGCATCCCGATGCCGCGCGGCCTGCGGCTGGACGAGACGATCCTGACCATCCTGGACGGGCTGCCGGCCGCCGACCTGACGACGGCCATCGTGGCGGCGGCCGCGGTGGCGCTGCTGGTCGTCTGGCGCGGGCCGCTCGAGCGGGCATTGGTGCGTCTGGGCGTGCCCGAGGGTGCGGCGGGGCTGGCGGCGAAGGCAGGGCCGCTGGTCGCGGTGGCCGCGTTCACGGCCGGCGCGGCGGCGCTGCGGCTGGCCGCGGAGGGCGGTGTGGCGGTCGTGGGCACGATCCCGCAGGGGCTGCCCGGCGTGGCGCTGCCCGAAGGCGAGCTTTCGCTGTGGCGCGACCTGGCCGGCTCGGCGGCGCTGATCGCGGCGGTGGCGTTCGTCGAGAGCGTGTCGATCGCGCGGGTGCTGGCCAGCCGGCGGCGGCAGAAGGTCGACGCCAACCAGGAGCTGGTCGGGCTAGGGCTGGCCAATCTGGGCGCGTCGCTCACCGGCGGGCAGCCAGTGGCCGGCGGCTTCGCGCGCTCGGCGGTCAATTTTGATGCCGGCGCGCGCACGCAGCTCGCCGCCGTCACCTCGGCGGCGCTGGTGGCGCTGGCCGTGGTCGCGTTCACGCCGCTGCTGCACGACCTGCCGCAGGCGGTGCTGGCGGCGATCATCGTGGTGTCGATCGCGAGCCTGGTGGACCTGCACGCCTTCGCCGCGGCGTGGCGCTACGACAAGGCGGACTTCGCGGCGATGGCGGCGACGGCCCTGGGCGTGCTGTTCGCCGGGGTCGAGGCCGGTATCGTATTGGGCATTGCGGTCTCGCTGCTGCTGTTCGTGTGGCGCACCAGCCGGCCGCACATCGCGGTGGTCGGGCGGGTGGGCGACACCGAGCATTTCCGCAACATCAGGCGCCACGCGGTGCGCACGCTGCCCCACGTCCACGCGCTGCGGATCGACGAAAGCCTCTACTTCGCCAACGCACAGGCGCTAGAGGCGCATATCCTGGGCGCCGTCGCCGACGACCCGAAGATCCGCCACGTGCTGCTGATCGCCAGCGCGGTGAACCTGATCGACGCCAGCGCGCTCGAATCGCTCGAGCGGCTGGCGGAGGAGCTGCGCGCGGCCGGCGTCACGCTGCACCTGGCCGAGGTGAAGGGCCCGGTGATGGACCGGCTGCAGCGCACCGACTTCCTCGAGCGGCTGGCGCCGGGGCGGGTCTTCCTGTCCACCCACGAGGCGTTCGTGGCGCTGGAGGGGGAGTAGCAGCCTACTCCACCGTCAGGTACCGCTCGGGCGCGCCGAGCAGCAGGTCGGTGGCGTCGGCGGCCATCTCGGCGAGGATGGCTGCGGCGGGCTGGACCTCGCGGACCAGACCGGCGGCCTCGCCGGCGATGACCACGGCGGTGGTGAAGTCGCCCTTGGCGGCGGCGTCCCGGTACTCGGCCATGGCGTCGCCGATGGTCTCGGCCAGTTCGCTTTCGCGGCCGTGCCAGCGGTCGAGGAACGGGTTGCGCAGGGTGCGGATGTCGAAGGGAGCCGGCCAGGCCTTGGCGCGGATCAGGTCGACCACCCGGTTGCGCACGGTGTCGTCGCCGTCCGACGCGACGAGGATGGACTTGGCGGCGGGATGGGCGAGGGTCTCCTCGGCGGCGTAGAAGCGGGTGCCGACCAGCGCGCCCTGGGCGCCGAGCATCAGCGCGGCGGCGAGCGTGCGGCCGTCGGCGATGCCACCCGCGGCCACGACCGGCACCGGCGCGACCGCATCGACCACGGCGGGGACCAGCGGCAGCGTGGCGCGTTGGGCGCCGTGGCCGCCGGCCTCGGTGCCCTGCGCCACGATGACGTCGGCGCCGAGCTCGGCCGCCTCGCGCGCCATGGCCACGGTCTGGACCTGCACGATCAGCGCGGCGCCGGCGTCCTTGATCGGCGTGACGAAGGGTGCGGCGTCGCCGAAGGACAGCATCACCGCGCGGGGCGCGTGCGCCAGCGCGGCGTCGAGCAGCCCGGGCTGCTGCGCCATCGACCAGGTGATGAAGCCGATGCCGACGCGGGCGTTGCCGGCCTCGCGCCACTGCGCCTCGACCCACTCGGCCTCGCCGTAGCCGCCGCCGATCAGGCCCAGCCCGCCGGCCTCGGATACGGCCTTGGCCAGCGCGCCGCCGGCGACGAAGGCCATCGGCGCCTGGACGATCGGTACCTCGATGCCGAGCAGGTCGCACAGGGGGGTGCGCAGCCTCATCGCCCGCCTCCCACGCGCAGGATCGAGCCGACGCAGTAGCTCGCCGCGTCGGACAGGAACCAGGCCACCGCCTCGGCGATCTCGTCGGGGTGCGCAGCACGACCGATGGGCACCGAGGAGGCGAGCTTGTGGGCGCGGTCGGGAACGCCCGAATGGGCGTGGAGCTCGGTGTCGGTCAGCCCGGGGGCGACGGCGTTGACCAGCACGCCCTGGCCGACCGCCTCGTGGGCGAGGCCCAACGTGAAGGCGTCGAGCCCGGCCTTGGTGGCGGCGTACCAGACATAGGTGTTGGCGCTGCCCAGCGACGCCGCGACCGAGGAGATGTTGACGATCCGCCCGCCCGGCCCACCACGCGCGGTCGACATGCGCAGCAGCGCCTCGCGCGCGACCAGCATGGCGCCGGTGAGGTTGAGGTCGACCGTGTCGCGGATGTCGCGCGGCGAGGCCTCGGCGAGCGAGGCGATGGCGCCGGTGATGCCGGCGTTGTTGACCAGGCCGGTGGCGGGACCGAGCGCGGCCTCGGTGCGGTCGAACAGCGCGGCGATGTCGTCGTCGCGCGCCATGTCCCCCTGGATGGCAACGGCCTTGCGCCCGAGCGCCTCGATGTCCGCCACGACCTTCTCGGCCGCCGCCTTGTTGCCGGCGTAGTTGACCGCGACGTCCCAGCCGTCGCGCGCGGCGCGGCGGGCGCAGGCAGCGCCGATGCCCCGGCTGCCGCCGGTGACCACCAGGACCTTGTCCATCGGCCTCTCCGTTCGGGTTACTCGGCGGCGCGCGCCGCCGGGGTGAATCGGGTCTCCATCTCGCGACGTACGCGTACGGCCTCGCCGTCGCCGATCTCGACGTCGGCCCAGCGCACGGGCTCGCCCTCGGCCACCGCGTTGCGCAGCGTGACGCCGTGGGCCAGGCCGATGGGCAGGCCGCCCAGGCGCAGCGAGTCGGCGGCGGGAATCAGCTTGCCCCAGACTGTCCAGCCGCCCTCGCCGTCGAGCGTGTCATCGGCTGCGAGGTCACGCTTGGCGACGGCGACGACGTCGGCGCGGAAGCCGTCGGGCGCGCCGGTAGGCTCGCCGCGCAGCGCGGCCGAGGCGACCGAGACGCCGAGCTCGAGCCCGATCAGGTGCCAGGGCTTGTACATGGCGGCGTAGCGGCCCGACGGATCGGTTTGGAGGCCGTACTGGCGGAAGCAGTCGCGCACGTACTCCGTGGCGCCCTCGAAGGTGACCCAGACGCCCCAGCGCAAATCATGCGGCACGGGCGAGCCGTCGCGGTTCAGCGAAGAGACCACCTCGACCTGTCCGGCATGGGCCAGCGCACCGCCGATCTCCGACGGGACGCAGACGCGGGCGAGGTCGTCCATGCCCGCGGGCGGGAAGGCGAGACCGCCGGGCGCAGGCGCGAGGCCGGTGGCGTTGGCCACCGCCGCCATCTCGATCGCCGACTTGGT
>CAZMTC010000198.1:0-6291 GCA_964569105.1 uncultured Alphaproteobacteria bacterium | reverse complement strand
GCTTCGTCGACGCCCTGTCCAGCCTCCTCATCATCGTCCTGTTCGTGGTCATGGTGTTCATGGTCGCGCAGTTTTTCCTGACCAATCAGATCTCGGGCCAGGAGCGCGCCATCGAGCGGCTGAACGCGGCGATCGCCGAGCTCGCCGACGCGCTGTCGCTCAAGGAGGAGGAGGCCGAGGAGCTGGCCGCGGAGCGCGACCGCCTGCGCTCCCGGCTCGAAGCGACCATGTCGCAGCTGACGCTGCTCGAGAGCCAGATGGCACAGCTCCAAAGCGAGAAGGCCGAACTCGAGAGCGAGAAGGCACAGCTCGAGGCCGAGAAGGCGGAGCTCCAGAGCAGGGTTGCCACGATCGACGAGGTGCGCGAGGCGCTCCAGAGCCAGGTCGCGCGCGTGCAGGAGCAGCGCGCGCAGCTCGAGCGAGCGGTCGCCGGGCTTCAGGCCCAGAAGGATGCGCTCGAGGGCGAAGTGGCCGGACTCGAGGAGTCGCTCGGCGAGCAGAAGGAGATCTCCGAGGAAGCGCTCGCGCAGGTCACGCTGCTCAACCAGCAGATCGCCGCCCTGCGCTCCCAACTCGGCGCGCTCCAGCGCGCGCTCGAGGCCGCCGAGGAGCGCATGGCGCAGCAGAAGCTCAGGATCGAGGATCTCGGAGAGCGGCTCAACATCGCGCTCGCCGCCCAGGTCGAGGAGCTCAAGCAGTACCGCTCCGAGTTCTTCGGCCGGCTGCGCCAGGTGCTCGGCGAACGCTCAGACATCCGCATCGTCGGCGACCGCTTCATTTTCCAGTCCGAACTCCTGTTCCCCACCGCCGAGGCCGAGCTCAACCCGAGCGGGCGCGAGCAGCTGGCCCAGCTCGCCGACGAGCTCGAGGAGATCGCCGAGGAGATCCCCGACGACATCGACTGGATCCTCCAGGTCGAGGGCCACACCGACGAGCGGCCGATCCAGACCGACGAGTTCCCGTCCAACTGGGAGCTCTCCACCGCGCGCGCGATCGCCGTGGTCAAGTTCCTGATCGCTCAGGGCATCCCGCCCGATCGCCTGTCCGCGAACGGCTACGGCGAGTTCCAGCCCATCGCCGAGGGCGATGACCCCGACGCCTACGCCAAGAACCGCCGTATCGAGCTCAAGTTCACGCAGCGGTAGAATTACTCGATTTCTAATTTTTTGTTCAGGTTGGCAATGGCCTTTTGAGACCATTTCAGAGTTCTTTCTCTAATTTCCGCTTCAATCGGTATTGTTTTGCCAAGTAATAATACTAATCTCAATCTATCAAACAAAATCCCTGCTTCATGAGAATTCTTTGTCCATTCAAAGGTTCTGGGGTGGTGTATAGGAAGGGCAAATCCTCTAACAGGAGTGACATGCCATAAGACATGATGGTCCCATTTTCTTCCCATTAGGGTAGACAATTTACCTTTCCAATCATTCCCAATTGCGCATTGGATAAGAAATACCACCTGTCCCGCTTCTTGATCTCCAAAGGGAATCCATCCAATGACATCAAGCCCATCGTCCTTCTCACGTCCTCCACTACCGTACGAACTGCCCAGGTGCTCATGAGCCGCAGTTGCAATATACTCAAGCGCCCCCCTAAATCCTGACGGAACAGGAGGTCTTCTAACCGAACCAAATCTAATTGAATTGGCGCTCCCATAGTTGTTGATCGCCTTAGAGACGAGAAACTCAAACAACTCTGACGGAACCCGAGCACGTCCCTGAGTCATTCTTAAACTGGAGTAATGATGAGAAAGCGATAAAATAAGCAAAAACGAATACGAGTAAGCCTCTCTCCACGTCCTATTTAAGGAAATCGTGTTCCCATGCAAGGAAAGTGGATAATTCTCTCCAAGAATTGATGAACGCAATCTAATAACAGATCTTGCATCCTCCAAGTATGCCTCGGCCACGTCACTATCATGCCGCTCTTGCAACAAACGAAAGAGGTCAGAATTAGCGGCCGTACCTTTGGCAGCCCGTGAGAATAGTACTGTTGCTTCAATCCAATCTGCGAGGCAGATCGGATCATCTCTAGATGGAGGAATCAGCATCTATCTCAAATCATCTCTAGTCCGAGAAAATAGCTTGGCCATTTCCTTTGCTACATCCCAACACTTTTCGAACGCTACAGCGACTTCTTCGTTCTTTGCGTGTCGAATTACATCAGGGATGGCTCTGTCCAAATGAAGCTTAGCTGATCGTAGATTGTCCAGGGCACGCTGTTCTTCTCCGCCGATTAATTCCAGCGCATACTCAAGATCTCTGGTCGATCGAAGGTAGTTCAAGCCCTCGGAGTTTGCGATCACCCTACCAAGCGAAATCAGTTGCCTAGAATCATCCAGGACTGGTCTGTTGTCGCTGTCGCCGAAAATCCAAGACAGGACTTCTTCCAATCGCTCCCTGTGCTTGGGAGATATGGGCTTAGCCAGTTGTTCCTCAGAACTATCTAATTCGATTCCTAGGAATTCACGAATGTTAGGGTCAGATACGGAGCGACGAAAAACCCCAAAATCTTGCTCTGCTGGCGTCGTGTCTATGTCAAATGCATCACGTGCTTGCCGCAGTATTGCGTACGAAACGTAGAAGTTCCGGACGGTGGGCATTTTGCTGCCGATTTCTCGGCTAAGCTCTCTAAATGTTCTGTCTGTTGATTCTTTCAGCTGGGCGATAAATCTCGCCTTAGATAGCGGATCCCAGGTTAGTATTCCTGTAAAATGCCTAAACCCCAGGTAAGGAAGTATCTGCTCTCGCCTGTCATATACCAGTACAGGCACTGGCGTTAAAGGATGCTTTACCGTGTCAGAAAGTTTTACCCAAGTGAATAGCTTATGCCGCCTGGCGAGTTCTGGATCAAGAAGTAGTCTAAGCGCCGCAAGACGACGATTGCCCTCCACTACCGTATAAGTATCATTGTTATCGCCTCGGGGAACCGCTACAAGCGGCTCCTCTGAGAAATAACCGTTGTCTGCGAGCGATTGGCCAATTTCAGCGAGGCTAAAATCGTGAGCGATAATCTGCAAAAGTTCAGTTTGGCCAGCTCCTTGGCTGTACTCAGGAAGTCGCGGGTTCTCGGGGTCTAGGAACAAATTCGATACGTCGATCCATTGAACCTCATTCCTTCTAGGGTGCTCCATCTCAGGATCGGTGGTATTTTGTTTCCTTCCCATAGCTATTCTCACTGGCGGTGTTGCGGGGTGTCGAAGAAGTCCCTTTTGTTGTTAACGAGCTTTGCCATACGAATAGTATTGGTGCCCTGAGGCCCATATCCTGATCCTGGATGAGGTTGGTAGGTTCCAACAAGACTAGCATATTCTCTAGGAACAGGTGAGATTTTGGATTCTTCTGCCGTTGACGGTGCACGCGTTGGAATGAAGTCAGAGTGTAGTTCCAGACGGCCACTATGGAACTGGTTGATTAAGGACCGGCCAATGATTTCAGAAATCGCAGGTGGTACCGCATTGCCAACTTGCCGATACCCAGATCGCAACCCTCCAACGATGGTGACGTGATCGGGTATGGTTTGGAGGCGGCACAACTCCCGCACAGATAGGCGACGGTTGTCCCAATGAAAAGGGCCGGTTGCAGGTCCCGGATCGGCGGGAATTGTCCAAGAAGGTTGGCTTTTTGCGAGTTTGAGGAGGAATGACCAATAGCGGGTTCGCCACCCGAATAGGGATGAACCGCCTCCCCTTTCTGTATGCCAAAGGTAGTTTGCTCCCTCCGGTATAGTTGGCAGCAGGGGGCCCATTTTCCAACGGGTTCTAGCTCTTCTGAGTACTGGTCAGGCAAATCATGAAGCGCATCCCACGCTGTAAGTACAAAGGCGTTTTCACAGGAACCGTATGATTCAGTTTGCGTGCAAACGTGAGTTTCAGGTGGCAAAAAAAATGACCTTCCATCTCTGTTGCCCACTATAATTAGGCGAATCCTCTTTTGTGGCACTCCATAATTGGCGCAATTCATTTTATGAATGGAAAGACGGTACTGTGTTTTGTTCTTATTGTTAATTCGTTTTACAAGCTTCTTAACAATCGAGATTCCATGGTGGCTGTTCCTAAAGCCAAAGCCAGGCACGTTCTCGATGAGAAACGTTTTGGGCCGGAGAGCTGATACCATTTCAAACAGCCGCATCAGCGTAGCTGATCTCGGATCTGAGAAGCCACGGCTCCGACCAGCGCTCCAATTGCCCGCTGCGGAGAACGGCTGGCAGGGAAAGCCCGCAGCAATCAGATCTACAGAACCAACGTCCAAGTCCGCTTGCCGTAGGATGTCGGTCGGAGAGATCTCGAAGATGTCTCCCGGTTCAGAAAGTTTCCAGCGGGGGTAGTTCTGGGCCAGCGTCTTCCGAGCGTCCTCATCATTCTCGACGCAAAGGCGGATGTCGAAACCCGCAGCCTCTAATCCGAGGTCGAGTCCGCCGGCACCAGTGAACAGCGAAACGACTTTTGGCTTCTGGTTTGGCCGCATGACTCTCAGGTGCCCACGTATGAATGAGGGTTATCGACCAATGCGATGGCGCATTGATAGATGACTTCGTGGTGGAATGCATGGCCTTTGTGGCAGTCGAATGTCGGACAAACCGATGCGGTCATGCTTGTGTTCTTTCAGATAACTCCACTACTCGGCCGCCTGGTCGAACTGCAGCGCCGCCAGCCGCGCGTAGAGCCCGCCCTCGCGCATCAGCTCCGAATGCGTGCCCTCCGCCACGACGCGCCCGTGATCGAGCACCACGATGCGGTCGGCCTCCATCACGGTCGACAGGCGATGGGCGATGATCAGCGTCGTGCGGCCCTGCATCAGCCGGCCGAGCGCCGCCTGGACTTTCTGCTCGCTCTCGCTGTCGAGCGCGCTGGTCGCCTCGTCGAGCAGCAGCACCGCCGGGTCGCGCAGGATCGCGCGGGCAATGGCCAGGCGCTGGCGCTGGCCGCCCGACAGGCGCACGCCCTTCTCGCCCAGGAAGGTGTCGAAGCCGTTGGGCAGCAGGTCGAGGAACTCGGTCGCCGCAGCGGCCTCGGCGGCGGCGCGGATCTCCTCGTTGGTCGCGTCGGGCCGGCCGTAGCGGATGTTGTTCCAGGCATCGGCGGCGAACACCACCGGCTCCTGCGCCACCATGCCGATGCGCGCGCGCACCGCCGTCGGGTCGGCGTCGCGGATATCGACTTCGTCGAGCCGCACCGTGCCACGCTCCGGGTCGTAGAAGCGCAGGAGGAGCTGGAACACGGTGGTCTTGCCCGCACCCGACGGGCCGACCAGCGCGACCCGCCGCCCGGGCTCGACCGCGAGCGAAAGCTCGCGCAGTGCCGCGCGCTCGGGCTGCGACGGGTAGTGGAAGGTAACGCCCTCGAAGGCGACCGCGCCACGCGCCGGCTCGGGCAAGGGCGCAGGGTCCGCCGGCGCCGTGATGTCGGGCTCGGTCGCGAGCAGCTCCAAGAGGCGCTCCGACGCGCCCGCCGCGCGCTGCAGCTCGCCCATGAACTCCGACAGCACGCCCACCGAGCCGGCCACCACCACGGCGTAGAACACGAAGGCCGACAGCTCGCCCGGACTGATCCGCCCGGCGATCATGTCGTGGCCGCCGATCCACAGGATCACGCCGACCGCGCCGAACACGAACAGGATGACCATCGCCGTGAGCGCGCCGCGCGCCGCGATCCGGCGCGCTGCGGTGCCGAAGGCGTCCTCGACATGCCCTGCGAAGCGCGCCCGGTCGTGCGGCTCGTGGCCGAAGGCCTGGACCGTACGGATCGCGCCCAGCGTCTCCTCGATATGCGCGCCCACTTCGCCGATGCGGTCCTGGCTGGCGCGCGACAGGTGCCGCACCCGCCGCCCGAACACGATCACCGGCACGACGACCAGCGGCACCACCAGCGCCACCAGCGCGGCGAGCTTGGGGCTGGTCACCGTCATCATCACGGTGCCGCCCACGAACAGGAGCAGGTTGCGCAGTGCCATCGACGCCTGCGAGCCGACGATGGTCTGCAAAAGCGTCGTGTCGGTGGTCAGCCGCGACAGCACCTCGCCCGTGGGCGTGGTCTCGTAAAAGGCCGGGCTCAGCGTAAGCGCACGGTCAAACACGCGCCGGCGCAGGTCCGCCGCCACCCGCTCGCCCAGCCACGAGACCAGGTAGAAGCGCGCATAGGTAGCCGCCGCGAGTAGCGCGACGATGACGAACAGCGCCGCCAGAGCGTCGTCGAGCAGCGCCGGGTCGCCCTGCGACAGGCCCCGATCGACCAGCCAGCGCAGCCCGGTGCCGAAGATCAGCACTGTTCCCGCCGCCACCACCAGCGCCGCC
>CAZMTC010000197.1:0-6347 GCA_964569105.1 uncultured Alphaproteobacteria bacterium | reverse complement strand
AGGCAGCTTGAGCGAAGTGTCGCGCACGTCCGACGCCTTCTCGCCGAAGATCGCGCGCAAGAGCTTCTCCTCGGGGGTCATCGGGCTCTCGCCCTTGGGCGTGACCTTGCCGACCAGGATTTCTCCCGCACCCACCTCGGCACCGATATAGACGATGCCCGCCTCGTCGAGGTTCTTGAGCGCCTCCTCCGAGACGTTGGGGATGTCGCGGGTGATTTCCTCCTGGCCCAGCTTGGTGTCGCGCGCCATGACCTCGAACTCCTCAATGTGGACCGAGGTGAAGACGTCGTCGCGCACGATCCGCTCGGAGATCAGGATCGAGTCCTCGAAATTGTAGCCATGCCACGGCATGAAGGCGACCAGGATGTTGCGGCCCAGCGCCAGCTCGCCAAGCGAAGTCGAGGGGCCGTCGGCGATGATCTCGCCCTTGGCCACCTGGTCGCCCACGCGCACCAGCGGGCGCTGGGTGATGCAGGTGTTCTGGTTCGAGCGCTGGAATTTGGCCAGATTGTAGATATCGACGCCCGGCTTGTCGGCCGATATCTCCTCGGTCGCACGGATCACGATGCGGGTGGCGTCGACCTGGTCGACCACGCCGGCGCGGCGGGCGCCGATGGCGGCGCCGGAATCGCGTGCCACCACGGACTCCATGCCGGTGCCCACGAACGGCGCCTCGGCCTGGACCAGCGGCACCGCCTGCCGCTGCATGTTCGAGCCCATCAGCGCACGGTTGGCGTCGTCGTTCTCGAGGAACGGGATCAACGCCGCTGCCACCGACACGAGCTGCTTGGGCGACACGTCGATGAGATCGACCTGGTCCGGCGTCGTCATCGTGAAGTCGCCGCCGACCCGGCACGAGATCAGGTCGTCGGAAAACCTGCCGGCCTTGTCGAGCGGTGCGTTCGCCTGGGCGATCGTGTACTTGCCTTCATCCATGGCCGACAGGTAGACGACCTCGTCGGTCACCTTGGCGTTCTTGACGACCCGGTACGGGCTCTCGATGAAGCCGTACTGATTCACCCGCGCATAGGTCGCAAGCGAGTTGATCAGGCCGATGTTCGGGCCTTCCGGGGTCTCGATCGGGCAGATGCGGCCGTAATGCGTGGTGTGGACGTCGCGCACCTCGAAGCCCGCGCGCTCGCGGGTGAGGCCGCCCGGTCCCAGGGCCGACAGCCGCCGCTTGTGCGTGATCTCGCTGAGCGGGTTGGTCTGGTCCATGAACTGCGAGAGCTGGGACGAGCCGAAGAACTCGCGCACTGCCGCCGCCGCCGGCTTGGCGTTGATCAGGTCCTGCGGCATGACCGAGTCGATGTCCACCGTGGACATGCGCTCGCGGATAGCGCGCTCCATGCGCAGCAGGCCGACGCGGTACTGATTGACCATCAGCTCGCCGACCGAACGCACCCGGCGGTTCCCCAGATGGTCGATGTCGTCGACCTCGCCGCGGCCGTCCTTGAGCTCGACCAGCAGCTTGACTATGGCCAGGATGTCCTCGCGGCGCAGCACCCGCACCGTGTCGGTGACCTCGTCGTTGGAGAACCCCAGCCGCGCGTTCATCTTGACGCGGCCGACCGACGACAGGTCGTAGCGCTCGGAGTCGAAGAACAGGCCGCGCAGCAGGTTCTCGGCCGCCTCGATGGTCGGCGGCTCGCCAGGCCGCATGACGCGGTAGATGTCGATCAGCGCATCCTCGCGGTTGGCGTTCTTGTCTACCGCCAGTGTGTCGCGCACGTAGGCCGCCCGGCTCCACGGGTCCGGGGAGACCAGCGGCAGCGCCTTGACGCCCGCCTCTCGCAGGCGCGCGATCGATTCCTCGTCGAGCTCGTCGCCGGCCTCGACATGGATTTCGCCCGTCTTCTCGTTGATCAGATCGCGCGCGACATAGGAGCCTTTCAGCTCCTCGTCCGTAACCAAGCGCTCCTTGAGGCCCTCCTCGACGAGCTTCTGTGCCCGCCGGCGGGTGAGCTTGGTACCCGCCTCGACCAGCACCTTGCCGGTCTTGGCGTCGACCAGATCGGCCTCGAGCTTGATGCCTGCCATCCGTTCCGGGTCGAAGGGAACGTTCCAGCCGGCCTTGCCCGCCTTGAGCGTCACGGTCCTGTAGAAGTAGTCGATGATGTCCTCGGGCGACATGCCGGTGATCTCGTACGGATCGACCGGCTTGCCCTCCTCGGCGCGCTTGGCGCGCAGCTCGGCGCTGGCGTCGCTGTCGAGGGCCATGAACAGCGTGGTCACCGGCAGCTTGCGCCGGCGGTCGATGCGCACATAGACAATGTCTTTGGCATCGAACTCGAAGTCGAGCCAGGAGCCGCGGTAGGGGATCACCCGCGCGGTGAACAGGTACTTGCCCGAGGAATGGGTCTTGCCCTTGTCGTGGTCGAAGAAGACACCGGGCGAGCGGTGCATCTGCGAGACGATCACGCGCTCGGTGCCGTTGATGACGAAGGTGCCGTGCTCGGTCATGAGCGGGATGTCGCCCATGTAGACGTCCTGCTCCTTGATGTCGCGGATCGAGCGCGAGCCGGTCTCGTCGTCCACGTCCCACACCACAAGGCGCAGCGTGACCTTGAGCGGCGCGGCGTAGGTCATACCGCGCTGCTGGCACTCCTCGACGTCGTATTTCGGATGCTCGAACTCGTAGCGTACGAATTCGAGCTCGGCGCGTCCCGAGAAGTCCGAGATCGGGAATACGCCCTTGAGCACCTCCTGGAGGCCGAAATCGCCCCGCTCCTCCGCGGGCACGCCCATTTGCAGGAAGTGATCGTAGGAATTCTTCTGGACCTCGATCAGGTTCGGCATCGGCGCGACCTCGGCGATGCGGCCGAAGTCCTTGCGCAATCTAGTCCGTCCCGTGAACATCTTGGTCATAGATATGTCTCCGCACGCAGGCGCCAAAACCGTGCCCTGACTGCTTCCCGGGGTCCTCCCCGGGGAAGCCGGCCCGGAGCCGGGCCGCAAAAACGCATCAAGCCGCGCGGGCGCTACCCGGCCCGGCGGCGACGCGGCACTCGGTGGGGCGGGACCGCCGAGAGCGGGCCGCTGGCCTCGCTCCTGGCGGTCGCCGGATCCCGTTGTGCAAGACCGTGCCCTTTACTTGAGCTCGACCGTCGCACCAGCCTCCTCGAGCTTCTTCTTCAACTCCTCGGCCTCGTCCTTCGAGGCGCCCTCCTTGATCGCCTTGGGCGCGCTCTCGACGAGGTCCTTGGCCTCCTTCAGGCCCAGCCCGGTGATGGCCCGGACCTCCTTGATGACGTTGATCTTCTTGTCGCCGACAGAGGCCAGGACGACATCGAATTCGTCCTTCTCCTCCTCGGCCGCCGCGGCCTCGCCGCCGCCGGCGCCGGGCATCGCGACCGGCGCGGCCATCGCCGCGGCCGAGACGCCCCACTTCTCCTCGAGCAACTTCGACAGCTCGGCCGCCTCGAGGACGGTCAGCGACGAGAGATCCTCGGCAATTTTTTCCAGATCAGCCATGTTCTTCGCTCCTAGGGCTCGATTTCCGGTGACGTAAAGGGGCTAGGCCGCCTCTTTCGCGCCGTATGCGCCGAATACGCGGGCCAGCTGGCCGGCCGGGGCCTGCAGCACGCTCGCCACCTTGGTGGCGGGCGACTGGATCAGGCCGATCAGCATGGCGCGCTGCTCGTCGAGCGACGGCAGCTTGGCCAGCTGCTTGACCGCAGCCTCGTCCAGGACCGTCTCGCCCATGGCTCCGCCGAGGATGACGAGCTTGTCGTTCTCCTTGGCGAAATCCGCGGCCACCTTGGCCGCCGCCACCGGATCCTCCGAGTAGGCGATGGCCGTGGGGCCCGTGAACAGGTCCTTGATCTCCGCGTAAGGGGTGCCTTCCAGCGCGAGACGGACGAGCCGGTTCTTGGTCACCTTGAACTGCGCACCGGCCTCCCGCATCCGGGTCCGCAGGGCGTTGGACTGGGCGACGGTCAGGCCCGTCTGATGCGTCACAACGACCAGCGACACCCGCGAGAAGACGGCGTTCAGCTCGGCGACCAGCTGCTCCTTCTCCTGACGGTCCACGTCACGTCTCCATTACGTCTGGGCCACGTCGCCGGCTTCGGCTGGGCGGCCCGGTTGCGTCGGCCCCGACCGGATCGCCGTCCGGGGCGTCGGTCCTGTCCGGGAAGCCCGAGCCGAGCGCCGCGCCGGAGCGCGACCCTGGCTGATCTCCCGTCTATTGCAGGCGGCTCGCGCCATTAGGCCCCGGCCGCGCGTCGCGACCGGCGCACCTGCAGTCTCGGACAGGGTGGGAACCGCATTATCTCGGTTCCCCTTCCGCCTTCGGCAAGAGCCGGAAGGCGGAAAATCCGTGTATCCCTCTCTCCCACGGCCTATCGGCCGGCCACGTCCGCGACATCAACCTTGAGGCCGGGCCCCATGGTCGAGGTCACCGAGACACCCTTGATATACGTGCCCTTCGCGCCCGACGGCTTCGCCTGGTTGACCGCGGCGACGAAGGCGCGCACGTTTTCGGCGATCTTGTCCTCGTCGAAGCTCAGCTTGCCGACGCCGGCGTGGACGATGCCCGCCTTCTCGGCGCGGAACTGGACCTGGCCGCCCTTGGCCGCCTCGACCGCCGCCTCGACGTCGTTGGTCACCGTGCCCAGCTTGGGGTTCGGCATCAGGCCGCGCGGCCCCAGCACCTTACCGAGCTTGCCGACCACCGGCATCATGTCGGGCGTGGCGATGACGCGGTCGAAGTCGATCTGGCCGCCCTCGATGCGCTCCGCCAGATCCTCGGCGCCGACGATATCGGCGCCGGCCTTCTTCGCCGCCTCGGCCTTGTCGCCCCTGGCGAACACGGCCACGCGGGTCTCCTTGCCGGTGCCGTTGGGCAGCGATACCGCGCCGCGCACCGTCTGGTCCGAATGGCGCGTGTCGACGCCCAGGTTCATCGACACCTCGACGGTCTCGTCGAACTTCGGCTTCGCGCCCGACTTGAGCAGCTTGACCGCCTCGTCGAGCGGATAGGCTTTCTGCCGCTCGAAGCCCTTGTAGGCGTCCTGCAATCGCTTGCCGTGCTTGGGCATCGTCCTACTCCACCACCTGAAGGCCCATCGACCGCGCCGAGCCGGCGATGATTCGCGTCGCCGCCTCGAGGTCGTTGGCGTTGAGGTCTTCCATCTTGGCCTCGGCGATCTCGCGCAGCTGCGCCTTGGTCACCGCGCCGATCGCGTCGCGGCCCGGCGTCGCCGAGCCCTTCTGCTTCTTCGCCGCCTTCATCAGGTAGTAGCTGGCCGGCGGCGTCTTGGTGACGAAGGAGAACGAGCGATCCGAGTAGACCGTGAGCAAGGTCGGGATCGGCATGCCCTGTTCCATCTTCTGCGTCGCCGCGTTGAACGCCTTGCAGAACTCCATGATGTTGATGCCGCGCTGGCCCAGCGCCGGGCCGATGGGCGGCGACGGGTTGGCCTGCCCCGCGGGCACCTGCAGCTTGAGATAGCCTTGGATTTTCTTCGCCATGTTGTCCGTCCTCGTGTCCGGAGCGGCCGGTCGGCCGGCGGCCCTCAGATGCCTTTCAGAGCTTCTCGACCTGGCTGTACTCGAGCTCGACCGGGGTCGATCGGCCGAAGATCGAGACCGCGACCTTGAGCCGCGCGCGATCCTCGTCGACCTCCTCGACCAGCCCGTTGAACGACTGGAACGGGCCGTCGGCGACGCGCACCTGCTCGCCCACCTCGAAGGTCACCGACGGCTTCGGCCGCTCGATGCCTTCCTGCACCTGGCGCATGATCTGCTGCGCCTCGCGCTCGGAGATCGGCGTCGGCTTCGAACCGCTGCCCAGGAAGCCGGTGACCTTGGCCGTGTCCTTGACCAGATGCCAGCTCTCGTCGCTCAGGTCCATCTTCACCAGCACGTAGCCCGGGAAGAACTTGCGCTCGGCGTTGACCTTCGAGCCCCGGCGCATCTCGACCACTTCCTCGGTCGGCACCAGCACTTCCTCGATCTGGTCCTCGAGACCCTTCAGCACCGCCTGGTCCTTGATCGACTGGGCGACCTTCTTCTCGAAGCCCGAATAGACGTGAATGACGTACCACTTGCCCGCCACGGTCAGCCTCCGAGCCCGAGCACGAGTTGCACCAACTCGCCCAGGATCTGGTCGATGACGAAGAAGAACAGCGCAATGACCACCACCATGCCGAACACCGTGATGGTGGACAGCGTGGTCTCCCGGCGAGTCGGCCAGGTGACCTTGGTCACCTCCTGCCGCACCTGCCGGATGAATTGCGCCGGGCTCGTCTTCGCCATTCTCAGTTCGCCCACAGGGCCTGGGTTACGGGGGCGGCGCCGGTGTTTCCGTGGTGGCAGGAGTGGAGGGACTCGAACCCCCAACC
>CAZMTC010000196.1:0-6360 GCA_964569105.1 uncultured Alphaproteobacteria bacterium | reverse complement strand
ATCCGGACAGATCGTGTGCTACATAAACCGGTCATATCGTGTGCTAGCGACACCGGCGCGGCCGGTGCTGGACGGGGGCGCCGCCGGCTGCCACCATCCTTGCCCGCGCAGGCCAGCATTGGAAAGGGGAGAGAGATGAAGTTCTACGACTGCTCGACCGCGCCCAGCCCGCGGCTGGTGCGCATGTTCATCGCGGAGAAGGGCGTCGCCGACAAGATCGAGACGGTCGAGGTCAACATGCGCGAGGGCGAGCATCTGAGCGAGGACTACCGCAAGATCAACCCCTACTGCACCACCCCCGCGCTGGTCACCGACGGCGGCACGACCTTCACCAGCACGCAAGGCTGCTGGCGCTTCATCGAGGAGACCTTTCCCGACCCGCCGCTGATGGGCAGCACGCCGGAGGAGAAGGGCATGGTCGCCGACATGATCTGGCGCATCGAGTACGAGGGGTTCATGGCGGTGGCCGAGGCGCTGCGCAACTCGGCGCCGGGGCTCAAGGACCGAGCGCTGACCGGCCCCCACAACTATCCGCAGATCCCCGAGCTCGCGGAGCGCGGCAAGACGCGGATCCCGCGCTTCTTCGAGATGCTGGACCGCGTCCTCGACGGCCGCAGGTGGATCGCTGGCGACAGCTTCTCCGCCGCCGACATCGCCGGCTTCATCGCGGTGGAGTTCGCGGGGCGGCTGAATTTCGAACCCGAGAACGGCGCCAGGGAATTGCACCGCTGGCTGGGCCAGATGCGCGAGCGGCCCGCGAGCCAGGTTTAGCGGTGCCGCTGGATTGCTCGGTGCGAAGGGCCCGCTACGCCGGCTTGGTCAGAAACTCACAAGCCGACTGCAAGCGTGTCAGAGATGCCGGGCGACCGCGGCCACGAGGTCCTTGGGCTTGACCGGCTTGGCAAGGGTCTCGTCGGCGCCGAGCGCCGCGGCGACCTTGAGGTGATAACTCGGCTCGAGCCGGGCGCCGCCCGAAATCGCGATCACGGCCACTTGCGGCGAGCGCTGCTTGACGTTGCGGATCATCTCGATCCCGTCCATGTCCGGCATGACGATGTCGGTGACGACGACGTCGAAGGGCTGCCGTTCGTGCAGGTAGAGCCCCTCGCGCCCATTGACGGCCACCGTGATCTCGTGTCCGGCGCGGCCGAGCACGGCGGTGAGCGCGTCGAGCACCATCTCGTCGTCGTCGACGATCAGGATCCGGCCGGTCATGGCGTCATCTCCTCGTCCTGTGTGCCGAGCTCCGCGGTGCCGGGTGACAGCGGCAGCCAAATGGCGACGCGCGTTCCCGTTGCGGCGGCGCTGTCGACCCGGACCGTGCCGCCATGGGTGACGGCGGTGCGATAGGCCAGGCCCAGCCCGTGGTGGCGGCCCAGCTTGGCATCCCGGTCGCTGATCAGCGGATCGAAGGCGCGTTCGAGCGCATCGGGCGTAACCGGGGTGCCGTCATCCGCGACCGTCAGATGGGCATAGGCGCCGGGCTTCAGCCCCAGCTCGCTGGCTCGACGCGTTTCGACGTCCGCGATGCCGAGCGTGAGCACGACGCGCCCGGCGGCGTGGTCGGCATAGGCGTCGGAGGCGTCGAGCGCGACGACGAGGATCGTCTCTTCCAGCTCCGCGGCCGCCTCGACCTCGACGGCGCTTTCGGGCAGGTCCAAATCCACGTCGATCCGTCGCGGCGCCGCGGCGCGCAGCAGCTTGCCAGCGCGCTCGACGGTGGCGCGCAGGTCGATGGTGGTGCGCTCGCTTCCGGTTGCGCCGGAAAACTCCATGACGCGGGCGACCACGTCGGTGCAGCGGTCGGCCGCGGCCATGACGCGCTCGAGATGCGCACGGGCCGGGGAATCCGGGTCGAGCTCGGCCATCGCCAGCTCGCCGAACGTCAGGATCGGTACCAAGGCGTTGTTGACCTCGTGCGCCAGTCCGCCGGAAATGCGGCGGAAGGCTTCCATGCGGTAGGCGGTGCGCAAGCGCTGCTCGGCGTTGCGCTCGGCGGTGATGTCGTCGAACACGGCGATGACGAGATCGCCCTCGGCGTCCCGTGCGAGAACCGCCGAGGCGCGCACCCACAGGGTTCCGCCGTCGGCGCGGCGCATCTCGAACTCGGCGTCGTCGACACGGCCGTCGCGGCCGAGCGCCCGCATCACGGCGTCGCGCTCCTCGCGGCGACGGTAGAAGGCGGTGGTGGTGAGACCGGACGCGGCGCCGGGCTCGACGCCAAAAGTCTCGCAGGCCCGGCGGTTGGCGAACACCACGCTGCCGTCGGACAGGCGCGAGACGAGGATTCCCACGGGCAGCGTGTCGAGCATGCCCAGGTCTTCCACGAGGGAAGTTTGGCCGGTCATCCGATCGGACCCGATCATGGCGGTGAATGGTTGCCAAGAACTTAGTGCCCGAGGCCGGCACGAAAAATCGGGGCCGCTACTTACGCAATTGTACGTATGCGGCCGCCCGCCGCCTCAGTCGCGGCCCAGGGCGCGATCGATGGCCTGCAACAGTACGGCGGGCCGGACCGGCTTGTCGAGAACCTCGAAGGCGCCGGTCGCGGCAGCGCGGTCGCGCGGCGCGGCGCCGCCGCTGACCAGGATCACGGCGCAGTCGGCGGAGCACGCGCGCATCCGCTCGAGCACCGCCCAGCCGTCGGCGCCGGGCAGGTTGACGTCGAGCAGGACGCAATGGGGGGTTTCGTCGAGGCCCCGGTCGAGGAACTCCTCGCCGGTGGCGAAGGCGAGCACCTGGTGGCCGGCGGACGAGAGCACCGCCGCGAGCGAATCGCGCACGGCCGCGTCGTCGTCGACCACCGCGACCCTGATGCCGACGGGAGCTGTCGTCTCGGACTTATCGATCATAGCTGCTCTCTCCCCCGTCGCAGGCACTTGCGGGCTCCCCCGCCGCAGGCATGTGCGGGAAGTGTACATCCGCCGCGAGTCGGGCATCATGCGGTGAACTACGTATGCCGAAGGCAGTGGCGCCGCGATTGCACGGCGGCGCTACGCCTCCGCCGAGGGATCGATGCCGGCCCCGAGCGCCATGCGCACCAGATGCGACAGGCTGTCGGCTTCCATCTTGCGCATCACGCGGGCGCGGTGGACCTCGGCGGTCCGCGGCGAGATACCCAGTGCGCGGGCGATCTCCTTGTTGGCGCGACCGAGGACCAGGAGATCCAGCACCTCGCGCTCGCGCGCGGTCAGATCGGCGATCCGGTCCATGAGCGCAGGGTCGTCGGGCGCCTTGGCGCCGATCGCCGCCTCGATGATCGGCGACAGCGCGTCGACGCGCACCGGCTTCTCGACGAAGTCGACCGCACCCGCCTTCATCGCCGCAACCGCAAGCGGCACGTCGCCGTGGCCGGTGACCATGACCACGGCGAGCCGCGGCGCGGCTTCGGCGACGCGGGCGAGGACGTCGATGCCGCTCATGTCGGGCAGCCGGACGTCGAGCAGCACGCAGCCCTCGCCAGTGTCGGCCAACGCCGCGAGAAACGAGTTCCCGTCCGGGAACACCGAGATGTCGTAGCCGCGGTGCGCCAGAACGGTGGCGAGGGAATCGCGCAGGGCGGGATCGTCGTCGACGATGTAGACCGCCGTGCTCACGCCGCGGTCAGGGGCAAGGTGAACCGGAATTCGGCGCCGCCGCCGTCGGCGTCCACGGCCTCCAGCCGACCGCCATGGGCCTCGACGATCGACGCCGAGATCGACAGCCCCATGCCCATGCCCGACACCTTGGAGGTGACGAAAGGCTGGAACAGTCGCTCGCGAATTTCCTGGTCGATCCCGGGGCCGTTGTCGCGCACCGCGACCGCGACGGCGCCCTTGCTCCGGTCCCGCGCCGTGACCACCGAGATACATGGCTGCGCCACGCCCTCGACCGCGTCCATCGCGTTGCGCACGAGGTTGAGCACGACCTGCTGCACCTGGAGGCGATCGAATTCGACGGCGGGCAGCCGACGGGCGAGGTCGAGCTCGACGGTCGGCCCTGCGGGCCCGGGCCGGCCCCTCGCCAAGTGCACCGCCTCCTCCACCGCCGCGTTGAGGTCGTCGGGGACGCGCTCGATCTCGCCGCGCACGAAGAAGTTGCGCAGCCGGCGGACAATGGTCGCGGCCCGGTCGGCCTGGTCGGTGGCCTTGTCGAGGAACCCGGATATCCGGTCGTCGTCCGCCGGGGCGCCCAGGAGGTCGCGCGCCGCCTGAACGTAGTTCATCACCGCGGCGAGCGGCTGGTTGACCTCGTGCGCGATGGCGGACGCCATCTCGCCCATGGCGGTGGCGCGCGACACCTGAAGCAGTTCGGCCTGCAGCGCCTGCAGCCGGGCGTCGCGCTCGCGGATCGCCTCCTCCGCGCGCAGCCGCTCGCTCACGTCCTGGATCATCGACAATCCGTAGAGCGGCTCGCCGTCGCCCCCCTCGATCAGGACCGAAACCACGTCCGCATGCACGATCTCTCCGTCCTTGCGGACATAGCGCTTCCGATACGTCACCGGATCGTCGGCTAGGTTCAGAATGTCCGCGAAACGCCCGGTGTCGGCGACGACATCCTCGGGATGGGTGATCTCGTCGATCGGCCGGCCGATCAGCTCGTCGCGCTCGTATCCCACGACGGCACAGAACTGATCGTTGACCATCAGGTAGCGCCGGTCGGTATCGAACAGCGTCATGCCGACCGGGCCCGCCTCGAAAACGTGACGATACCGCGCCTCGCTCTCGCGCAGCGCCTCCTCGGCGGCCTTGCGCGCGCCGATATCGGTCGTCGAGCCGGCGACCCGCTCGACGCGCCCCGAGGCGTCGCGCAGGGCCACGCCGCGTGTCCGGTGCCACCGGTAGCCGCCGTCTGCCATGCGCAGCCGGTAGTCGGCGTCGAACTGGGGCACGTCGCCCAGCATGTGTGCGCGGAACCGCTCCTCGTAGGCTTCGCGGTCCTCGGGATGGATGGCGTCCAGCAGGTAGTGTCGGTCGAGAACCGGCGGATCGGTGGGCAGCCCCATCCTTGCCAGCACACGTGGATCGGTCACGATACCGTCGGTTCCCGGACGCCAATCCCAAAGATGCTCGCTGGCGCCAGCCATGGCGAGCGCGTATCGCTCCTCGCTCTCGCGCAGCGCCTGCTCCGTCCGCGCCCGGTCGGTCACGTCGTAATAGAGCGAGATAATACCGCCGTCCGGCGTAGGATGCTCGCGCAGCTCCGTGAGCCGGCCATCCAGGCGAGGCAGCGGCGCGGGGTCCGGCACTGCGGGATCGCGGCGGTTCAGCCGCCGCTCGATCCAGGCGGTTCGCTGCTCCTCGGTCAGATCGAGAACGCCGCTCCTCGCGTGGCTCCGCATCAGATCGGCGAACGCGACGCCGGGCACCGCGAGAGCCCTCGCCTCGGCGTCGAACATGTCGCGGAAGCGGGAGCTGCAAACGACGAGCCGGTCGTCTGCGTCCCACAACGCGACCCCGGCCGCCACCGCTTCGATCGCGTCGGTCAACCGACGCAAAGCGACGGTTGCATCCCGTTCCGCGGCGACTAGCGCCGTGATGTCGGTGCAGGTCCCGCGGTAGCCGACGAACCCGCTCCGGGCATCGTGCAGCGGCTTGCCGCTGGCGATGTAGTGGACCTCGGTCCCGTCCGGCCTCAGAGCTACCAGACGGGAATTCCGAAACGGTCGCCGGGCCCGCAGGTCCGCGAACAGCCGTCGCCATTCGGGATACTCGGCCAGCGCGCCCAGCGCCTCGTCCGGGGTTCGGCCGACGAACGCTTCCGGCGGATAGCCGAGCCCGTCCTCGACCGAGGGCGACACGTAGGTGAACCGGAAGTCCGCGTCCATCTCCCAGAACCAGTCGGAGGCCGCCTCGGCGAAGTGGCGAAGCCGACGCTCGCTCTCGCGGAGGGCCTCGCGGGCCGCCACGCGCCCCAATTGGAGCCCTGCCCACCGCGCCACCATCTCGACCAGCTCGTCGGGCCCATTCGGGTCCGGCCGATCGTCGAAAGCGAGCACGTGGCCGATCACCTCGTGCGTCTCCGGATCGTAGACCAGCCTGCCCTGAAAGGCTTCCGCGCCGCGGCATGTCAAACCGGCATCGCCCGGAAACATGGCCGCTACGCCGGAATCGAAACAGGCGATGTTGCCGTCTTCGGGGATCTCCGCGCACGGAGTGCCGCGGAGATCGTAGCTGTGGGTGGCGCCATAGACGCCGTCATCCCAGAACGCGAGCATGTGCGCGCGCCGACGATCCGCGGAGTGGCGGCACACGGCGGCCCAACGATAGCCAAGCCCGACCGCCAGGGCTTGGGCCGCCGCCTGCTCGGGCGTGCGCGCGGCGCCATCGAGACCGCTCATCACCACCAGCGCGGCCTCGCGGTTGCGGGCTCGCTCGTAAA
>CAZMTC010000195.1:0-6377 GCA_964569105.1 uncultured Alphaproteobacteria bacterium | reverse complement strand
AGACGCGCGCCGTCGATCGCCATGACGCCCGAATTGCACAACGGGATCTCGAGCTGCGCCGGCGTCGCGTCGCGCGCCTCGACGATGGCCTCGAGCGTGCCGTCGGCGCCCAAGACCAGACGGCCGTACATGCCCGGGTCGAACGGACGGAAGCCCAGCGCGACCACGGCACGGTCCGCCGCCGCGGCCGTCATGCGGCGCAGTGTCTCGGCGCCCAGCAGCGGCGTGTCGCCGTACAGCACCAGCACCGTGCCGGCGAAGCCGTCGAGCAGCGGCAGCGCCGCGCGCACCGCGTCGCCGGTGCCGCGCTGCACGGACTGCAGGGCGGTCGGTACCGGCGCCACCGCCTCCGCGACCGCGTCCATTCCCGGCCCCACCACGACCGCCAGCCGCGCGGGCGCCAGCGCCTGCACGGTCTCGAGCAGGTGCGCGATCATCGGCTGGCCGGCGATGGGGTGCAGCACCTTGGGCCGGGCGGACTTCATGCGCGTGCCCTTGCCGGCGGCGAGCACGATGCAGGCGATGTCGGTTCCACTGCCGGAAGCGGTCATGGGCCGTCGACGGACATGACAGGGACCCGGCCGCGCCGGGGTCGCCGGACAGTGCCACGCGCCGCGCGCGATGTCCAAGTCACGTTTTATTTCGGATCGTTACGGAATCCGGTGTGCAGCTCAGGACCCGGTCACGGGCGCCCGCGGCGGTCCTCGATCCGGGCCGCCGCCTCGCGCATCGCCACCTCGAACTCGGACCGGTCGTAGAGGTCGTTGTGACCGGCTCCCACCAGGGTGCGATCGAGCACCAGGTCCGGGATCGCCGCGCGAACGGGCTCGGTGCGCGCCGGCGGCACGATCGTGTCGCGCTCCGCCGCGATCAGCGCCACCGGCGCCCGGCTGCGCCGCACCAGCTCGGCCACCGGCATGCGGTGGCGCAGCAGCAGCCCCACCGGCGCCCACGGATAATGGTGACGCGCCAGCGCCTCGAGCGAATCGAAGGGCGACACGAGCACGAGCCCGGCGAGCTGCCGCGTCGCCGCCAGATTGGCCGCGGGGCCGGCGCCGATGCTGAAGCCCACCGCCACGATACGCTCGGGCCGCAGCGTCGCGGCGACATGGTCGTGGAGGGTCGGCGCGTCCGCCAGGATCGCCGCGGCGCCGGGCGTGCCGCCGCTGGGCCCGTAGCCCCGGTAGTGGACCGCGACCACGTCGTGCTGCGGATAGAGGTCGTGCAGCAGCCGGGCGATAGCGCTCGCATCCCAGGCATTGCCGCCGAAGCCCAGCACGGCGGTGCGGTTCCCGGCGCCGGCTTCGCCCGGCACGTGCACGGCGGCCAGTCGGACGCCGTCCGGCGCCGTGACCTCGATCAGGCGGGCGCCGGACGGCGGCGGGACCGCGCCCGCCGCGGCGGCGTCCGCGGGGAAGATCATCCGGGTCTGGGACAGCGCGACCAGCGTCACCACGCCGCCATAGGCCGCGGCGGCGACGAGCGCCAGGGTCAGCCACATCGGCACCCTCCGCCGCCAGCTCCGGTGCCCCCGGTCGTATCCGCGCTTCCGTCGCTCCGCATTCCTGCGCACGGCATCGCCGCTCCGTCGGATCCCGGCGCCGCGCAAGGTCCGGCGGGCCCGGGTCCGGCGATGGAACCACCCGAGCGTGGCCAAGCCAAGCGGCTTGTGGCGCGGCAACGCATCGCCGGTTGCCCCCGTCCGGCCGGCACCCTACCCTTGTCGCATGGCCGAGACGGGCAAGAGCGGTGGTGGACGGCGCAATTCCGTGCGGACGACCCGGAGCAAGGGCGCGAAGGACGGCCAGACGGTCGACAACCAGCTGGTGAACGACGACGCTTTGAAGAGGGGCACGGCTGGGTGGTAGTGGCCAAGTATGTGGACGAGGGCGTGAGCCGGGGCGAGGGGCAGGGACAGGCGCCCGGGCCTGGACGCCCTGCTCAAGGCTGTCTCCCGCCGCGAAGCGAATATCACGGCGGCGTGTTCGGTGGACCGGCTCGGGCGCAGCCTTCAGCATCTCGTCGGCTTCCTGGGCGAACTGCACGCCAAGGACGTGGGGCTCTACCTCCACCAGCAGGGCCTGGACACCACGACGCCGGCGGGCCGGGCGCTGTTCCAGATGTGCGGCGTGTTCGCCGAGTTCGAGCGCGCGATCATGGTCGAGTGCACCAAGGCGGGGCTGGCCAGGGCGCGGTCGAACGGTAGGCGCCTGGGCCGGCCGCGGGTGGTCACGGAGGATGCGGTCGGGTGCATCCGGGCTGCCCGGGACCGGGGCTTGAGTCTGTGCGCGGTGGCGCGGGAGACGGGCCTGAGCGTGGGCTCGGTGCGCAGGGCGCTGGCCGGGTGCGCTAGGCCGGTGCCGGGGCCGATCACGTCGGCTGACACGTCGGGCTCGTTCGTGCCCCCGCGCGTCCACCTGCACGACGGCACCAGCGCGCTGGTCGTGGAGCCGCGCAGCGAGTGGCTGACTACCAGGGTCTACTTCGAGGACGGCGGCGTAGCGCGGGTCGAGCGGCGGGGCGGTTTCCTTCCCCACCGTGTGGTGGTGGAAGGCCGCGTGGCCGCACGAAGCCACTGAAAGTGTTGGGATGAAGGTGAGCCCGCCATCATCCCAACACTGGCAACGACTTAGCCGGTCAGGACTAGGCCGACCATGTAAGCGACGCTCCCCCACCGGCGGAACGCGGCGTACGTGTCGCGGCTTCTTGTCCAGGTCGGCTCGGCCTCGTCGTGCCCTGGGCGGAGATCAACAACACCGTTGAATACAACCTCGACACGCTGCTCGGCGATTTCGACGAGTTCGAGCGCGACCTGGAGAGGCCTCCGTCAAATGGTCGCTTGAGGAAGCGCCCTACGACTGACCACGGCCAAAGAGGCCGGATGGCCGGGAGGCTATGCCGCCCTTTTGCGGCGGCGCACCAGGAGCCCCAGCCCGGCCAGACCCGCGCCGAACAGCGCCATGGACGCGGGTTCGGGGACAGACGAGGGGCTGCCGTCATCCAGGTTGGCGGTGAGCCCGGTGATTACGTCATCCAGGCCGTAGTTCGAGAAAGGAGAACCGGCTACGCCATCTGGCCCGAGATTTAGGATGCTCACCGAAGACAGCCCGGATGTATCACCAAACCCGAGCAAACCGGAGCCGGTGACGTTGAATGTCTCAGAGCCGGAGCCGCCAGTAACGTCAATCCGGAAAACGTCAGCTTCGGTGATTGCCGTCAGATCGAGGCCGAAGAAATTCGTGCCCGCGGCAAATGCGCCGAATGTTCGCAGATCACCACTAGCGTTCTGATTGGTCAGGCACTGATCGCCAGCCGTGTCACAAAATGTTGTGCTGCCGGCGATAAACAAATTTCCCATATCGACGGTCGCCGTAAAACCGTCGAACGCCTCGCTCGTACCCACATCACCTGCCGGAGAAGATTGAAAATCCTCAAGCGTGGCCACATTAATATCATTGTAATCGACCATAATCGGCAGCGCGTGGGCTGTTCCCCCCAGCCCCAGCATTGTTAAGCTCGCAACAGCGGCAATGCATTTTCTAGGCATAACAAGTCCCTCCTTCGCTTGCAATCCGATGGTACGGGGAATTTAAGCAAACCGCATGCCATTTCGGTAAGGCGTTTATTGACAAGCGGTTAGCCGAAGTAGCGCCCCCGGCCCGACCCGAAAGTGTAAAAAATCCCGACACCTGGGCGCGGATTTTGTGACCGACGCCGCCTCCTGTTCCTTACGGCCCTGCGCCGAGGCTTCGGGCCGCAGGCGCAGGGGTGGTGCGGGCCGAGCATTGGCCGCTCAGCGCGCGCGGCCAGACACGCGTCAAACCTTGAGGAAAAGCGACGGAAGGGAGCCAAGCAAAGCGGCGAGATCGCGCAGACGCGATGCCGGTCGGCGACAGGGGAACGGCGCCCCCTGGATGGCGAAGCCTGACAATTGAAGCCCGGATAAACGGAGCGCGGGATTCTTCCCCGCGCCGGTCACGGCCGGCAGGCCTTTTGAGCCCACGATTCCAGCCACATCACGCGGTCAAGGCTGCAAGGACTCCGCCTTCGCTGCGCTACTGCGCGACGAGCCCCCTCCTCTGCCGTTGCGGCCTTGGCGGGTGCAATCGCCGTGGAACTTGGCGGGTACGGGTCGCATGAAAGGCCCGGATCGGCCGGGTCTTACGTGAGCGCGCGCAATTGTAAGGAATTCCGACACGAAGGAACCGGCCCTCGCTTCAGCGGGTATAGGATTTGGGGTTCTGTGATTGGCTTCCGGCGCGGCAAAGCGAAGCGGGACGCAGGCGATCGGCCGGACAAGCTTCGGTCATTTGTGACCGCGCACCCGCAGCCCCTATAATCGTCTTCATCTGTAAAAAAGCTTTCTTGATCCAATTGGCAAGCGTCCCGGGCCGGAGGCCACCCCCGTACTGATCCTCGGTGCCGCCGTTGCCCGCCCGCTAGTGGTGAAAATCAGACGAAAGAGTCCGAACGGAACGGCGGGAAGCTGGGCGTCGTGATCTGGATTGCGGGTTCGATCTGTCTGATTCTGTCCACTAGGAATTTGCGGCCTGACCACGAACACCGGCACGCCGTCGCGCTCCTCGATGTCGGCGACCTGTAGCGACATGATCTCGCCCGGGCGCATGCCGCTGCAATTCCCACCGGCAGGAGGAAGTACCGCCACCGGTTGCCGTTCCCCGGCCGGCGCCCTACCCTTGTCGCATGGCCGAGACGGGCAAGAGCGGCGGCGGACGGCGCAAGGCCGCGCGGGCGACCCGCAGCAAGGGCACGACGCGGGCCGCACAGCCCGACCCCGCCCGCCGCATCCTCGACACCGCGCTGGAGATGGCCGAGGAGCGTGGCTGGCGCGCTGTGCGGCTGGTCGACGTGGCCGAGCGGCTGGGCATGGCGCCCGCCGAGGTGCTGCGCCACTACCGCGACAAGGACGCCGTCGCCGACGCCTGGTTCCGCCGCGCGCTGGAAGCGATGCTCGCGCCCAAGCCGCGCGGCTTCCCCGCCTGGCCGGCGCGCGAGCGGATCGAGCACTGCCTGCTGGTCTGGTTCGACGCGCTCGCCCCGCACCGCCGCGTCACCGCCGAGATGCTGCGGGTCAAGGCCAACCCTTCGCATCCGCATACCTGGGTGCCGATGGTGTTCGACCTCTCGCGCACCGTCCACTGGCTGCGCGAGGCGGCCGGGCTGCCCGCCACCTACGGCACCCGCCGCGCCGACACCGAGGAGATCGGCCTCACCTGGCTGTTCGCGGCCACGCTGTGGGTGTGGTGCCGGGACGAGACCGAGGGCCAGGAGCGAACGCGCCGCGTCCTGCGCCGGCGGCTCGCGCAGGCCGACCGCGCAATGGCGCGGCTGTTCGGCCGCGCCGGGGTGGCCACGAGACCTCGAGATTTATGAGGCTCCCCGCCGCCTGGAGTGGCGACTCCGAAGCGCATTTCCTTTCCACGCGCCAATCGTTTGTGCGCTCGGAGCAGGCGCCTACGCCGACACACCTCGGGCTGAATAACGTTCGATCGCGTTCTCCTGCCGGTGTCCGTCGGGCAGGCGGTTATCCGCTCATGGACAGGACGCAGCACAGGTCAGGCAAGGACGCGTCCGCGCGCCACCGCGGTCGCGGCGGAGGGAAACCGAAAGCGATCCTCCGGTCCCCGTATCGGCCCTGCGTTGACGTGAGCCACCTATGGTTCCCGAAGTCCAGCCCTTGCGCTATTACACATCGCAGCTATATCGAGGGGATATGCCGGTTAAATAATTCGCGGGCGTTCTCTGATGACGAACGACATATTCGATGAGATCGAGTCGGAAAATCTGCGCCATATCTATCTTATATGGAAAACAAAATGCGGCGCCGATTCATTGCCGTCTCGGGATGACATAGATCCTGTAGAGTTTGGTAAAGCCCTCCGCAATGTATTCCTTATTGACATCAAGTCATCCGAGCCGAAACTTTTGCTCCGCGTGATGGGAACCGCTTTCGAGGACCAATACGGCGAGAATATCTCCGGTCGCTTTCTGGAGGAGCTGGATTTCGGAGACTCGAGAAATGAAATTCTTCAGACGTATGAACAGCTTATAGAGACAAAGGCACCGGTCTACCTCTCCGGCGAATATGAAAAGACGGATGGGCGCCTTATGCGCTTCGAACGGATCACATTGCCCTTGTCGGACGACGGGGAGCAGGTGACCGGCGTGCTCGGCGGGATCGAAGCCATCAACCGAAGGCCCCAAGCCGCGGGCAAATGACTTGACCAGCCCGGCCCCGGCCCACGAAGCCGAGCGCGAACCGGCCGTCGGATAGGGCGAATCCGACTGCCGTCGTGACACGGTGGTGACACGGGACGACACCTCAGGGTTGGCCGCTGAGGCCGACGGTGATTTTC
>CAZMTC010000194.1:0-6389 GCA_964569105.1 uncultured Alphaproteobacteria bacterium | reverse complement strand
ACAAGGACACCGCCGGCCCGGCCGTCAACCCGATGATCAAGATCACCAACATCGTCGCGCTGCTGCTCCTGGCCGTGCTGGCGAGCCTGGGCATCGGCGTCTAGGCGCGCGCCGCGAGGCACGCCCAACGAGGCCCCGCCGGCCAGCTGCCGGCGGGGCCTTTCCTTTTGGGGACCGGCACTTTGACCCCGGCCTCGGTTTGGCTTCCGCAGGCATCGGGGCCGCCACATCCGCGGCGCCTGTCGGGTTGACGTCGCGGGCGTCGATTTCCTGTGGGGCGGCGTCGGCAAGTCGCGCCGCCTCGCATTCGATATCGTGTTCGATGACGCAAGACCGGATGTACGCATGAAAAAGGCCCCGCCGTCTGTCGGCGGGGCCTTCGTATCCGGTTCCGCGCTGACGCGGTGCTTACTTGGGATTGAACCCGTCGTTGGTCGTCGTGCCGCCGCCGAGAGCGCCGACCGGACCCTGGAGCAGGGTGTTGTACAGCGAACCGAACAATGTCGGCTCCTCGCCGATAGTCGGCGTCTTGCGGCCGACCATCGCGACCTCACGCGCGTCGGCGAGCCCCTTCTCGGAGATCGAGGCGATCTTCTCGTTTTCGTCGAAGCGGACGACCAGCACCCGCTGATCGGTCGTCTCGGGTTCGAGGAAGGCGACCCGCTCGGTTCGTTTCGAGATGTAGTACCAAGTGTTGTCGTCGAATGTCGACTTGGCCGAAGGCGTGCCCCAGATTTGGGCCAATTCGGCCTTCGAGGTCTGGCCGGGCTCGATCGCCTCCAGCCGGCGCTCCTCGATCTTGTTGCCGCGCTGATCGACGAATCCGGTGCAGCCGCCGACCAGCACGGCCGCCGTCAAAGCCGCCGCCAAAGCTCGACCGCGGCTTTTCCGCGCGCTCATCATGGCACCACCTCGTGTCAACTTGAGGGTATTCATCCGATCCTCAATCCGCGTGTCCGGCATTGCGCCACGCTGGACCTCGGGTCACATTCGCACCGCTGCCGAAAACTGTCAATTCAACTCCGGAGCCGCCGATGTTCGCCCGCCTGCTCGGACGCCGCAGGGCACGAGCGGAGACCGCCTCTCGCCACTATGCGGCGATCGTCGCGCACGCGCGGACGCCGTATTTCTATTCCCGCATGGATGTCGCCGATTCGGTGGACGGCCGTTTCGACATGATCGCGCTGCACGTGGTCCTGCTGACCCGCCGGCTCGACCGCATCCGGCCCGAGGGCCCCAAGCTCGGCCAGGCGATGTTCGGGGTCGTGTTCGACGACATGGACCGCAACCTGCGCGAAATGGGCGTGGGAGACCTCGGCGTGGGCCGCCGCGTCAAGACGATGGCCAAGGCGCTGTTCGGGCGCGCTCGCGCCTATGGCGACGCGCTCGACGGCAAGGGCGACCTCGAGGCCGCGGTGGCGCGCAACATCTACCGCGCCGGCGAAGAGCGGCCGGCCGCCGTCCCGGCCATGGCCGGCTATGTCCGCGCCGCCGCCGCCGCGCTCGACGCCCAGGACGACGACGCGCTGCTGTCGGGCCACGCCGTGTGGCCGGATCCGGCGGGGACCGCCAAGGGCGCGGCCTAGCTCTGCACCTCTAGAAGCCGCCCGTACATGAAGGTGGCGCCGTGGAAGCGGTGACCGGTCGGGTCGGACGAGCGATTCGGACCTGCTTCGGCGAAGGCGTAGCCGGACGACATGCAGAGAAGGGATTGATCGCGCCCGGTGCGCAGCCCAAATACGACAGCCACGTGCCCCTACCGGCCGAGGAACCGATCGGAGCGCTGCGATGAGCGAGCCGGCACAGCCCGAATTCAGCCATGTGGTCGATGTGCGCCATCTGGGCGGCGAGGTACTCGCGGTCGCGCTGTCGGCGAGCGAGGCCGAGCGCGCGGCGCTGGCCGAGCGGCTCGATACGCTAGCCGTCGACCGCCTCGACGCCACGCTGCGCGTCGTGCGCGAGCCCGGCCGCATGATCCGGGTCGAGGGCCGAATGCGCGCCTCGGTGGTGCAGGCCTGCGTGGTCACGCTCGATCCGGTGCCTTCCGAGATCGACGAGACGGTGGACATTCTTTACACGGAGGATATGACGGTGTCGGAACCCGAACCGGATCCGAACATCGACCTCGAGGAATGTGACTGGCCCGAGCCGGTCGAGGACGGACGCATCGATTTGGGAGAAGCGATGGCGCAGCAGCTCGCGCTTGCGCTCGACCCTTACCCGCGCGCGTCGGGGGCGGAGATCGACCCGAGGTTCGGGCGCACTTCGCCCGCTGAGGAGGTTGAGACCCATCGTCCCTTCGCCGATCTCGCTCACAGGATGGGGCGCGAATCGGGTCGGTGATGCGGCTTGTCCCGCAGCCTTGATTTGGCTAAGTAATGCGCAAACACGGACGCTCCCGTGCGCCCCAACTGGAAAGATTCCGACATGGCAGTACCCAAGAGGAAGGTAACGAAGTCGCGCCGCGACAAGCGCCGTTCGCACCACGCGCTCAAGATGCCGGGCTTTGTCGAGTGCCCGAACTGTGGTGAGCTGAAGCAGCCGCACCACGTGTGCTCGGCCTGCGGCCACTATCGCGAGCGCGAGGTCTACGAGCCGGACGCGCTTTGACACCAGGCCGCTCAGGGGGCAGAACCGGGTGACGGATGGGCTGCGCATAGCCGTCGACGCCATGGGGGGCGACCACGCCCCCAAGGCGGTCGTGCGGGGCGTCAACATCGCCCGCAAGCGGTTTCCCGGCACGCATTTCCTGCTCTACGGCGACGAGGCGCTGCTGCGTCCGCTGATGAAGCGGCGACTGCGGCTCGCCAAGTTCTGCTCGATCCGCCACACCGACGTGGTGGTCCCCAGCGACATGCGCCCGTCGCAGGCGCTGCGCGCGGGTAAGAACTCGTCGATGCGCCTGGCGGTCGAGGCGATTCGCGACGGCGAGGCGCAGGGCGCGGTCTCCGCCGGCAACACCGGCGCGCTGATGGCGATGGCCAAGGTGGTGCTGCGCATGCTGCCCGGCATCCAGCGCCCGGCAATGGCGTCGTTCTTGCCGACGCTCAAGGGCGAGAGCGTGATGCTCGACCTCGGCGCCAATGTCGAGTGTTCGGCGCACAACCTCGTGCAGTTCGCGACCATGGGCGAGGTGTTCGCGCGCATCGTGCTCGGCCCGCTCAACCCGACGGTGGGCCTGCTCAACGTCGGTGCCGAGGACATGAAGGGCAACGATGCGCTGCGCGACGCCGCGGCCCGGCTGCGCGAGCACAGCCACCTGCCGATGCGCTTTCACGGCTTCATCGAGGGCAACGACATCGCCGAGGGCACGGTCGACGTCATCGTCACCGACGGCTTCACCGGCAACGTGGCGCTCAAGACCGCCGAGGGCACGGCGCGCCTGTACAGCGAGTTCCTGCGCCACGCCTTCCGCTCCTCGCCGCTTGCCATGCTGGGCTATCTGCTGGGCCGCCGCGCGCTCAAGAAGCTGCGCCTGCGGGTCGACCCGCGGCGCTACAACGGCGCCGTGTTCCTGGGACTCAACGGTATCGTGGTCAAGAGCCACGGCGGCTCCGATGCGCTGGGTTTCGCGACCGCGACCGGCTTGGCCATCGACATGGCCCAGGGCGGCTTCCTCGAGAAGCTGCGCGCCGAAATCGAAACCCTCGGCGCGGAGGGCTTCGTGCCGCGACAAGCGGCAGCGGGCTAGACAATATGTATCGATCCGTCGTCATCGGCACCGGCTCGTACCTGCCGGAACGCGTCGTCTCGAACCACGAACTGGCCCAAAAGGTCCATACTACTGACAGCTGGATCACGGCGCGCACCGGCATCCGCAACCGCCACATCGCGGCGGAGGGCGAATTGACCTCGGACCTCGCGCTGGCAGCCTCGCGGAAGGCGGTCGAGAATGCCGGCATCGACGCCAAGGACATCGACATGATCGTCCTGGCGACCACCACCGCCGACTCGACCTTCCCCGCCACCGCCGCGCGGGTTCAGTGCGAGCTCGGGCTCGAGGGCGGCGCAGCCTTCGACATCCAGGCGGTGTGCGCCGGGTTCATCTACGCCATGTCGGTGGCCGACAGCTTCATCCGCACCGGCCAGTGCAAGACCGCGCTGGTGATCGGCGCCGAGACGTTTTCGCGTCTGCTCGACTGGCAGGACCGCTCGACCTGCGTGCTGTTCGGCGACGGCGCCGGTGCGGTGGTGATGCGCGGCGAGGAGGTCAATGGCGACGCGGGCCAGCGCGGCGTGCTGTCGACTCACCTGCATTCCGACGGCCGCTACTACGATCTGCTCTATGTCGACGGCGGGCCGTCGTCGACCCAGACCACCGGCCATGTGCGGATGCAGGGCCCGCAGGTGTTCAAGCATGCGGTGGTCAAGCTCTCGGAGGCGGTGCACGAGGCGCTCGCGGCGAACGGCCTGAGCGCCGACGATATCGACTGGCTGGTGCCGCACCAGGCCAACAAGCGGATCATCGACGGCACCGCAGAGAAGCTCGGCCTGCCGCCCGAGAAGGTGATCCTCACCGTCGAAGAGCATGCCAATACCTCCGCGGCGTCGATCCCGTTGGCACTCGACGCCGGCGTGCGCGACGGCCGCATCAGGCCCGGCCAGATCATCCTCCTCGAGGCGATCGGCGGCGGCCTGGCCTGGGGCTCGGGGATCGTGCGCTGGTAGGCAGCCGCGGCCGACCGCTGCGGCTCACCGGGAAGTCCTTTCCACAAGTGAAACGAAGTGTGCGGGATTGCAACACCCGTCCACCGAAGATCGGCGTGTTTGTGGCCGTTAATTGACGGCTTACCGACCCCAGGGTACCTTTTCGCCCGGGTCAGAGGGAGTAGTTGCTATGGCTGGGAGCACCGTGACGCGGGCCCAGCTCGGCGAGGCTGTCTACCAGGAGGTAGGCCTGTCTCGTAACGAGTCGGCAGCGCTGGTGGAGGCTGTGCTCGAGGAGATCGCGAGCACGCTGGAGACGGGCGAAGGCGTAAAGATCTCGTCCTTCGGGAGTTTCGTCGTGCGCGACAAGGGGCAGCGCACCGGGCGCAACCCCAAGACCGGGGAGGAGGTGCCGATCCTGCCGCGCCGGGTTCTGGTCTTTCGCGCCTCGCATGTGCTCAAGGACCGCGTCAATGCGTCCCAGACCGGCGGAGGCGCATGATGCCGGCGCAGGGCAGCGCCGTGGGACGCCGGGGCGAGAAGTCGCCCGACGCGTTCCGCACCATCTCCGAGGTCGCGACCGAGCTCGAGTTGCCCCAACATGTGCTGCGCTTCTGGGAGACCAAGTTCTCCCAGGTCCGGCCGATGAAGCGCGGCGGCGGCCGGCGCTACTACCGGCCCGAGGACATCGCCCTGCTCGACCGTATCCGCGAGTTGCTATACTCGGAGGGCTACACGATCAAGGGCGTGCAGAAGCTGCTCCGCGAAGGCTCGATTTGGCCTTCCGGCCAGAGCCCGCGGAGCTATGTCCGCGCGCGCCGCGAAACCCATGAGACTCCGTTCGACGGCACTCGCCGCAGAGGGCTCGACGAGAGGACCCGCAAGGAGCTCAAGGCGCTTCTCGACGAGTTGATCGAGCTACGCGAGGCCCTGCGCAAGACAGGGTAGAATCAAGGCACATCGCGCGGTGCCGCGGTGAGGTCCCGTCTCGCTCGCGGGAGCGCTATTCGGGCGCAGACCGCCGGACCGCCGCTGTTGCACACCTGCCGCGGCAAGACTAGATTGCCCGGCATTCCACCGCCGGAGCGTAGCGCAGCTTGGTAGCGCGCCTGCATGGGGCGCAGGAGGTCGTGGGTTCGAATCCCGCCGCTCCGACCAAATACCGTCGGCCGGGTCCTTTCGGACCCGGCCTTCGCGTTTCCAGCGGGAGGAGGCGATGCCGCAGCATCCGATGATCGAAGCGCTCAGCGCCGTCACCCTGGCGACCCATGACATGGCCCGTTCCGTCGCCTTCTACGAGGCACTCGGGTTCGAGCGGCTGCACGGCGGGCCGGAAGCGGGGTTCACCAGCTTCCGGGCGGGGCAGGGCTTTCTCAACATCACCGGCGAGGCACCGGAGCGCAACTGGCGCTGGTGGGGGCGTGCGATCTTTCACGTCGCCGACGTCGACGCCATGTACGAGCGCGCCCGCGCCGCCGGCTTCGAAGCCGACTTCGCCCCGCGCGACGCGCCCTGGGGCGAGCGCTACTTCCACATCCAGGATCCCGACGGCCACGAGATCAGCTTCGCACGGCCGCTATAGATTGAGCATTTTTCTGTTCAGACGGCACCGGCCGCACCCCCACCCGGCCGCCCAATACCAGCATACTGTCGTTGGGCGGCCGGGTGGGGGTGCGGGCCGGTGCCGTCTCCGTCAGAGACAATAATGCTCTGAGTCGCGCCGCGCGGGGCTCGTCTCATGG
>CAZMTC010000193.1:5461-6452 GCA_964569105.1 uncultured Alphaproteobacteria bacterium | reverse complement strand
GGCTCGGCCGCGCGGTTGCGCCGCGCGAGGTCGGTCTGCCCGGCGCCGGTCCGGACGAAGGGCAGCCGGCCGGTGCCGAAGGCAGGCGCCAATGCCGCGAAGCGCACGTTGGACGCCAACGCCTCCACCGCGCCCGGCGGCCCGAGATGGTAAAGTGTCAGGTCCAGCTCGCCCTCGAACGCTGCCGCCGCTTCGGCCAGCCGCTCCCACGCCTTGACGTGCCCGCCCGCGCCCTCCCCGCGCTCCAGGTCGATCGTCACGCCCACCGACAGGGGCTCGCCGCCGGCGGGGCGGGCCGTGTCCAGAAGCGCCTGCGGGATGATGCCGTCCATGGGCGTGCAACCTACATCCCGACGATGACATGACTGTGTCGTCCGCGCCCGCGGCGTGCATCGCCGTAGAAGTCCGGTCGCGGCGCGCGCGATTCTCTGCGATGATCGCCATTCGCAGTCCACGATGCCCCCACTACTCCCGATGCCGTGACCGAGCCCGCCGATCCGAACGCGCCCGCGACCGCCGCAGCCGCCAATGGTCCGCGGGCAATGCTGTCGACCTCCGACGTCGTGGTGCTGATCGTCGGCATCGTCATCGGCGCCGGGATCTTTCGGCTGCCGGGGCTGGTCGCCGCGAATACAGGCACGGCCGAGTGGGTGATTGCCGTGTGGATCGCCGGTGGCGCCGTGTCGCTGGCGGGCGCGCTGTGCTTTTCCGAGCTGACCAGCGCGTATCCCGATGCCGGCGGCGAATACCATTACCTGCGCCGCGCCTACGGCGCCGAGTGCGGCTTCCTGTTCGGCTGGTCGCGCCTGGTCGTGGTCCAGACCGGCTCGATCGCGCTGCTGGCCCAGCTGTTCGGTGATTACGCCGCGGTCCTGGCGCCGCTCGGCGCGCACGGTGCTTCGCTCTATGCCGCCCTCGCGGTCGTGCTGTTCACCGGCCTCAACGTGCTGGGCCTGCACCACAGCCGCCGCGCCCAGCTGCTGCTCACCTC
>CAZMTC010000193.1:0-5451 GCA_964569105.1 uncultured Alphaproteobacteria bacterium | reverse complement strand
ATCAATTGAAAGAATTGAACTGCGATGAGATCAGGGACATGCTCCTTGACGCCGCGCCCAGCTGCTGCTCACCTCGCTCACGGTCGCGGGACTTCTGGCCATCGTCGCCGCGGGGCTGACGGCCGGGCCGCCGGCCGAGGCCGTGCCGGCCCCGTCGGGCGAAGGCGCGCTGGGCCTGGCAATGGTGTTCGTGCTGCTGACCTATGGCGGCTGGAACGAGGCGGCCTATGTCTCGGCGGAGGTGCGCGACGGCCGACGCGGCATGCCGCGCGCGCTGGTTCTGGGCATCGTGCTGATCACGGCGATCTACGTGCTGGTCAACCTGGCGCTGCTCGAAGCCCTGGGCGTGGGCGGCCTGGCGGGTTCGACCACCGCGGCGAGCGACGTGGCGAGGCTGGCCCTCGGGGAAACGGGCGCGGCGGCCGCCGCCACGCTGGTGGCCGTGGTTGCGCTTGCGTCGCTCAACGTCAGTATCTTCACCGGCGCGCGAACCAACTACGCGCTGGCCGGCGACTTCCCGCTCTTCGGCGCCTTGTACCGGTGGAACAGTCGGACCGGGGCCCCGGGCCGCGCGCTCCTGGTCCAGGGGGCGATCGCGCTGATCCTGGTCGCCATGGGGGCGGCAACCCCTGACGGCTTCCAGACCCTGGTCGAATTCGTCTCGCCGGTGTTCTGGGCGTTCTTCCTGCTCATCGGGCTGTCGCTGTTCGTGCTGCGACGGCGCGAGCCGGAGCGTCCGCGGCCGTTCCGCGTGCCCCTCTACCCGGTGGTGCCGGCGCTGTTCTGCGCCAGTTGCGCCTACCTGCTCTACTCCAGCCTCGCCTATACCGGCATCGGCGCCCTGGTCGGGGTCGCGGTGCTGATCAGCGGCCTGCCCGTGCTCTGGCTCGCCCGGCGGCACGCGCTCCGGATGGCGGAGGGCGGTTCATGACGGTCGCGGCAACGCTTCGATGGCTCGGGGCCGCGGTCTGCCTCACGGTGGCGGGCTGCGCGCAGCCCGCCGGCGAAGCCGAGCAACCCGTCCCCGACGTCATCCACTTGCCCACCCCGCCGGTCGCCGTCGAGGGCATCCTCGACATGACCGGCGTCGGTCCCGACGACGTCGTCTACGACCTGGGCTCCGGCGACGGCCGCATCGTCATCGCCGCCGCCCGCCGGGGCGCGACCGCCACCGGCGTCGAGATCGACCCCGAACTGATCGAGACCAGCCGCCGGAAGGCCCGCGCCGCCGGCGTCGACGACCGCACCCGCTTCGTTCAGGCCGACCTGTTCCGGTTCGACTTTTCCGACGCCACCGTGGTGACGCTCTACCTCTCCGAGCGGCTCAACGAACGCCTCCGGCCACGGCTCCTCGCCGAACTTCGCCCGGGAACCCGCGTCGCGTCCTACATCTTCGCCATGGGCGACTGGCAGCCCGACCGGGTCGAGCGCTTCGCCGACAACCGCGTCTCGATGTGGATCGTCCCCGCCGACGCCAAGGGCACCTGGGAGTGGCACGCGGACGGAGGCCAAGGCCCGGTTCGCAGGCTGATCCTGACCCAGCGCTACCAGGAGGTGGAAGGCACGATCGTTGGCACTGGCGAACGCGTGACAATCCAGGACCCGCGCATCGAGGGCGACCGGCTGACCTTCACCGTGCCGGCCTCCGCCTCCTTCACCGAGACCCCGCTGCGCTACGAGGGCCGCATCGAGGGCACCATGCTCCGCGGCACTGTCCGGGGAGCCGGCCAGGACCGTGCATGGGCCGCGACCCGGATCGCCGGTTCGGACTGAAACTCTTCCGCTCCAAGGGAAACGCCCTCAGCCGGCGGCCGGCCGCGGGACATGGAGCCGGCGCAAGAGGCGCCGCCAGGCGATGGCCAGGCGCACACCCGGCGGCCGCCGCCGCCGCGGCGGCGGCAGGTGGACGACGCCCTCGACCGCGCCGCGCGTCTCGACCCGGGCGCCCAGCCGGCGGGCCAGCGCCAGCACCGCGTCGTTGTCGCGCATCGAGGACAGGTAGAGCGAGCCGATGCCCCGGCGGCGCGCCTCGGCCACCGCGCGCGCCAGCATGGCGCCGCCGATGCCGCGGCCGCGCCAGTCGCGCTCCACCGCCAGCGACAGCTCGGCGCCCTCGAACCACTGCTGCGGATGGCGCACGAGCTGGACCGAACCGCGCAGCGCGCCGCGCTCGAAATAGCCGATCGAGATGCAGTTCGCGCGGTCGAGCCCGGCGACGAAGCATGCGATCGCCCGGTCCTTCACCTCGCCGCCGAAGCGCGCCCTCCGCGCCTCGGGGTCGAGGCGCAGCAGATGAGCGCGCAGCCGCCGCTTCTCCCACGGCAGCAGGCGGCGGATCCTCCCGGTCTTCGGTCGTCGTTCGGCCATGTCCCGAGCCTGGCGCGCTACGCGCGCGATGAAGGCAAAGCGGTTTCCATCACGCGGAGCCGGTCCGGCCCGGCCGGGTGACGGTCTCGATCCCCTGACGCGCGGCAGCGAACCATTCTTCCACCAGCTCCTGTGCCAGCGTCGCCTGGCTCGGCCAGGGTAGCCGCAGCCGCCCCTCGACCTCGTTGGCCTCGAACGTCAGGCGCGCCTCGAAATGCCGCGCCAGCGCGCGCATCGCCTCGTTCTCGCGCAGGCAGGTCATGGTGAGCTTCTCGAGCCCGCGGTTGCGCGCCAGGATCAGCGCCCGATCCATCAGCGCCGAGCCGATGCCTCGGCCTCGCCAGGCCGGCTCGACCGCGATGGCGAACTCGACGCCGTCGCGCCACGGGTCGTCGCTCCACACGAGCTGCGCCGAGCCGCGCAGCGCGCCGTCCTCGAAATAGCCGACATTGATCGAGCGCCACCAGCTCAGCCGGTCGACGAAGCGCTCGATCGCGCTGTCCTTGATGGGCACGTGAAAGCGCATGCGCCGCCCCTCGGGCTCGAGGCGCAAAAGATGCTCTCGGAGCCTCGCCCTCTCCCAGGGCCGGATGGTGCGGATGAAGTCCATGGCGGTCCTCCAGTTCGTGCGCACGCCCATCTTCCGCGCTCTCCCGGGGACCGCGCCGTTGACCCGGCGCCGTGATTGTTGCAATGCACAATGATACATGGTGCGCATTACTCGCGGATGAAGCCCCCGACGGTTGCAGCGCCCATGCACGCATCGCATAGTCGCCCCACTCCGGCCATTTTCGCTGCGGACAAGGGATAGAATGAGCATCTGGGGCAAGGTCATCGGCGGGGCGGCGGGCTTCGCGCTGGGCGGGCCGCTGGGCGCGTTCGTCGGCGCGCTGGCGGGCCACGCGGTCGATTCGATGACCGAAGCCGCCCACGATCCCGAGACGCGGCGCGTCGCCTTCACCGTCGCGGTCATCGTGCTGGGCGCGAAGATGGCCAAGGCCGACGGCGTGGTCACGCGCGACGAGGTCAAGGCGTTCAAGACCGCTTTCCGCATCCCGCCCGAGGAAATGCCGAAGGTCGCGCAGATCTTCGACCGCGCCAAGCAGGAGAGCGCGGGCTTCGAACCCTATGCCCGCCAGCTCAAGGAGATCTTCGCCGACCAGCCGGCCGTGCTCGAGGAACTGCTCGGCGCGCTGTTCCAGATCGCCCGCGCCGACGGCGTCTACCACGACAAGGAGAGGGAGTTCCTGCAGCGGGTCGCCGGCATCTTCGGCTTCGACGACGCCACCTTCCAGCGCATCGAGGCCAATCTGATGGGCACCGAGGCCACGGACCCCTACGCCGTGCTCGGCCTGCCGCGCGGGGCCTCGCAGGAGGAGGTCAAGGCCACCTATCGCCGCCTGATCCGCGAGCACCACCCCGACCGGCTGATCGCCGAGGGCATGCCGCAGGAGTTCATCGACGTGGCCAACGAGAAGCTGGCAACGATCAACGCCGCCTACGAGAAGATCCGCAAGGAACGCGCCGTAAGTTGAACCATGGTTGAGCCCCCGATCCTGACGCTGCGCGACGCTCGCGTCACCTTCGGTGGCGCGCCGGTGTTCGACCGGGTCGACGTCTCGCTCGGCCGCGGCGAGCGCGCCTGCCTGGTCGGCCGCAACGGCTCGGGCAAGTCGACGCTGATGAAGGCGCTGGTCGGCGAGCTCGAGCTCGACGCCGGGGAGCGATTCGAGCAGCCCGGCCTTCGCGTCGCCTGGTTGCCCCAGGACCCGCCCTTCGCACCCGGCGCCACCGCCTGGGACCATGTCGCCGAGACCGGCCTGCCCGACCACGAGATCGGCGCCGCGCTCGACTTCGTGCAGATCGACCCCCGGCGCCGTACCGAGACGCTGTCGGGCGGCGAGCAGCGCCGCGTCGCCATCGCCCGCGCCTTTGCCGGCAGCCCGGACGTGCTGCTGCTCGACGAGCCCACCAACCATCTCGACCTCGCCGCCATCGAGTGGCTCGAGCGCACGCTCAACGCATTCGCCGGCGCGGCGCTGATCGTCAGCCACGACCGCACCTTCCTGACCAACGTCACCAACCGCACCTGGTGGCTGGCCAAGGGCGTGATGCGCACCACCGATCGTGGCTTCGCGCATTTCGACCAATGGTCCGAGGAGGTGCTCGAGGCCGAAGCCAAGGCGGCCGACCGGCTCGACGCCAGGCTCGCCCAGGAGACCCGCTGGCTGCTGCGCGGCGTCACTGCCCGGCGCAAGCGCAACCAGGGCCGGCTGCGCAAGCTCGAGGAGATGCGCTCCCGGCGCGCCGCCTTCCTGGGCGGAGGACGCGGCACCGGTAAGATGCAGGCCGACGAAGGCGAAATCCGCTCCAAGCTGGTCATCGAGGCCAAGCACATCCGCAAGGCCTACCCGAGCGACACGACCGAGGGCGGCGAGCTGGTGCTCGTGCGCGACTTCACCACCCGCGTGCTGCGCGGCGACCGCATCGGCATCCTCGGCCCCAACGGCGCCGGCAAGACCACGCTCCTGCGCATGCTGATCGGCGAGCTCGAGCCCGACGCCGGCTCGGTGCGCGTCGCAAAGCATCTCAACGTCGCCTATTTCGACCAGCACCGCGCCGCGCTCGACCCCAGGAAGTCGCTGTGGGAGACGCTGTGCCCCGGCGGCGGCGACCAGGTCATGGTCCACGGCAAGCCGCGCCATGTCCGTGCCTACCTCAAGGACTTCCTGTTCGACCCGCGCCAGGCCGAGAGCCCGGTCGCCTCGCTCTCGGGCGGCGAGCGCAACCGGCTGATGCTGTCCAAGATCCTGGCCACGCCGTCGGAGCTTCTGGTGCTCGACGAGCCGACCAACGACCTCGACATGGACACGCTCGACCTGCTGCAGGAGATGCTGTCCGACTACGCCGGCACGCTGTTGCTGGTCAGCCACGACCGCGACTTCCTCGACCGCACCGTCACCTCGGTGATCGCGATGGAGGGCGACGGCGGCGCCACCGAGTATGCCGGCGGCTACTCGGACTACGCCCGCCTTCGCCGGGTCAGGCCGGATGGGGGGCGAACCAAGTCGGCTTCCAGGCCCA
>CAZMTC010000192.1:0-6472 GCA_964569105.1 uncultured Alphaproteobacteria bacterium | reverse complement strand
CCGAGCTCGGCTCGCAGGGTGCCGTGATCGCCGGCGGCCGTTATGACGGTCTGGTCGAGCAGATGGGTGGCCCGCCTGTGCCTGGCATCGGCTGGGCCGGCGGTATCGAGCGTTTGGCGCTGCTCGCCGGCGACCCGCCGCCCGGGCCCCGGCCGGTCGCGGTCATGCCACTGGGTGATGCGGCCGAGGTGGCGGCATTCGGCCTCGCGCACCGGCTGCGCCTCGCCGGGCAGACGGTCGAGATGGGCTATTCGGGCAACCTCAAGAAGCGCATGCGGCAGGCCGACCGGATCGGCGCCTGCGCGGCGGTGATCATCGGCGACGACGAGCTTGCCCGCGACGCCGCTATGGTGCGTGACCTGGACTCGGGCGAGCAGGAGGAAGTGGCGCTGGCGAACCTCGAGGAGGCGCTGGCGCGCTACCGCTAGCGATGGCGCGTCCCCCCGACCTGCCGTCCGCGTTGCTCGTGGTCGGCCTCAACCACCGCACCGCGCCCCTGTCGCTGCGCGACCGGATCTTCGTGGACGAGGGAGAGGTGCCGGCGCTGATCGCGTGCCTGCGCGCCGAGGGCGTGTCGGAGGCGGCGGTGATGTCGACCTGCGACCGGGTCGAGGTTCATGCCGTGGCCGGCGACCATGCTCGCGCCCGCCAGGCGATACTCGCCGCGCTCGGTCAACGCGCCGGACCCGACGCCGGCGCCGTGGCTGCTCACGCCTACACGCTCCACGGTCGCGAGGCGCTGGCCCAGATCTGCGCGGTCGCTGCCTCGCTCGACAGTCAGATCGTCGGCGAACCGCAGGTGCTGGGCCAGATGCGCGTCGCTCACGACGTCGCCCGGACGGCTGGCGGCGTGGGGTCCGGGCTGGAGGCTGCCTACGAGGCGGCCTACGCCGCCGCCAGGCGCGTGCGCACCGAAACGGCGATCGCGGAGGGACCGTCCTCGATGGCCGCCGTCGCGGTGCGCTTAGCGCACGACCTGCACGGCGACCTCGACCGCTGCGGCGCGCTCCTGGTCGGCGACGGCGATCTGGGCGCGCTGGTGGCGATGCGGCTCAAGGGCGCGGGGCTCGTGCGGCTGACGGTCGCCGCCCCGCGTCCGATGCGCGCCGAAGCGGCGGCGCAGGAGCTGGGCGGTCATGTCGCGCCACTCGAGGTGCTGGATGACGCGCTCGACGATGCCGATCTGGTGATGTGTACGCTGGGCGGCCGGCGTCACATACTGACCGCTGCGGCGGTCGAGGCCGCATTGCGCCGTCGCCGGCGCCGGCCGATGCTGGTCTTCGACCTGGCCGTGCCGGGTGATGTCGAGCCGGGGGTCGCACGGGTAGAGGAGGCTTTCCTTTACACGCTCGACGATCTAGAACGGCTGGCCGCGCAGGGGCGCGCGCGTCGCGAAGAGGCGGCCGAGGCCGCGCGGCGCATCGTCGAGGAGGCGTGCGACGGCTTCACCGCCGAGCGCGGCGCCCGGCAGGCGGCGCCGGCGGTGACCGCGCTCAGGTCGCGCTTCGCCGAGATCCGCGACGCGGTGCTGGCAGAGGCCGGTCAAGCGGACGCGGCAGAGGTTGCGCGGCGTCTGGTCAACCGCCTGTTGCACGACCCGTCCGAGGGCCTGCGCGCCATCGCGCGCGACGAGGGTGAGGCGGCGCGCGAAGAGGCCGAGCGCCTGCTGTGCCGGCTGTTCGCCCTCGACCCGCCGGACGCGCAGGACGCACCGGCCGAGCGCGAGGGCGCCGGAACGGACAGCGAAGGAGACGAAGGCTCGTGAGCCTGGAGGAGAAGTTCGATCGCGTCATCGCGCGCCACCGCGAGCTCTCGGACGCGCTGTCGTCGGGCGATCAGGTCGGCGCCGACGACTACGCCCGCACCTCGCGCGAGCTGGCCGAGCTCACGCCCATCGTCGAGCGGATCGAGGATCTGCGCGCCGCCAAGTCGGAGCTCGCCGATTTGGGCGAGCTCCTGGCCGACAGCTCGAGCGAGCCGGAAATGCGCGAGTTGGCGGAGGAAGAGTTCTACGCTCTCAAGCACCGCATCCCCGAGATGGAGCAGGCGCTCACGATCATGCTGCTACCCAAGGACGAGGCCGACGCGAAGAACGCCATTCTAGAGGTTCGTGCCGGCACCGGCGGTGAGGAGGCGGCGTTGTTCGCCGCGGAGATGTTCCGCATGTACCAGCGCCTCGCCGAGCGCGGCGGCTGGCGCTTCGAGGTCATCGAGATCAACGAGACCGGTATCGGCGGCTACAAGGAGGCGATGGCCACCATCTCGGGCCGCAACGTCTTTGCGCGGCTCAAGTTCGAGTCCGGCGTCCACAGGGTCCAGCGCGTGCCGGCGACGGAGAGCGGCGGCCGGATCCACACCTCCGCCGCCACCGTGGCCGTGCTGCCTGAGGCCGAGGAATTCGACGTCGACATCGACGAGAACGACCTGCGCGTCGACGTCTACCGCTCCTCGGGCCCCGGTGGGCAGTCGGTCAACACCACCGACAGTGCGGTGCGTATCACCCACATGCCCACCGGCATCGTGGTCGCGATCCAGGACGAGAAGTCGCAGCACAAGAACAAGGCCAAGGCGATGAAGGTGCTGCGCGCGCGGCTCTACGAGGCTGAGCGGTCGGCACGCGAGGCCGAGCGCGCGGCGGCGCGCAGGAGCCAGGTCGGCTCGGGCGACCGCTCGGAGCGCATCCGCACCTACAACTTCCCGCAGAACCGGGTCACCGACCACCGCATCGGCCTGACCCTGCACAAGCTCGACCAGATCATGGAGGGCGGCGAGCCGCTCGACGAGATGATCGACAGCCTGATCGCCGAAGACGAGGCGGCGCGGCTGTCCGAGGAGGTGGCGTGAGCACGCTGGGCGAAGCGGTGGCTGGCGCGGCCGGCCGGCTCGATGCCGCAGGTGTGCCGGGCGCCCGGCTCGACGCCCGGCTGCTCGTCGCCTATGCCGCCGGCCTGCCCCCCGAGGCGGTAGCGCTGGATCCCGGCCGCATGCTCGATACCGAGGCGACCGCTCGCGCCGTGGCGTTGGTGGAGCGCCGCCTGACCGGCGAGCCCGTGGCCAAGATCCTCGGCCGGCGCGAGTTCTGGAGCCTCGAGTTCCGCACCACCGCCGACACGCTCGACCCGCGTCCGGACAGCGAGACGCTGGTCGAGGCGGCGCTCCGTTTGCTGCCCGAGCATGACGCGCCGCTGCGGGTGCTCGATCTGGGCACCGGCACGGGGTGCCTGCTGCTCGCGCTCCTGAGCGAGTGGCCCGCCGCCATGGGCCTCGGCGTCGACCGTAGCACGGCCGCGCTGGCCGTTGCGCGGGACAACGCCCAGCGGCTCGGCCTGGCCGACCGCGCCTTGTTCTGCGCCGGCGACTGGGCGGCGGGAATTTCGGGCCGTTTCGATTGTCTCGTCGCGAATCCACCCTATATTGCCAGTCATGAGATCGAACGCCTCGATCCCGAAGTGGCGCGGCATGAGCCGCGAGAGGCGCTCGACGGCGGCCCCGATGGATTGGACGCCTACAGGAAGATCGCTCCTCAGATCGCGAATCGCCTGACGCCAGACGGCGTCGCCTTGTTGGAAATGGGCGCCGGTCAGAGCCCGGCGGTGTGTGACATTCTGGCGCGGCGGACTCTGCGGATATCTGCGATTTTCCGGGATCTGGCGGGAGTCGAGCGGGTCGTCGCAGTGGGGATCGGGGATTTACGGTTCTTTGACTGACGCCAACTAACATCAGTCTTTGCAACACCGCATGCGGTTTGCTATGAAACCGGGGCGCGCGCATACGAAAAATCATTGCGCGCCACCCTCATTCCCAGCGGCGACGCACAATATCGATGGCCGAATACGACGGTCGACCATCGAATGCCGACTGTGAGGCCCGGCGAGCGTATCCGGGCGCACCAGTAACGAGTGATGGAGATATGAGGCAAGGTCCCAATCCGAAGCGCGGCCGCGGCCGCGGCACGGGCCGCAAGGCCCCGAACAACCGTACGCAGACGTTCGACAGCAACGGGCCCAGCGTCCGTGTCCGCGGCAATGCGTTCCAGGTCCAAGAGAAGTACCTGGCGCTGGCGCGCGACGCGGCGTCGGCGGGCGACCGGGTCGCGGCCGAGAACTACTTCCAGCACGCCGAGCACTATCTGCGCATTATCAACGCCGCCAACGCCCAGGCCGAGGCGCGCCGCGAGCAGCAGCAGGGCAACGGCGAGGACCAGGGCGACCAGTCCGGGGGGGGCGACCGGGGCCGGCGGGCGCGCAACGGCGGCGACGACGACCAGCAGCCGTCCGAGCACTCCGCGCGTGGCGACGACGACGACGACGACGAGCCCGAGGAGCAGCAGGAGAAGCCGGCTCGCGCCAAGCGTGGCAACGGCCGCGGCCGGCTCAAGAAGCCCGAGGTCCAGGCCGGCGACGAGGGGGAGACCGAGGACGAGCCGCTGACCGCGCCCGCGGGCGACGACGAGGACGGCAAGCCGCTCCAGGCCTGATCGCAGGCCCTTTCCCGCAACATCGCTTCACACGCAGATCGCCGCCCAGGGACCGATTTCCCGGGGAGCGCGCGCTCCCGCATATTCCTCCACTATCGCCCCGCGACTTGTTCCCGGGCCGCGATACCTATGGACTCCGGGAACAAGCCCCGGCATGACGATCGCGGGAGGTACAAGGCGCTGCACGGCCACCCTCACGTCCGCGCCAGCCGATCCCCCACGCGCACCGTCCCTCCCGCGGCCACCGCGGCGTAGACCCCCATCTCCACATGTCCGAACTGCCGTTGCAGTACCTGCGGCAGGTTCAGGTGGCGCGCGGCGGTTCGCGGGTCGACATTGGTCGCGGCGCAGCGCTCGATCGGCTCCTCCACGCGTAGCTGCGCGCCGCCTACCGTGATCTCGCGCCCGGGCCAATCGCGCTCCTCCCAGGCTTCGCCGCCCTCGTAGTAGAGGTTCGCCCGAAATCGGAGCGGGTCGAGCGGTGCGCCGGCCGCCGTCTCCAGCGCGCGCAGGCTGGCGAGATTGATCACAGAAAGCCACGGCGCTGGCACATCGGAGTAGGGTTGGTCCTCGGCGGCGACAAGACGCACCGCCCCTTTTGCCTCTTCACCCATGGAGTCCAGAATTGCGGCCTCGAGGGCGGCGCGCGCCGCGCGGTCGCCGATCCGCCCGCGCGCCACCACTGCGCCACCGCGGCTCAACGTCAGGACATCGTTCTCCAGCGCCGCCGCAAGGCCGGCCAGCTGCGCATTGCGGGCCAGCATCAGGAACCGAGACTTGGGTGCCCATCCCGAGTGCGCGGGATCGATCCCGCTGGCGCCGTGGGCGAAGGCGAGGCGCCGGTCGTCGGGCACGGCCCGCCCGGGCCTCAGCGTCACTTCGTCCAGCGCCTCGGCCGTCATGCCCTTGACGGGATAGCGGCAGAGGCGGGCGACGGTACGCCCCTGTGTGTCAGCCGGGTTCATGAGGTCACAGGGTACTCCACGGGTTCCCCCGGTCCAGCCTTTTGGCCGGCTGCCGGCCCGGGTCTGCGCCGCGGCATATCGACCTGGCCCGAACCGCGCCCGCGGCAATCCCGCGCGCTTGCGGGCCCGTATGCGATCCCCCATATCAACCGTTGGACGCCGCGAACGCGGGTCCACCAAACCTGTCCGCCCGTTCCGGGGGACGCCGCAATGAGGATTGGTAGAGATGGACTTCGAAAATTTCACCGAGCGTTCGCGCGGTTTCGTGCAGAGCGCCCAGCAGTTCGCGCTGCGCTCCGGCCACCAGCAGTTCGCGCCCGAGCACATCCTCAAGGTGCTGCTCGACGACAAGGAAGGGCTGGCGGCCAACTTGATCACCGCCGCGGGCGGCGATCCCAAGGTCGCGCTGCATAAGACCGAGGCGGCGCTCGACAAGCTGCCCAAGGTCGAGGGTGCGCAGGGCCAGCTTTATCTGGCGCCCGAGACCGCCAGGTTTTTCGAGACCGCGCAACAGGTCGCCGAAAAGGCGGGTGACAGCTTTGTCACCGCCGAGCGCATGCTGCTCGCGCTGGCCATGTCGTCGGGCACCAAGGCGGCCGACGCGCTGAAGGACGCAGGTGTCAGCCCGCAGACGCTGAACGAGGCGATCAACGATATTCGCAAGGGCCGCACCGCCGACAGCGCCACCGCCGAGGACAGCTACGACGCGCTCAAAAAGTATGCCCGCGACCTGACCGCCGCGGCGCGCGAGGGCAAGCTCGACCCGGTGATCGGCCGCGACGAGGAGATCCGCCGGACCATCCAGGTGTTGTCGCGCCGGACCAAGAACAACCCCGTCCTGATCGGCGAGCCCGGCGTCGGCAAGACCGCCATCGTCGAGGGGCTGGCGCTGCGCATCGTCAACGGCGACGTGCCCGAGAGCCTGCGCGACAAGCGCCTGCTCGCGCTCGACCTCGGCTCGCTGATCGCCGGCGCCAAGTTCCGCGGCGAGTTCGAGGAGCGGCTCAAGGCGGTCCTGCGCGAGATCTCG
>CAZMTC010000191.1:0-6575 GCA_964569105.1 uncultured Alphaproteobacteria bacterium | reverse complement strand
GCCTTGACCAGCGAGCTCTTGCCCATGCCGCGCGCGCCCCACAGCAGCGCGTTGTTGGCCGGTAGCCCGCGCGCGAACCGGCGCGTGTTCTCGAGCAGCCGGTCGCGCTGCGCGTCGAGGCCCTGGAGCAACTCGAGGTCGAGCCGGTTGACCCGCTCGACCGGCTCGAGCCAGCCCTCGGCGTGCCAGATGAAGGCATCCGCCGTGCTCAGCGATGCGCCTTCGGGATGGGGCGGCGCCAGCCGCTCCAGCGCGGCGGCGATGCGGGACAGGAGAGGCTCGAGGTCGTCGTCGGTCATGGCATGTTCCGATGGCGGGCGGCGCCGGAGCGCGGCGCGACCCTATGGGGGGGGCGGCGGGGGGTCAACTGCGCTTGCAATGGCGCACATGGTCCCTATAGTCGCGCCGCAATCGCCACACCAGGGAGCGGACAATATGTTGATTTCGCAGGCGCTGGCCCAGGACGGGGGCGGCGGCTTCGGCGGCGGCGGGGACTTCTCGTTCCTGATCATGATGGCGGCGATCTTCGCCATCTTCTATTTCTTCATGATCCGCCCCCAGCAGAAGCGTGCCAAGCAGCACAAGGAGATGCTGGCCAATCTGCGGCGCGGCGACAAGGTCATCACCTCGGGCGGATTCATCGGAACGATCACCAAGGTCGAGGACGACGAGGCGACGGTCGAGATCGCCGACGGCGTCAAGGTCCGCGTGGTGAAACACACCATCGCCGACCTCGTGAAGCGCACCGAGCCCGCCGGCGGCGCCAAGGAAAGCAGGGACAGCAAAGACAGCGACAGCAAGGACAGCTAGCAACCCAGTGCCGGCCCTGCGTCGGCGGATCCGCCCATGATCAATATCGGCCTGTTCCAGCGGCTGATCGTCCTCGGGATTTGCCTTCTGGGCATCCTGTTCGCGTTGCCCAACGTTCTGCCCAAGGGCACCAACGAGGCCCTGCCGGACTTCCTGCCCAGCCAGAGCATGAACCTCGGCCTGGATCTGCAGGGCGGTGCGCACCTGCTGGTCGAGGTCGACACGGGCTCCGCCCTGGCCGGCTCGCTCGACAACATGGCCGAGGCCTTGCGCCGCGCGATGCGCGAGAATCGCATCCGTGTGGGCCAGATCCCGATCCAGGAGCGCGGACTGACCTTCCAGATCCGGGACGCCGAGCAGGCGGAGCTGGCGGCCGACGTGGTCGACGACGTCGTTGGCGACTTCAGCGCGGGGGGCGGCATCGCCGGCCCCGCGCAGCAGTATCGGGTCGAGCAGAGCTCGCCGGGCCGATTCCGCGTCACCCTGACGGAAAACGGTGTCCAGGTCCGACGCGACCGGGCAGTCGAACAGACCATCGAGATCCTGCGCCGGCGCATCGACGAGCTCGGGCTGCGCGAGGCTTCGGTCCAGCGCCAGGGCGAGGACCGGATCGTCATTCAACTCCCGGGCGAGGACAACCCCGAGGAGATCATCGAGCTGATCCAGACCCAGGCCAAGATGACCTTCCACCTGGTGGAGGAAGGTGCCTCGGCCTCACCGGATCAGCCCGCGCCGCCCGGGACCATGTGGGTCCCGATGCAGGACCAGCCGCAGCAGCAGCTCCTGGTCGAGCGCCAGTCGATCGTCACGGGCGAGAACCTCGTTGATTCGCAGCAGGGCTTCGACCGCGGCCAGCCAATCGTCACCTTCCGCTTCGACGCCGTCGGCGGCAGCAATTTCGCCGAGATCACGTCGGATAACATCGGCCGCCGTTTCGCCATCGTGCTCGACGGCGAGGTGATCAGCGCGCCGGTCATCCGTTCCGCCATCCTGGGCGGTGCGGGGCAGATCGAGGGCGGGTTCACCGTTCAGTCGGCCGAGCGTCTGGCCGCGCTGCTGCGCTCGGGCGCGTTGCCCGCCGAGATCCAGGTGATCGAGGAGCGGACGGTGGGGCCTGGACTGGGTCAGGATTCGATCGAGGCCGGTAAGATCGCCAGCATCCTGGGGATGGTGTTCGTGGTTGTCTTCATGGTGCTCAGCTACGGGCGCTTCGGCGCCATGGCCGACGTGGCGCTGGTGCTCAACCTGATCCTGATCGCGGGCGCGCTGTCGTTGCTCCAGGCGACGCTCACCCTGCCCGGCATCGCCGGCATCGTGCTGACCATCGGCATGGCGGTCGACGCCAACGTGCTGATCTTCGAGCGCATCCGCGAAGAGTCGGCGGCCGGCAGACCGCCGATCAACGCCGTCGATGCCGGCTATCGCCGCGCGCTGACGACCATCATCGACGCGAACTTGACCACCTTCATCGCGGCGATCTTGCTGTTCCTGTTCGGCACCGGTCCGATCAAGGGCTTCGCGGTGACGTTGTCGATCGGTCTGGCCACGTCCATGTTCACCGCGATCATGGTCACGCGGCTGATGTTGGTGATGTGGCTGCGCCGGGCCCGTCCCGCCGAGCTCGTGGTCTAGGGGAGCATCATGCGCCTGCGCCTGATCAAGCCGGGGACCGACATTTCCTTCGTACCGTACCGGCGCCTGTTCATGGCGATCTCGGCACTGCTGGTGGCGGGCGCCATCGCCGCGTTCTTCGCGATGGGTCTCAACTACGGTATCGACTTTCGCGGCGGCATCCTGATCGAGATCGAGACCGAGGGACCCGCCGATATCGGTGAGGTCCGCAGCGAGCTCAGCGGGCTCGGCCTGGGCGAGGCGACGATTCAGCGCTTCGGCGCGGACAACCAGGTGCTGATCCGCGTTCAGGAGCAGGAAGGCGGCGAGGAGGCGCAGCAGGCGGCCATCGAGCAAATCAAGGATGCGTTGGGGACGGGGGTCGAGTACCGCCGCACCGAGTTTGTCGGCCCGAAGGTCGGCGAGGAGTTGCGCGAGGCGGGGGCGATCGCCGTGCTTTTGGCGATCGGCGCGCTGCTGATCTACATCTGGTTCAGGTTCGAATGGCAGTTCGGCGTCGGGGCCGTGGTGGCGCTGGCGCACGATATCCTGCTGACCATAGGCCTCTTCGCGGTCCTGCAGCTCGAGTTCAACCTCTCGACGCTGGCGGCGATCCTCACCATCGCAGGCTATTCCATCAACGACACGGTCGTGGTGTTCGATCGCGTGCGCGAGAACCTGCGCAAGTACAAGAAGCGGCCGTTGGCCGACGTCCTCAACCAGTCGATCAACGAGACGCTGGTCCGCACGGTTATGACCAGCACCACGACGCTGCTGGCCTTGATCGCACTGTTCGTGTTCGGCGGCGCGGTAATCCGCGACTTCAGCTTCGCGATGATCTGGGGTGTCGTCGTGGGGACGTACTCTTCGATCTGCCTGGCGGTGCCGATGCTGCTCTACCTGAACCTGCGTGCGGAGAGCCTGTCGCTCGGCGGCGACGAGGGTGACGAAGGCGAGGCGCGGATCCGCTCGCAGCAGGAGCAGGGGTGACGGCGTGAAGGGCGACGTCACGCCGGCCATTCCCGAAGGCCGCCAGATCATCGAGGGCTATGGCGACGGCGGCTTCCGGGTGAGCGGGGCGCGCTACGAGGGCTCCGTTATCGTGCTGGTCGACCGCGTTGTCCCTTGGGGCGCGACCGACCCGGCCGACATCACGGCCGAATCGCTTCAGCCGTTGATCGACGCCGACGTCCATGTCGAGCTGCTGTTGATCGGCTGCGGCAAGGAAATCCGCGGCCTGCCGCCCGAAGCGCGCAAACTGCTGCGCGCGGCCGGCATCGCCGCCGAACCGATGGATACCGGCGCCGCCTGCCGCACCTACAATTTGCTCCTCGCCGAGGAGCGCCACGTGGCGGCTGCGCTGATCGCCGTTTCTTGAGCGGGCGATGGTTCAAAAGAACGGGGCCCCAGCGGGGCCCCGTTCCGACATCACCTTCTCGCGGCCGGTTCAGCCAAAGCCGGCGTTCTGCGCGCCCACCATGCAGAACAGCATCGGGATCGACAGCAGCGTGTTGATCCGCGAGAACATCTTCGCCGTGGCCGCGCTCTTGGCCTTCTCGTCGGCGCCGGCCTCGACGATGCCCAGCGCCTTCTTCTGGTTCGGCCAGATGATGAACCAGACGTTGAACCACATGATCGCGCCCAGCCACATGCCGATGCCGATGGTGGTCCAGTACGGGTTGTCGTAGCCGATGCCCAGGATGATCGCCTCGCCGATATAGCCGAGCAGCCAAGCGAGAATCAGGCCGGTGACGATCGTCGCCATGGCGCCCCAGCGGAACCAGAACAGGGCGGCCGGCGCGATGACTTTGGAGATGGCGGGCTTCTGCTCGTCAGGGATGTTGCCCATGTTGGGTACCTGGACGAAGTTGAAGTACCACAGGATACCGATCCACATCACGCCGCTGAGCACGTGCAGCCAGCGGAAGAAGAACGCCCACCAGTCCGAACCGAAACTGATCTGGAAGCCGAATGCCGCCATGATCACTGCGATGATCACGAGCAGCACGATACCGGCGATGACGGTGTTCCTGAGACTGTCTGTTATGGCTGTCATGCGAACTCTCTCCCCCAGTGTCGCCTATGGTATGCCGCTCGGGGCGGCGTCCACCGACCGTCCGTCGTCCCGAAAGGGCGGCACGGTGCGGCGATTGTCTGACGATAGTGTAACCGAAAAGGGTAGATTCGGCCCTGCCGATTGTGAAGGGCGGTGGTGAGCCGGGGTCTTTCCCATTGCGCGGCCCTGGTGCGCGGGCGCGACATGGACCGGTTCCTCAGCACCCTGTTCGCGCCGGCCGACCGGCGGGAAGTCCTGTTCGCGCTCTACGCCTTCGATCAGGAAGTCGGCAAGACACCGGATCGGGTCAGCGAGCCGGGTATCGGCCTGATCCGTCTCCAGTGGTGGCGCGAGACGATCGAGGGCATGGCGGAGGGTGCCGTACGGGCCCATCCGGTGGCCGAGGCGCTGGCGCCGGCGGTGCGCGAGGGCCGGATCGCCCCGGAGCGGCTGGTCGCCACGCTCGACGGCCGCGAATCCGAGGTCGAGGATCCGCCGCCCGTCGACGAGGCCGAGCTGCGCGCGCGGCTGCGCGCGATTCACGCGCCGGTTTTCGCTGCGGCGCTGGCCATCCTCGGGGCCGACGAGCGGGAGTCCGAAGGCCGGCTCGCGGGGATCGCCGGAGAGGCCTGGGGCCTGGCCGAGCTGTGCCGGCGCGTCGGACCGCACGCCGTCGCCGGTCGGCGCTTGTTGCCGGACTCGACCATGCGGACGGCGGGCGCACGCGAAGCCGACCTGTTCGCCGGCCGTGCCACCGACGAGGTGCTGTCCGCGTGGGAGGCGATGGCTACTGGGGCGCAAGACGCGTTGACCAAGACGCAGATGGCTGCGGCCGGACTACCCGCGACGGCACTGCCGGCCCTGATGCCGCTCAGCTTGGCCGAACAGGCGCTGCTGCGCCAGCGGCGCCGGTGCGGCGAGATATTGCGCCGGTCGCTCGAGCCGGGCCGGCCGGCCAAGCAGTGGCGCCTCATGCGCTGCGCGCGGCGGGGGCGGCTGGTGTTTCGTGCGGCGCCGGCAGGTGCGGAATCGGCCTGACGGTCTGCGCGGTACCGTAGCCGAGCGCATTCCCGCGCACGCAAATGTGGATTTTGATGGACGGCCCGCGGTCTACTCCGCGGCCGCTCGCGAGGCGCCGAGCCAGGCGTCCAGGTCGGCGAGCGCCCGCCGCGCCATCGCGGGCTTGCGCTCGCGTTTGCGCATCTTGCCGGGGAGCGGCGGGAACAGACCGAAATTGACGTTCATCGGCTGGAAAGTCTCGGCGTTCGCGCCGCCGGTGATGTGGCTCAGAAGCGCGCCCAGCGCCGTGGTTGCGGGCGGGGTCGACGGCCGTGCGTTCCGGCGCTCGGCCGCCGCAAATCGCCCGGCCAGAAGGCCCATCGCGGCGCTCTCGACATAGCCCTCGACGCCGGTGATCTGGCCGGCGAAGCGAAGCCGCACGTCCGCCTTCAGACGCATGGTGCCGTCGAGCAGGCGCGGGCTGTTGAGGAAGGTGTTGCGGTGGATGCCGCCCAGCCGCGCGAACTGCGCGGTCTCGAGCCCCGGGATCATGCGCAGGACGCGCGCCTGCTCGCCGTAGCGCAGCTTGGTCTGGAAGCCGACCAGATTGTAGAGCGTGCCCAGGGCGTTGTCCTGGCGGAGCTGCACCACGGCGTGGGGCCGCTCGCCGGTGCGCGGGTCGGTCAGGCCCACCGGCTTCATCGGCCCGTAGCGCAGCGTCTCGCGCCCGCGCGCCGCCATCACCTCGATCGGCAGGCAGCCCTCGAAATAGGGCGTGTCCTTCTCCCACTCGTGGAACTCGGTGGCCTCGGCGGCCAGCACCGCGTCGACGAATGCGTCGTACTCCGCCGCGTCGAGTGGGCAGTTGAGATAGTCCTTGGATACACCCTTGTCATAGCGCGACTGGAACCACGCCTTACTCATGTCGACGCTGTCCTTGTGGACGATGGGGGCGATGGCGTCGAAGAAGGCGAGGGCGTTCTCGCCGGTGAGCGCGAGGATCGTCTGGGACAGCGCGGGGGAGGTCAGCGGCCCGGTTGCGACAATCACATTGTCCCACTCGGCGGGCGGTATCCCGTCCACCTCGCCGCGCTCGACG
>CAZMTC010000190.1:0-6589 GCA_964569105.1 uncultured Alphaproteobacteria bacterium | reverse complement strand
TTCAAGGACGTCTACCTGCAGGCCTACGAGCTGGGCTGCAAGGGCTGCACCACCTACCGGCCCAACGACATCACCGGCGCCGTGCTCTCGGTCGACAAGGAGGACGGCGCGCAGCCGACCGAGCTCGCGGCCACCGAGGCCTACGAGGCCGGGGCCGGCGCGCGCGAGCCGGAGCCCGCCGAGGCCGCGGACCGGCAGGCCGAGGGCGACGGCGGCGAGCCGGAGCTGCCGTTCAAGGCGCCGCCCGCGCGGCCGCGCGACCCCTACGAGGCCGGCGGCGTGGTCTACATGACCCAGCCGCTCAACCGGCCCAACGAGCTGCCCGGCAAGACCTACAAGATCCGCTGGCCGGAGAGCGACCACGCCATCTACATCACCATCAACGACGTGGTGCAGGACGGGCGGCGACGGCCGTTCGAGGTGTTCATCAACTCGAAGAACATGGAGCACTTCGCCTGGACCGTCGCGCTCACCCGGATGATCTCGGCGGTGTTCCGCCGCGGCGGCGACGTGTCCTTCGTGGTCGAGGAGCTCAAGGCCGTGTTCGACCCGCGCGGCGGCCAGTGGATGGGGCGCAGATACGTGCCCTCGCTGCTCGCCGCCATCGGCGAGGTGATCGAGCGGCACATGATCGACATCGGCTTCCTGCCGGGCCGCGAGGCGCACGCGGCAGAGGAGCAGGCCAAGGTGGTCAACCTCGGCGAGGGCAACCCTTCGCGCCCGCTGCGCCCTTGCCCCAAATGCCACCAGCCGGGCCTGCTGCGCCAGGAGAACTGCGACGTCTGCCCATCCTGCGGCTATTCGAAGTGCGGGTAGGCGCCTACTGCGCCGCCATCGCCTCGACCCGCGCCAGCAGAGCGTGCAGCGCGCCGTCGCGGATGCCCAGCGCGTCGAGCTGGGCGACGACGTTGGCGAGGTAGTCGCGCGCCGAGCCGCGCTTGCCGCGGCCGGTGGCGATGAGCCGGGCGATGTGCTCGACCGGGGCGCCGCCGCAGTAGCGCTCGTGGCTGCGGTCGGCGACGTAGGTCAGCGCCATGACCGTGCGGCCGTCCTCCAGCCGTGCGCGCACCCACCGCCGCTCGTAGGTGTAGTGTACCATCTCGCGCTCGTCGAGATAGGCCGCGGCCGCCGGCCAGTCGGCCGGGTCGACCCGGAAGGCGCGGCCGACGCACGAGCCGCCGCGGTCGAGCCCCAGCACCGCGCCGGGCCGCTCGGGCGTGCCGCGGTAGTTGTGCGAGGTGATGCAGAACGCGCGGTGCCAGCCGCGCACCCGCGCGGGGACGGTCTCGGCATGCGGGAATCCCGGGTCCCACATCAGCGAACCGTAGCCGAACACCCAATGCTCGCGTTCCCCGGCCATGGGACAGGATTTAGGACGATTTCGGCGGGACGCCACGGGACGTCGGGCAGCGGCGACGCCGGGCTCGCATGCAGCCGTCGCGAACGGTATAACCGCGCTGATCGAACCCCGAGCGGAACTCCCCATGCGCCGCATCCTGACCGTCGTCGCGATTCTCGCCGTCGCGCTCTACATCGCATACTGGTTCGTCGTCGCGCGCGGCGTCGAGGACGGCGCCGAACGCTGGGTCGCCGAGGCGCGCGAGCGCGGCGAGACGGTGGAGTTCGGCGCGATGGAGGTCGGCGGCTTTCCGCTCGACGTGACGCTCGCGGTCGAGGCGCTGCGCTACGCTTGGCGGCAGGACGGTGCCAGCGCCGGTTGGACCGGCGGCTTCGACGCCTCGGCCTGGCTGGGCGCCCCCGACCGGATCGAGGTGGCCTTCTCCGGGCGCCAGATCGTGACGGTCGACCCCGAGGGTCCTGACGGGCCGCTCGAGATCGCTTGGCCGTCGCCGTCGAGCGCGGAGCTGGTCACGGGCGGCGATGGCCGCCTCTCCGAAGCGCGCTTCCGGGCCGATCAGGTCACGGTGACCGACATTGGCACCGGTTCGACATACACGGCCGATACGGTGACGCTCGACGCCGTGCGAACCACGGCGTCGGAGGACGACCCGCCGGCGATGCTGGTCGACACGCTGGTGGAGGGCGTCACGCTGCCGGCCGAGACTGCCGCGCTCCTGGGCCGGCGGGTCGAGCGTGTCGAGCTGTCGGCGGACATGACCCACCCGCCGGTCCTGGGCGGCGAGACCTTCGACCCCGAACGGTGGCGGGCCGCGGGAGGCACGCTGTTTGTGCGCGAGCTGCGCGTGGCGTGGGCCGGTGTGAAGGGCGAGGCGTCGGGCGAACTGCAGCTCGATGGTCGTCTGCAGCCCGCGGGCACGCTCCAGCTCTCGCTCACCGGTTACGACAAGGCGCTCGACGCGGCGGTGGCGGCGGGGCAGATCGCGGCCAAGGACGCCCGGACGCTGCGCGGCATGCTCGACCTGTTCGCCTCGACGGGAGCGGACGGCGCGCGTACCGTCTCCGCACCGATGACCATCCGCGACGGCGGCGTCTATGTCGGTCCGCTGCTGGTCGCGGAACTGCCGCCCGTCGACTGGGCCGCGCTTCAGCGTCCCTGATCCTGCCACATTGCAGCGTTATGTGCTCGCAGTGCAGACTCGGGGGCCGCAAGCCCGCGAACTTTTGGATCGAAGGAGGACCGATGATCGCCCGACTGATCGTCCTGCTGGCCGCGGCCGGCATCGCCTCGACCGCCACAGCCCAGAGCGCCAGCCAGCTCGAGAACGCCATGGGCGGCAAGACATTCCGTTGCGACTATACCCAGCGGACGGACCCCAACAACGTCACCGGCGGCTCCACGCTGGTCGTTCTGCAGGAGGGCGGCCAAGCGACGGTAAGGGCGCCCGACGCCAACAACGCGGAGGACCGCTCCGGCATCAGCGGCCGGTGGTGGGCGGACGGCGGCATGACCCTGTGCATGGATCTCGGCAGCGGCGCCCAGTGCGGCATCGCGGATCCCAACTCGCCCAACCAGTGGACCTTGATGACCGCCAACGGCCAGGTTCCCTGCACCGCCCAGTAGCGCGGGCTACGGGTCTCCGCCGTTCTCGCGCCGCTTCACCTCCTCGGGGGTCGCCTGGCCGGCCTCGATGACGCCGCGGCGGATGTCGTAGGTGCGGCGGAACATGGCGTAGAGCGCGTCGCCATCGCTCTGCCGCAAGGCCCGGCGCAGCGCCGTGAGATCCTCGGTGAAACGCGCCAGCACTTCGAGGAGGGCGTCGCGGTTGGCCAGGAAGGCGTCGCGCCAGAACTCGGGGTTGGTCGCCGCGATCCGCGTGAAGTCCCGAAAGCCGCCGGCCGAGAACTTGATCACCTCCGACTTGAGGTGCTCCTCGAGGTCGGTGGCGGTCCCGACGATGGTATAGGCGATCGCGTGCGGCAGGTGCGAGGTGAGGGCCAACACCATGTCGTGGTGCTCGGCGTCCATCACTTCGACATTCATCTCCGCCGCGCGCCACAGCGCGGCGACCTTGTCGACCGCCGCCGGTTCCGTGCCCTCCTCCGGGGTCAGGATGCACCAGCGGTCGCGGAACAGCTCGGCGAAGCCGGCGTCGGGACCCGAATGCTCGGTGCCGGCGACCGGGTGGCCGGGCACCAGATGGACGTGGTCAGGCAGAACCGGCGCGAGCCGGTCGATCACCGCGCGCTTGGCTGAGCCCACGTCGGTGACGATGGCGCCTTCGGCGAGGTGCGGCGCGATCGCGGCACCGATCTCCGAATAGGCGCCCAGATGGAGCGCGAAGACCACCAGGTCCGCACCCTCGACCGCCGCGGCGGGGTCGGCCACCGCCCGGTCGACCAGACCGAGCTCCACGATGCGTTTGAGCGTGGCCTCGGACCGCGCCAGTCCCACGACCTCGTCGGCCAGACCCTGCTGCCGGATCACCCGCGCCAGCGACGAGCCGATCAGCCCCACACCGAGCAGCACCACGCGTCGGAAGTGAACCGCCGCAGCCATGTCAGCCGACGAACTCGGCCAACGCGTCGACCGCGGCGCGCATCTCGTCCTCGCGCCCGATGGTGAAGCGCAGGCAGTCGCCCAGGCCGTAGGCGTCGACCGCGCGCGGGATGACACCGCGCGCGTTGAGAAAATCGTTGGCCGCGGCCGCGTCGCGCCCCTTCTCGTTCGGGAAGCGCACCAGGACGAAATTGGCCACGCTGGGCACCGGCTCCAGCCCCAGCTTGGCGATCTGGTCCGCGAACCAGGGTCGCCAGCGGTCGTTATGTGCGCGGCAGGCGTCCGTGTGCGACAGATCCTCGATCGCCGCCACGCCGGCCGCCTGCGCCGGCAGGGTGACGTTGAACGGGATGCGCAGCCGGTTGAGCACGTCGGCCACGGCGGGCGGACAGTAGGCCCAGCCCAGGCGCAGCCCGGCGAGGGCATGAATCTTCGAGAAGGTACGGGTCATCACCGTGTTCTCGCCCGCGTCCACGAGCTCGACGCCCGGCGTGTAATCGTTGCGGGTGACGAACTCGGCATAGGCGCCGTCGAGCACCAGCAGGATGTCCTCGCGCAGCCCGGCGCGCAGCCGCTCGAGCTCCTCGCGCGACACGTAGGTGCCGGTGGGGTTGTTCGGGTTGGCGAGAAACACGATGCGCGTGCGCCCGGTCACCGCCGCCAGGAGGGCATCGACGTCGGCCCGCAGTCGGGTCTCCGGCGCCACGACCGGCGTCGCCCCCACCGAATGGCCGACGATCGGGTACATCAGGAACCCGTGGCGGCTGTAGATCACCTCGTCGCCCGGCCCGGCATAGGCGCGCGCGAGGTTCGAGATCAGCTCGTCCGAGCCGTTGCCGCACACGATGCGAGCGGGGTCGAGCCCGTGGCGCGTGCCGATCGCCTCGCGCAACGCGGCGGAGTTGCCGTCGGGATAGCGGTGCAGGTCGTCGGCCTTGGCGCGATAGGCATCGAGCGCCTTGGGGCTGGGGCCCAGCGCACCCTCGTTGGACGACAGCTTGATCACCCGGGCAGTGCCGTCGACCTGCGATTTGCCACCGACATAGAGGTCGATGTCGAGAATGCCCGGGCGGGGACGGAGCGCGCTCATCGGGCGCTCCCCTCGTCGGCGAAGGTGGCGGGATCGAACGGCACCGGATAGGTGCCGATGCGGTGGACGCCGCGAAAGCCGCCGCCCTCGGCGCTGCCCAGCCTGCCGAGCCGCGCATCGTCGGCTTCGACGAAGCCCTCGGCTTCCACCAGCATCAGCCAGCCGCCGGCCTCCTTCCAGACCTCGATCACGTGGCCGTCGAGCCCGGCCTGTTCCATGGTACGCACCAGCATGGCGCGGCTTACCTCGTTGGCGCTCTCCAGCACCAGCCAGCTTCGGTCGTCGCCGGTGGGCTCGGGCTCGGTGCGGGCGACGGTCATGGCCTCCAGCCCGTCATCGCGCACGGTGCCCGGCCCGGTGAAAGGCAGCCGGCCGATGACGCGGGGCGTGTCAGGGCCGGAGCCGAGCAGGTGCAGCCACCAGGGCTCGCCTTCGCCCGTGTTCGGCATGGGCAGCACGCCCGCTGTGGCCCGCGCGCCAGCCACCGCGCCGACGACCTCGCGTGCCGACCGATATGCGACGTGCGGCGCCACCATACCGTACTGCGCGCGCGCCAGATCCCAGTAGCCCGGTTCGCCGCGCGGCTCGTAGACCGCCACCGCGAACGGCCCCTGCAGCCACACGGAGGCCGACATGATCTCGCGCCAGATGCGCACCACCGCAGCCTTGGGAAAGCGGCCGGCGTGGCGCTCGAGCAGGGAGCGCAGCACCTGCGCCTCGCGCCCGGGGCGCAGGATACCGCCCTGCCCGGCCTTGGCGCCGCCCAGGCGCGCGACCACCTCGGCGCGCTCGATCAACAGGTCGTGGATCGCGTGATCGATGCGGTCGACCTCGGCGCGAAGCGATTCGAGCGTATCGTTATCTCGGGCGGTGTTCATGAGCAGCCAGCCGGACGGAGCGCCTACTCTTAGAGAGGCAAAACCCCGAAATCAAAGGAAAGATTGACAGCCGCATGGATCGAACTCAGCTAATCCGCACAACCGGCTCCGGCCACCGAACCGGAACCCCCGAGCGCAGCCCGCCGCACTGTTGCGAGTTGTAAACCTGCGGGCGCGCGGCCTAATCTTCGGCCCGAGGCGCCCGGCGACGCGGCGCCGTGAAGGAATCGCCAGAGACCGCCAATGCCCATCAAAATCCCCGACGACCTGCCGGCGCGCCACGTGCTCGACAAGGAGGGCGTTCTCGTCATCGGCGAGGGCGACGCCATCCGGCAGGACATCCGGCCGATGCGCATCGCGCTGCTCAACCTGATGCCGGAGAAGATCAAGACCGAGACCCAGCTCGCGCGCGTGATCGGGGCGACGCCGCTGCAGGTGGAACTCACGCTGATCACCACCGGCTCCTATACGCCCACCAACACCTCGTCCGAGCACATGCTCGCCTTCTACGAGCCGTGGGAGAAGGTGGCGGACGAGAAGTTCGACGGGTTGATCGTCACCGGCGCGCCGGTCGAGGAGATCCCGTTCGAGGAGGTGCGCTACTGGGACGAACTCACCCGCATCTTCGACTGGGCGCGCACCAACGTCCACCGCGGGTTCAACATCTGCTGGGGCGCGCAGGCGGCGCTGTACCACTATTAC
>CAZMTC010000189.1:0-6691 GCA_964569105.1 uncultured Alphaproteobacteria bacterium | reverse complement strand
CGAAGATGGGCGGTTGGCCGCGCGCCTGCCGGTCGGCTGGGCTCTGTGGCTCGACGGCGGGCACAACACGGCAGCCGGGCGGGCGCTGGCCGACTGGGCCGGCGGCGCGACGCGCGGGCCGCTGATCCTCGTCGTGGGCATGCTGGCCTCCAAGGATGCGCGCGGCTTCCTCGCCCCTTTGGCACCGCTCGCCGACCGGCTGTTCGCCGTGCCGGTCGAGGCCGACCGGCCGGGGATGGACCCCGCGAACTTGGCGGCGGCCGCGCGCTCGCTGGGCCTGGAAGCGGAGACGGCAGCCAGCGCGCAGGCGGCGCTCGACGTGGCGGCGCGCGCCGCGTCCGGGCCGGCGACGGTCCTCGTTTGCGGCTCGCTCTATCTCGCCGGCGCGATCCTCGACGAGGCGCGGGACGCCGCCGGCGACGTAGGCCTATAGTGGCTCGCAATCGACCCGCTCGGAGTACCCGACCATGCTCCTGCTCCGCCTCCTTGCTGTTCTGACCGCTCTCCTCGCCGCCGGCTGCGCCGGCGTGCCGAAGGACGTCCAACAGCCCGAGGTCCGGCTTGCCGATATCGAGCTGCGGTCCGGCTCGGGCGTGCTCGAGCCGTCGATGCTGCTGGTGCTGAACGTTCGCAACCCCAACGACTTCGACATCCCGCTCGACGGCATGCGCTTCGACCTCGAGATGAACGGCCGCCACTTCGCCAGGGGCCTGTCGAACGAATCGGTAACCGTCCCGCGGCTGGGCGAGGGCCGCGTCACCGCGACGGCGTCGACCGACATGGTGCGGCTGATCGAGCAGATGATGCGCATGGCGCAGACCGGCGGCATCACCTACCGCCTCACGGGTGACGCCTTCATCGGCGGCCTCGGCGAGCGCACGGTGCCGTTCGAAACCGAGGGCGAGTTCCGCCTCGCGCCCGAGCCCGAAGAGCCGGGGCTGGAGACCTGAATTCTTGCAGACGCAAACACCCCCGCCCGGAGGCGGGGGTGCCGCTTGTTCAGCTCGCGTGCGGGATCAGGCGGTCGCGTCCTGCAGGACCGACTCGACCCACTCGTAGAGCTTGGACTTGGGCAGGGCGCCAACCTTGGTGCCGACGACCTGACCGTCCTTGAACAGGAGCAGGGTGGGGATGCCGCGCACGTTGTACTGCTGCGGCGTCTTCGGGTTGTCGTCGATGTCCAGCTTGGCGACGGTGACCTTGTCGCCCATGTCGGACGACAGGTCCTCCAGCGCGGGCGCGATCTGCTTGCAGGGCCCGCACCACTCGGCCCAGAAGTCGACCAGCACGGGTGTCGACGACTTGAGCACGTCGTTCTCGAACGAGTCGTCCGAAGTCTGAACCGGCATGATGGAAACGCTCCCCTTTCCTTGGTCGGGCGCGGCGGTCCGCGGCACCCTTGTGAGCACGTCTCGGGAATCTAAGGGAGGGCCGAACCGAGTCAAGACGGCTCCGGCTCGAGCATGGCAGGGTCGAGCCGCATCAGGCGTGGGCCGTCGGTCCAGACCAGCGCGCAATCGACTGTCCTGCCGGGATAAATCCGCTGGAGCAGCGCGCGGTAGACGGCCATCTGGCGCAGGTAGGCGGGTGCAACCTCGGCCGGCGTGGCGGGCGGCGGGCGGTTGGTCTTGTAGTCGGCGACCAGCACCGACTCGGCGGTCACGACCAGCCGGTCGACCTGGCCGCTGATGGCGCGGCCGCCCAGCACGCCGGCGAGCGGCACCTCGGCCATCGATCCGGGACCGAACAGCGGCGCGAAGGCCGGGTCGTCGAGCACCGCCAGCGTCTCGCGCGCGACCGCGTCGCGCGCCGCTTCGTCGAGGCCGTGGACCGGCTGGGCCAGGAAGCGCCGGGCGGCGTCCGCGCGCGCCTCCGCCGGCAACTCGGGCAGGGTCTGGAGCAGGCGATGGACCAGCCGGCCGCGCAGGAAGCGCAGCGGGTCGTCGGGCGCGAGCGGCGAGCGCACCGACGGATCCTCGCCCTCGGGACGCGAGGGTGCCAGCGGCCGCGGTGGCGTGGGCTCCGCAGGCGGCGCGCGGCGCGCCCAGTCGGGCAGCGGAGCCGCGGCCGGCCGCTCCGGCGCCTCGGGCCTCGGCTCGCCTGGCCGGTCGCCGCGTACCAGGCGCAGCCCTTTGCCGCCCCAGGGGCCGTCGAAAGCGAAGGGCTCGCCGAGCTCGCGCATCGCGTGCTCGACGAACTCGTACCAAGTCCCCTCGGGCGGCGTTTTGCGCGTGTGCCAGCCGCAGACGTAGAGCCGGTCGGCGGCGCGCGTGAGCGCGACATAGAGCAGGCGGCGGTACTCGCGGTCGCGCTCGGCCTCGGCCTGGGCGCGGCGCAAGGCGGTGACGGGCTCCTCGTCCTCCTTGAGCGGCTTCCACAAGGGCGGCTCGGTCTCGTCGTCGGACCACAGCACGGCCGGGACGCCGGTGGGCTTCTGCAGCGTGTCGGGCAGGATCACCACCGGCGCCTCCAGCCCCTTGGCGCCGTGCACGGTCATCACCCGTACCTGGTCGCGTCCGGACTGCTCGAGGTCGCGCTTGACCTCGGTCGCCGCCGCCTCGACCCAGTGCAGGAAGCCCTCGAGCGAGGGCGGATGGTCCTGGCCGTAGCGCAGCGCGAGCGACAGGAATTCGTCGATCGGGTCGTGTGCGTCGACGCCCAGCCGCCCGACCAGCTTGCGCCGGCCGCCTTGCGGCCCCAGCACGCGGGCATAAAGCTCGTAGGGCGGGACGTAGTCGGCCGCGGCCAACATCGCGGCCAGGAAGGCATGCGCCGAGGCATAGCGCGGCTCGCCCGCCTTGTCGCCCAGCCGGCGCCACAGCCGCGCGCCCTTGCGGTTCCAGGCGAGGTCGAACAGGTCGTCCTCGGACAGCCCCGCCAGCGGGCCGCGCAGCACGGTGGCGAGGGTCAGGTCGTCCTCCGGCTGGAGCAGGAAGCGGCCCAGCGCGATCAGGTCCATCACCGCGAGCTGCTCGGTCACCACCATGCGGTCGACGCCGGCGACCTCGACCTCGAGCGTCTTGAGATGGCGCACCAGCTCGGCCACGAACGGTCCGCGCCGCCGCACCAGCACCATGATGTCGCCGGCGCGGATCGGCCGGCCCCGCGCCTCCAGCCGCTCGCCCCGCTCGATCCATCCGCGGATGGTCTCGGCGACGTGCCGGGCCAGGCGCGAGCGGGCGAGCGGCGGCCCCTCCTCGACCTCGGGCACCGACCAGGGCGCGGCCTCGTCCGGCGCCTCCGCCGGCACCGGCGGCCACAGCTCGACCAGGCCGGGCTCGCGTTCGCGGCTCGCCGTGTGGCGGATCTCGCCGCCGTCGAACAACAGCCCGTCGCGCGCCGCGGGATCGGCGAACACCGCGTCGACCAGCCCTAGCACCGCCTCGGTCGAGCGGAACGAGGTATCGAGGTCGACATTGCGCCAGCCGACGCCGGTGTTCTTCGCATGGGTCTCGAAATGGGCGCGGCTGATCTCGAACTCGGCCGGCCGCGCGCCCTGGAAGCTGAAGATCGACTGCTTGGTGTCGCCCACCGCGAACACGGTGCGCGGCCCATCCTGCGCGCCGCCCGCGGTGAAGAACTCCTCGGTCAGCGCGCGCACCACCGACCACTGCTCGGGGCTGGTGTCCTGCGCCTCGTCGATCAGCACGTGGTCGAGACCGCCATCGAGCTTGAACAGGACCCACGGCGTCATCTGCGCGACGCTGAGCAACGCGCGGGTGTGCAGGATCAGGTCGTCGTAGTCGAGCCGCGCCTCGGCCCGCTTGCGCGCCTCGTAGCGCTCGATCACCGCGTCGCCGAGCACCAGCAGGGCGGAGGTGGTGGCGGCGATACGGATCCGGCGCAGCCGGTCGCGCGCCGCCTCGAGCCGCGCCGCCTCGCGCACCAGCGCGTCGCCGCCGTCGGGCATGGCGGCGAGCGCCGCCTTGGTCGCCGGGGTCTTCAAGGGCGTGCCCTTGCCCTTCTCCGTGAAGAAGGCCTTCAGATAGGCCTCGAACCCCGCCGCGCGGCCGCCGGGATCGGCCAACCAATCGGCGACGATCATGCCCTTCTTGCGGTCGTTGTCGGACCCGCTGGCGAGCAGCGCCTCGGCCGCGCCGCGCAGGCCGGGCAGGTCGAGCGCGGCGTCGGCACAAGCGGCGGCCAGCACATCGTCCTCGGTGTCCGAATGCGCCAGCCCGAGCGCGCCGTAGACCGCCCGCACCGCGCCGTCGAGGCCGCCCGCCGCGTGGACGGCGCGGGCCAGCCGGCCGCGATCGCCGGCCATGGCGCCCATCAGCTCGTCGAAGCCGGTCTCCGACATATGCTCCGCCAGGGAGGCGATCGACGCGCTCAGCACCTCGGCCTGCGCGTCGCCGCCGCGCCGGGCATGCTCGAACACCGCGTTCTGGGCGTCGGCCAGCAGCTCGCGGGCGTCGCGCTCGTCGAGCACCTGGAAGTGCGGCGGCACCTGCGCCTCGAGCGGGAAACGCTTGAGCACCGATTCGCAGAAGGCGTGGATGGTCTGGATGCGGACGCCGCCCGGCTCGTCGAGCACCCGGGCGAAGAGCTGGCGCGCGAGGGCCAGCGTGTCCGCGCTTGGCGTCGCGCCGCCCAGCGCCTCGATGTCCGCCGCCAGCGCCTCGTCGGGCGCCACCGCCCAGGCGCCCAGCTTGAGGGCCAGGCGGTTGGACATCTCGGCCGCCGCCGCCTTGGTGAAGGTCAGGCACAGGATATGGCGCGGCCGGGTGCCGGCGAGCAGCAGGCGCAGGACCCGGTCGACCAGCACCGAGGTCTTGCCCGAGCCGGCCGAGGCCGAGACCCAGGCGGGCAGGCCGGGGTCGGACGCGCTTCGCTGGTCGGCGGTGCGCGGGACGATGGCAAGGCCGCTCATTCGGTGTCCTCCCCGCCCGCCGCGCTCCACTCGGCGATGCGCGCCAGATGGGCGTAGTCGTTGAAGCGCGGGGCGTAGGCCGCGCGCGGGATCGGCGCGTAGGGCGTCGCCGGGTCGTCGAACTTCGCGACCAGCCCGGCGAGGCCCTCCATGGCCGCCTCGGCCAGGGCGTCGGGCGCCGCCTTGCCCGCCGGCTCGACGCTGCCGGCGAGCGACCCGCCGCGCAGCCGCCAGTACTGCAGCGTGGCGACCTCGACCTTGCCCAGCCGCTCGAACCCGCCGCCGCGCGCGATCGCCGCCTCGAGCGGGAGCTGCGGCTCGAAGCCGGCGTCGACCTGCTTGGCGGTGGGCACGGCACCGGTCTTGTAGTCGATGATGTCGATCGCGCCGTCGGCGCGCCGGTCGATGCGGTCGGCCTTCGCGGTGAGGAGGAACTCGCCCGCCGGCGCGCCGACGGGCAGCTCGCCTCGGACCTCGGCCATGCCGCCGACCAGCGCGGGGCGCCGCTCGCGCTCGTGCTCGACCACCCATTTGGCGATGCGCTCGAAGCGCGGCCACCAGAACGCCCAGACGCCCGGCCGGTCGAGCGCGCCGGCGAAGGCCTCGCGGCCCGCGGCGAGCAGCCGCTCGAGCGCGTCGTCGGGCAGTTGCCCCGGAGCGTCGCGAACGAACGCCTCGAGCGCGTCGTGGATGAAGTTGCCCCGGTCGGCCCCGCCGGGCGCGGCGTCGATTGGGTCGAGCGCCTCGAGCCGCAGGATCTTGCGGGCGTAGATGGCGTAGGGGTCGCGCATCCAGGTGCCGATCTGCGTGACCGACAGCTTGCGCGGCCGCGCCTCGATCTTCGGCCGGGGCAGCGGCCGCCCGGTCATCGGGCCGGGCGTGCCGTCGTCCTTGGCGTCGAGGGCCGCGGCCCAGTCCAGCCAGTCGCCGCCCGGCCAGCGGTCGTCGCCCAGCCCGGCGGCGTCGAGCACCGCGTCGAGACGCAGCAGCCAGCGCGACGGCACCGCGGGCGCGCCCTCGACCCGGCGGGCGCGGGTCAGTACCACGGTGGGCGCGCAGACGGCCTGGGCGAAGTCGTGCGCCGAGAGGCCGACCCGCCGCTCGGGCTGCGGCAGGCCGAAATCGCGGCGCATCGGCCGGCTCATCCACGGGTCGCTCTCGGGCTCCGGCGGCCAGCCGCCCTCGTTGAGGCCGCCCAACACCACCACGTCGGCGCTCTGCAGGCGTGCCTCGAGCGGCCCCCAGACGTGCAGCCGCGGATGGCGGCCGAAGCGCGGGCGCACGGTGCGGCCGGCCATCAGCGCGTCGAGCGCGGCGGGATAGTCGCGCGGCCGGATGGGCGGCAACTCGCCCGCCGCCGCCATGACGTCGGCGACGAAATCCGCCGCCGCCTCGCCGGCCTCGCCGGCCCACAGCCGCACCGGCCCGGGCGCCTCGCCGTCGGCGGCCAGGGCCTCGGCCGCCGCGACATGGGCGCCGACCAGCCGGCCGAGCGGCGCCGCGGCCTCCTCCATGACCTCGATCAGCGGCGCCAGCGCCGCCTCCAGCGCGGCGACCGCCTTGCGTGCGGGCGGCAGGTCGTCCCTGCGCACATGCGCGTCGCCGGCCGCCGCCTCGAGCGCCGCGCGCAGGCCGTCGACGCCCGGCGCCGGGCGCGGGCCGCGCAGCGCCAGCCGCTCCAACGCCCGTACGGTGGCACGGAACGCGCCGGACTCGCGCCCGCCCGCCGTCAGCGGGTGCTTGAGCAGGGCGAGCAGCGGCACCGGCGCCAGCGCCTCGCCCACCGCCCCCGCGGCGAGGCGCAGAAAGGCCCCGGGC
>CAZMTC010000188.1:2752-6696 GCA_964569105.1 uncultured Alphaproteobacteria bacterium | reverse complement strand
GCGGCCGGGGCGTAAGCGGGGTCGAAGTCGAAGGGGCGGGCGTGTCCCATCCAGCCGCTGAGCGGTTGGCGCAGCGCCTCCTGATGGCGCCGTGCGACATAGAGGAAGGCGGGCGCGCCCGGGCCGCCGTTCAGGTACTTGTAGCCGCAGCCCACGGCGAGGTCGGCCCGGCAGCCTTCCAGGTCCACCGGCACGGCGCCCGCGCTGTGCGCCAGGTCCCACAGCATGAGCGCGCCGGCCTCGTGCGCCCGCTCGGTCACCGCCTTCATGTCGAACATGCGCCCGGTGCGGTAGTGGATGTGCGTCAGCAGCACCACGGCCACGTCGTCGTCGACGGCGTCCATCGCCGCGTCGCCGCTGGCGTGGCGCAACTCGCAGCGCCCGCCCAACAGCTCGGCCAGCCCCTGCGCGACGTAGTTGTCGGTCTGGAAGTTGTCGGGCTCGGTGACGATGACACGCCGGTCCGGGCGCATCGCCAGCGCGCCGGCGAGCAGCTTGAAGATGTTGACCGAGGTGCTGTCGGCGCAGACCACCTCGTCCTCGTGCGCGCCGATCAGCCGCGCGATCTTGCCGCCCACCCGGCGCGGCAGGTCGATCCACCCGTGCTCGTTCCAGCTCTTGATCAGGTCGCGGCCCCACTCCTCGCGCACCACGCGGTCGATGCGCACGGCGGCGCGCCGCGGCAACGCTCCGAGCGAGTTGCCGTCGAGATAGATGACGTCCTCGGGCAGGACGAATTCGTCGCGAAAGCGCGCCAAGGGATCGGCGGCGTCGCGCGCGGCGCAGTCCTCGCGCGTGACGCTGCCCATGCCGGTCTCAGCCGCCCCGGACCTGAGCCTCGGCCTCGGCCTCGAAGTCGCCCCGATGGCCGGCGGGGTCGCCGAAGTACTTGGGATAGGTCTCGCGGAACGACCGAGCGATCTCGTCGAACGGCATGTCGTCGTAGGGCCCGTGGTCGCTGACGTATTCCATGTGGCGCCGGCCCTGGGAATCGTAGGGATGGAACAGCGATTCGCCGCGGCCGTCGTAGTCCAGCGGGTGAATGCCGAATTTCTCGCACAGGGTCAGGTTGAAGGCCGGCGTGCACTTGGTCCAATCGCCGTCAACCAGCATCTCGACGTAGCCGTGATAGACGAACAGGTCGGTTTCCAGCATCTCGAGAAGCTGCGGCGTCGACAGGTGGTTGCGCACGTCGGCGAAGCCGACGCGGGCGGGAATGCCGTTGGCGCGCGCCGAGGCGGCCAGCAGGGCGGCTTTGTGGATGCAGAAGCCGCGGTTCTCCTGCAGGCACCAACTCGCCTTGAAGGTCTCGGCCCGCAACTCGATGCAGTACGGGTCGTAGCGGATCTCGTCGCGCACGGCGTAATAGAGCCGGACCGCTTTGTCCCGCTCGCTCGTCGCGCCTCGCGCCGCCCCGGCGGCGAACTCGGCTACGGCCGGGTGGTCGTAGTCGAGGTACCAGGTCGGCTTCAACAGGTTGGCGTATTCGGCGTTGGTCGTGTCATCCATGGTGACCTCAATCTAGCTTCGGCTTCGATGCGGGAAAAGGGGGGGTCAGCTCTGTTCCTCCTGATCGGCCGTGGCCGCGGCGCGGTCGCCCTTGAAGTCCGCCCACTCCAGGATCAGCGAGGTCAGCATGCCCGCGACCAGGCCCCAGAAGGCAGCACCGATGTTGAAGATGGTGATGCCTGAGACGGTGACCACGAAGGCGATCAGCGCGCCCAGGCCGTAGCGGCCGCCGAAGGCTGTCGCGAAGGCGCCGCGCAACACGGGCAGCAGCGCGAGGCCGCCGAGCAGGCCGATGAAGGCCAGCGGCAGAGCGAGCGCGATCGAGGTGGTGATCGGCGAGAACAGGCCGAACAGCAGCATCAGCGCGCCGAACACCACGCCGCCGACCCAGCGCCGCTCGCGCACGCCCGAGGCGTTGAGGATGCCGTTGACCGGCCCGGTGACACAGGTCGGCACCGAGCCCACCGCGCCCATCAGGAACGAGCCGCCGCCGCAGATCACGGTGAGCGCGTTCGACGGCGGCGGGAAGCCGTTGTCGCGCAGGATCGCGAAGCCCTGCGCGTTCTGGATGCCGACCACCGTCACGGCCAGCGGCACGATCAGCTCGACCGAGGCCTGCCAGGTGAAGACGGGGGTGTAGAGCACCGGTTCGGCCAGCGACCATTGGATCGGCTGGTCGAGCTGGAAGCCGCCGGTCGCCACCGTGGCGACGATGCCGACCAGGAGCGCGCCGAGGATCGGCGGCACGTAGCGCGCCATCATGGGCACCAGGCTGAGCACGATGAACGCGGCCAGGGTGGCGACCGAGATCACCCAGGCGTCCTCGAACGCCTCGACCATGCGGATCATGAAGGGCAGGAACACACCGGCGACCATGCCCATCACCACGGGCAGGGGGATCGCGTCCATGATCCGCCGAACCCAGCCGGTCAGCCCCAGCACGGTCAACAGCGCCGCGGTGCCGATATAGGCGCCGATGATCTCGTCGATGTGCAGATGGTCGAGCGAGCTCGCCAGCAGCACCGCGCCGGGCATCGTCCAGGCGATGCCCAGCGTCTGGCGGTAGACCATCGAGAAGACGATCGAGAGCAGCCCGCCGAAGGCGTAGGAGCCGAAGATCCACGACGCGATCCAGTCGGACAGGTTGTCGCCTTCGAGACCGTTGGCGGCGTGTTCGCCCGCGCCCAGCGCGACCGAGATCAGGATCACCAACGCGCCGGTCGTGGCGAACAGGAACGCCGTGATTCCGTTGGCGATGTTGTGGCCGTCGAGCCCCTGGCGCAGCTCGGCCAGGCGCGGAAACGGCTTTTCCGGTCGTTCCAGGATCATGGTCGCAGGCGGTGCCGGTTGGTCCGGGTGGCATCTGGGCGGCGCGCATTCTGGGCGATCGAGTGCCCGGTGTCATCCGCGCGCAGCGCAAGGTGGAGAGGCGTGTGCCGCATATGAATTCTGCTGTGCGGAATCGAATTTCGCCGCGTTGACCCTCCCGCGCTCCCCATGCAACAGTCGATCAATCGCCGCTACGGCGGGTGAGGGAGGAAACGGGAGGCCGCGCAATGGCTGCGGAGGACGAGGCATGAGGCGCCGCAGCGGCCATGCTGGAGTTGACAATCTGCCGTCCGGGAACGCTGGCGATCGGGTCCCCGGGATGGAAGCCGAGGCGCCGGACGCCTTGTTGCGCGAACTGGAGCGGGCCTCCGCCAACGGCAAGGACCGGCAGTTCGTCACCGCCCTGGCGCGCGGCCTCGAGGTGCTGCGCGCGTTCCAGGCCGGCGACGGCCCGCTGGGCAACCAGGAGATCGCCGAGCGCACGGGCCTGCCCAAGCCGACCATCTCGCGCCTGACCTATACGCTGATGCAACTCGGTTATCTCAGCTACTCCGAGCGGCTGGGCAAATACCAGCTCGGCCCGGCGGTACTGTCGCTGGGCTACGCCGCGCGCACCAACATGACCGTGCGCAAGGTGGCCGCGCCCTATCTGGAGGAGGTCGCCGACCATGCCAACGCCGCCGCCGCACTGGGCGCGCGCGACCGGCTGCACATGGTCTATCTGGAGTACCGGCGCGGCAACGACGCGGTGACGCTGCACCTCGACGCCGGGTCGCGCATTCCGCTCGCCGAGACGGCGATGGGCAAGGCGTTCCTAGCGGGCCTGCCGGAGACCGAGCGCGACTACCTGATGGACTTCCTGCGCGAGCGCCACGGGGAGCGCTGGCCCGCGATTCGCAAGAGCATCGAGAGCGCGGTGCGCCAGGTCGAGGAGCGCGGCTTCTGCATCAACGAGGGCGGCTGGCATCCCGATACCATGGCGGTCGGCGTGCCCCTCGCCCTGCCCGCCGCGCGCACGCTGATGGCGCTCAACTGCGGCGGGCCCAACATTGTCATCGATCGCGAGAAGTTGCTGACCGAAACCGGGCCGCGCCTGATCAACGCCG
>CAZMTC010000188.1:0-2742 GCA_964569105.1 uncultured Alphaproteobacteria bacterium | reverse complement strand
CGCGCGCAACATCCAGGCCGCCCTCGCAGGGAGCTGAGCCATGCCCGAAGGATCCACCCCGCGCGCGTTGGACGACGAGACCTTTCAGCAGCTCCTGGACACGGTCGAGCGGTTCGTGCGCGAGCGCCTGGTGCCGCTCGAGCACAAGGTCGCCGAGGAAGACGAGGTTCCGGCCGAGCTGATCGACGAGATGCGCGAGCTGGGCCTGTTCGGGCTCACCATTCCGCAGGAGTATGGCGGCATGGGCCTGGCCTGCGAGGAGGAGGTCCAGGTGGCGATGGCGCTGGGCCGCACCTCGCCGGCGTTCCGTTCGGTGATCGGCACCAATCTGGGCATCGGCTCGCAGGGCCTAGTGATCGACGGCACCCCGGAGCAGAAGGACAAGTACCTGCCCGGGCTGGCGTCGGGTGCGCTGGTCGGTTCCTTCGCACTCACCGAGCCCGAGGCCGGCTCCGACGCCGCGTCGCTGCGGACCACGGCGCGACGCGACGGCGACCACTATGTCGTCAACGGGACCAAGCGCTACATCACCAACGCCACGCGCGCCGACCTGTTCACGCTGATGGCGCGCACCGATCCCGACAGCAAGGGCGCGGGTGGCATCTCGGCCTTCGTGGTCGAGGCCGACACGCCGGGCATCACCATCGGCAAGCCCGACAAGAAGATGGGCCAGCAGGGCGCGCACACCGCCGACGTGATCTTCGAGGACTGCCGCGTGCCGGCCGACGCCATCATCGGCGGCGTCGAGGGCCAGGGCTTCAAGACCGCGATGAAAGTGCTCGACCGCGGCCGGCTCCACATCTCGGCGGTATGCGTGGGCGTGGCCGAGCGCCTGATCGCCGACAGCCTGGACTACGCCGCAGAGCGCAAGCAGTTCGGCCAGAAGCTGGCCGACTTCCAGCTCGTCCAGGCGATGCTGGCCGACTGCCGCACCGAGGCCTATGCCGGCCGCACCATGGTGATGGACGCCGCGCGCAAGCGTGACCGCGGCGAGAACACCTCGGTCGAGGCGGCGTGCTGCAAGTACTTCTGCTCCGAGATGGTCGGCCGGGTCGCCGACCGCGCGGTGCAGATCCACGGCGGCGCGGGCTATATGGCCGAGTACGGCGTCGAGCGTTTCTATCGCGACGTGCGGCTGTTCCGGTTGTACGAGGGCACCTCGCAGATCCAGCAGCTCGTCATCGCGCGCGGCATGCTCAAGGAGCGGGGATGAACGACGCGCCGGTCAGCGCCGAGACGATCCTGGCCGAGTTGCCGCGCCGGCTGTCCGACGTGCCGGCGATCTGGGCCGCGCGTACGCCCGACGCCCCGGCGCTGATCCAGGGCAGTGAGGTGTGGAGCTTCGCGCGGCTGGAGGACGAGGTGGCCGGGGCCGCCGACTGGCTGCGCGGTCTGGGCGTCCGGCCGGGCGACCGGGTCATGCTGGTCAACGAGAACTGCCTCGAGCTCGCCGCGCTGATCCTGGCGGCGGGGCGTATCGACGCCTGGGCGACGGTCGTCAATGCCCGCCTGACCGCGCGCGAGATCGACACCCTTCGCGAGCATTCGGGCGCCAGGCGCGCGGTCTACACCGTGGCGCATTCCGACGACGCCGCCGGGCACGCGGCACGGCACGGCGCGGAGACGATGGCGGGGCCGTGGGGCGGGCCGGTGGCGGTGTCGCCTCTCGCCGAGGCCGTGCCGGAGCCCGTGTTCGACGACCCGGCGGAGCAGGTGGCGGTGCTGATCTACACGACCGGCACCACGGGACGGCCCAAGGGCGTGATGCTGACCCACCGAAACCTCCTGTTCGTCGCCGCGATGCGTGCCACGGCCAAGGGGCTCGACCCGGGCGACCGGTCGTATCTGGTACTGCCCATGTCGCACATCTTCGGGCTGTGCTCGGGCTTCCTGCGGACGATCTATCACGGCGCGTGCTGCGAGCTGATGGCGCGCTTCGACCCGGCGGATGTGCTCGACGCGCTGGCGAACCGCGGCACCACCGTGTTCCAGGGCGTGCCGGCGATGCATGCGCGGTTGCTGGAATACGCGGCGGAGCACGGCGTGGAGGTGCACGCGCCCGACCTGCGGCTGCTCAGCTCGGGCGGCGCGCCGCTCGATCCGGATCTGCGCGACCGCGCGGTGGCGGCCTACGGCGTGCCGATCGTCAACGGCTATGGCCTGACCGAGAGTACGGCGACCGTGTCGCGCTCGGCGCCGATGGAGGCGGGCGCGCCGATGGGAACGGGGCCGGTGATGCCCGGGCTGGAATACCGGATCGTCGACGGCCGGGATGCCGACGTGACGCCGGGCGAGGCGGGCCGGCTGCTGCTGCGCGGACCCACGATCATGAAGGGTTACTACCGCGACCCCGAAGGCACGGCGGCGGCGATCTCACCCGACGGCTGGTACGATACCGGCGACGTGGCGCGCATCGACGGCGACGGCCACTTGGTGATTGTCGACCGCTCGAAGGAACTGATCATCCGCTCGGGTTTCAACGTCTACCCGACCGAGGTCGAGGCGGTGCTGAACGCCCACCCCGAGGTGACACAGTCGGCGGTGGTCGGGCGTGCGGCGCGCGGCAACGAGGAGGTGGTGGCCTTCGTCGAGCGCATGCCGGGCAGCACGCTCGGCGCCGAGGCGCTCGGCCGCTTCGCGGCGGAGGAGTTGGCGCCGTACAAGCGACCGGCGCACATCGTCTTCGTCGATCGGCTGCCGGCCGCGGCCACGGGCAAGGTGCTCAAGGCCGAGCTCAAGCGC
>CAZMTC010000187.1:0-6703 GCA_964569105.1 uncultured Alphaproteobacteria bacterium | reverse complement strand
AAGAAGGGGTGCCGCGCCATGGGCGCGGGCTTTCATCGTTGACCCCCCTCCCTGGCCCTCCCCCCTTTGGGAGGGGGGAATGACCGGACGATCCCCCGTTTTCGCGCGGTCGCAGAACTCCCTTGCAGGTGACACATGCCCGAAACCGAGCGCTGGCCCACCGAGATCCGGCTCAAGGCGGCCGAGAAGGTGCTCGAGATCGACTTCGACGACGGCGCCGGCTTCGCGCTGCCCGCCGAGCTCTTGCGTGTCTACAGCCCCTCGGCCGAGGTCCAGGGCCACAGCCCGTCGCAGAAGCAGACCGTCGCCGGCCGCCGCCATGTCGGCATCATGCGGCTCGAGCCGGTCGGCAACTACGCCGTGCGCATCGTCTTCGACGATTTGCACGACACCGGCATCTACTCCTGGTCCTACCTCTACGGCCTGGGCGAGAAGCAGGAGCGACTCTGGGCCGACTACCTCGCCGAGCTGGAGGCCAAGGGGCTGAGCCGGGACCCGTGACGGGCGACCGGGCCCGTGCTATTTGAGCTTCATGGACGTCTTCATCACCATCCGGAAGTCCAAGCGCGAGCGGGCGTCCGGCGTGACGGTGCGGCTGTCGGGCGTGGTGCCCGCGATGATTGCCGGCGGCCTGGCCGGGGCGGTGCCGCTGTTCCTGTTCATCGCGCTGGGCTGGGCCGAGATGCCCGGATGGGCGGCCGCGGTTATCCCGCTCGCCATGGCACTGGCCAACGGCGCGCTGGCCAAGGCGGTGGGCCGTAGCGCACTGGCCGAGTGAAGCGCTTCTTCGACAGCATATGGTGCGTGCTCGTCGTCGGCGGGCTGTTCGGCGCCGCGGCGATCACGGCTGTCGTGCTGTTCGTGGAGGGCACGTTGCCGAGGACGGTCGAGGCGGTCGTTTTCCTGATCGTGCCCTGGTCCGTCGCGACCCTCGCCGTCGCTCGCATCTGCGTCCCACGAGCCTGACGGCCCCGCCCCCTAAAGCCGCTCCCCCCGCGCCAGCCGCGGCAGGTCGCCCACCAGCCCCATGGCGTGGCGCACGAACAGGCGCTTGAGCGGCGGCAGGCGGTCGACGGCGGCGAGGCCCAAATCGCGGGCCAGGCGGACGGGGGGGAGGTCGTTGGAGAACAGGCGGTTGAGGCCGTCGGTGGCGACCATCAGGACGGTGTTGTCGAACCGGCGCCAGCGCTGGTAGCGGGCGAGGATTTCCGGCGCGCCGATGTCGAGGCCCAGCCGGTGGGCGTCGACCACGGCCTCGGCCAGCGCGGCGACGTCGCGCAGGCCCAGGTTCAGCCCCTGGCCGGCGATCGGGTGGATGGCGTGGGCCGCGTCGCCGATCAGCGCGAGGCGCGGGCCGACATAGCGCTCGGCGTGGAGCAGCGCGAGCGGGTAGCTCCAGCGGCCGCCCACCACACGGACCGCGCCGTAATGCGGGCCGAAGCGCCGGGCGAGCTCGGCCGAGAAGTCGGCGTCGGACAGCGCGAGCATCGCCGGGACCAGCGCGCGCCGCTCGGTCCAGACGATCGAGGAGCGGTGGCCGATCTCGGGATGGTCGGTCATCGGCAGCACCGCGAACGGTCCCGCGGGCAGGAAGCGCTCGTGCGCGACGCCGCGGTGCGGCCGCTCGTGCGCCATGGTGCAGACGATGCCGGTCTGCGGGTAGTCCCAGCGCGCCGCGCCGATGCCCGCCTGCCGGCGCACCCACGAGCCCTTGCCGTCGGCGCCGATCAGCAGCGACGCCGCGACCGTCCGCCCGTCCTCGAGCGCCGCCTCGATCCGGCCGTCCCGCGCCGCGACACCGGCGACGCCGACCGGCGACAGCAGGGTCACGGCCTCGGCCGCCTGCGCCGCGGGGATCAGCGCCCGGCGGATCGCCGTGTTCTCGACGATGTGGCCCATGGGCTCGTCGCCGACCTCGCGATGGTCGTAGTGCAGGAACAGCCGCGACGGCCCGTCCGAGACCCGGATGTCGGCGATCGGCGCGGCGTCGGGCGCGATCGCGTCCCAGACGCCGACGCCCGCGAGGATGCGGCGCGAGCCCGCGGCGATCGCCGAGGCGCGGCCGTCATAGGCCTCGTCGGTCAGCGCGCCCGGCGGCGCCCGGTCGACGACAACCACCCGCACCCCGGCGCCGCCCAGCGCCAGCGCCGCCGTCAGCCCCACCATGCCGCCGCCGACGATCGCCACGTCGGCCGTGATCCGTTCCGCCGCCATGGAAGGAGCTTGCGGGCAACGCGGCACGCTGTCCAGTGGCTGTGCCGATCGGCCGCATGCCGTAAAAATAGGCAACTATTTGGGTGTCCGGGTATAATGCCGATAATATAGGCAAATGCCGGCCAGAATGGGTCCCGGGCGGCCATCCGGCCTTCGCCCACATACTCGCAAGTGCCGGCGGGCAAAGGCTTTTTTGCACTGCAGCACGAGTTGGCACGACTCTTGATCCTGTCACCCTGATCGAGGGCCGGCATTGCGGGCGGGGGAGACGGGCCCGTCGCGCCGGCGGTCGGTCGCCCTCCGTGGGGCCCGGGCACAGCGCCCGCGGGCCCGGCGGGGGTCCCGATCGAAAAAGGGAGACGGACATGAAACTCGTCACTGCCATCGTGAAACCGTTCAAGCTCGACGAGGTGCGCGAGGCTTTGACCGGGATCGGGGTCGAGGGACTCACCGTGTCGGAGGTGCAGGGGTTCGGTCGCCAGAAAGGCCATACCGAGATCTACCGCGGCGCCGAGTACACCGTGACGTTCGTCCCGAAGACCAAGATCGAGATCGCGGTCAAGGACGACCTCGCGGACAAGGTCGTCGAAACCATCACCGAAACGGCCAAGACCGGGAATATCGGCGACGGGAAGATCTTCGTCGTCGAGCTCGAGAAGGCGGTGCGCATCCGCACCGGCGAGGCCGACGAATCCGCGCTCTGAGGAGAGGTCAGCATGATTAGCAACATCAAACGCGTCGCGCTGGCCGGCATGGTCGTGGCCCTCGGGTCGCTGGTCGCCGGTCCGGTGCTGGCGGAGGTCACCGAGGAGGCGGCCTTCGTCTTCAACACGTTCTCGTTCCTGGTCCACGGCTTCCTGGTCATGTTCATGGCCGCGGGCTTCGCCATGCTCGAATCGGGTCTGGTGCGGTCGAAGAACACGGCGGCGATCTGCCTCAAGAACATCTCGCTCTATTCGATCGCCGGCATCATGTACTACCTGATCGGCTACAACATCATGTATCCGGGCGATGGCTGGACCGTCGACGGCGTGCTCGGCTCGTTCGCCGTGCTGTACAACGCCGGCGACGCCGAGATGGCGCTGATCGGCGCCGAAGAGGCGACGGCCGAGATGGTGTCCGACGTGGCCTCGAGCGGCTACTCGGTGATGTCCGACTGGTTCTTCCAGATGGTGTTCGTCGCCACCACGGCGTCGATCATCTCGGGCACCGTGGCCGAGCGCATCAAGGTCTGGCCGTTCCTGATCTTCGTGGTCGTGCTCACCGCGATCATCTACCCGATCCAGGCGAGCTGGGTCTGGGGCGGCGGCTGGCTCGACGCGATGGGCTTCTCCGACTTCGCGGGCTCGACGCTGGTGCACTCGACCGGCGGCTGGTGCGCGCTGACGGGCGCGATCATCCTGGGCGCGCGCAAGGGCAAGTTCGGCCCCGACGGCCGGGTCAACCCGATGCCGGGCGCCAACCTGCCGCTGGCGACGCTGGGCACCTTCGTCCTGTGGTTCGGCTGGTTCGGCTTCAACGGCGGCTCGCAGCTCGCCCTGGGCAGCGCCGCGGACGCGGTGTGGATGTCGATGGTCTACGTCAACACCAACCTGGCCGCGGCCGGCGGCGTGGTGGCGGCGATCCTGCTGACCCAGGCGATCTACGGCAAGATCGACCTGACGATGGCGCTCAACGGCGCGATCGGCGGCCTGGTGGCGATCACCGCGGGGCCGGATCTCGACAACCACATCTGGTCGATCGTGATCGGCGCCATCGGCGGCGCGCTCGTGGTCTTCGCCGTGCCGATGTTCGACCGGCTCAAGATCGACGACGTGGTCGGCGCCATCTCGGCGCACCTCGTGGCCGGTATCTGGGGCACGCTCGCGGTCGGCATCTTCGGCGGCGGCGACTTCGGCGTCCAGCTGATCGGCGTGCTGGCGATCGGCGCCTTCGTGGTCGTGGTCAGCGGGGCCATGTGGCTGATCCTCAAGTCCACCGTCGGCATCCGGGTGGACGAGGAGGAAGAGGCCCTGGGCACCGACCGGACCGAGCTGGGCCTGGAGGCCTACCCCGAGTTCGGCCGCGGCTCGCAGTCCATGTGATCCATGGCGAGCCCGCCTGCGGGCGGGACCTCCTCCTGCGGGGAGGGGCGTTCGGACCCCTCCCCGCTTCTTTTTTGTCCACGAAGTGACCGACCCGCGCGCAGCTGCACAAAATCAGGGCACGCCCGAGCGCTGTCCCGGAGGGCCCGCTTTCACCGGATGCGGCCCTAGCTGCCTGATTCGTCATCACAATGCCGCGCGCCGCGCACTTTGGCACGAAGTTTGAGGACATTTTGGGCACAACGACGGCCGGGCCGCACCGGACGCCGGCCGCCTTCTGCGACTGGGAGGAAACAACGCCATGGACTCGAACCGGATTCCCCGCGCCGCGCGCCGCATATTGGCGGGCATCGTACTGGCGCTCGTCGCCGTACCGGCCCTGGCCGCCGAGGAGGCCGCCGGCGCGGCCGGCGGCGACACCGCCTGGATCCTGACCGCCACCGCGCTCGTGCTGTTCATGACGCTGCCGGGGCTGGCGCTGTTCTACGGCGGGCTGGTGCGCTCGCGCGCCGTGCTCTCGGTGCTGATGCACTGCTTCGCCATCGCCTGCCTGGTCTCGGTGCTGTGGCTGGCGGTGGGCTACAGCCTCGCCTTCGGCGACGGCGGCGCGATCCAGGCATGGCTGGGCGGGTTCGACCGCGCCTTCCTCGCCGGCGTCGGCACCGGCACGCTCTCGGGCAGCCTGCCCGAGATTGTGTTCTTCATGTTCCAGATGACCTTCGCGGTGATCACCCCGGCGCTGATCGTCGGCGCCTATGTCGAGCGGGTGAAGTTCGGCGCCGTGCTGCTGTTCTCGGGCCTGTGGTCGCTGGTCGTCTACGCGCCGGTGGCGCACTGGATCTGGGGCGGCGGTTTCCTGGCCGCGATGGGCGTGCAGGATTTCGCCGGCGGGCTGGTGGTACACCTGACCTGCGGCGTCTCGGCGCTGATCTTCGCCGCCGCGCTGGGGCCGCGCCGCGGTTTCCCGGACCAGGTCCGGCCGCCGCACGCGCCCAGCCTGGTGATGATCGGCGCGGCGATGCTGTGGGTCGGCTGGTACGGCTTCAACGGCGGCTCGGCGCTGACCGCCGACGGCGCCGCCGGCATGGCGATCGCGGTGACCCACATATCCGCCGCCACGGCGGCGCTGGTCTGGATGATCATCGAGTGGGCGACCTTCGGCCGGCCGACGCTGGTCGGCATCGCCACCGGCGCCATCGCCGGCCTGGCGACAATCACCCCGGCCTCCGGCTTCGTCGGCCCGGCGGGCGGCCTGGCGATCGGCGCGGTGGCCGGCCTGGTCTGCTTCGCCGCCGTCGGGGTGGTGAAGAAACGGCTCAGGATCGACGATTCGCTCGACGTCCTCGCGGTCCACGGCGTCGGCGGCGCCACCGGCACGCTGCTCACCGCGGTGTTCGGCGCCGCGGCGTTCGGCGGGCTCGGCCTGTCCGAGGTGTCGATCGGCGGGCAGCTCTGGATCCAGGCCGTCGGCGTGCTGGTCGTGCTGGGCTGGACCGCGGTCGCGACGCTGGCGATCGTGTTCGGCATCAAGGCGGTGATGGGCCTGCGCGTCGACGACGACGCCGAGCTCGAGGGCCTCGACATCGCGAGCCACGGCGAGCGCGCCTACGACTACACCTGATCGCCGCCTTCGACCGGCTCCGGGCGACGGGCGCGCCTATCCTTGTCGGCGACTCCGTCGGACTGTAGGATAAGGCGTTTCCGTTTTGTACGAGCGGCCGCTCGGCCGCCGGGGACCTGGAGCACGGACGGATGGCGAAATCGGCGCGACAGGCGGTTCCTTTCCTGCCGCCCGGGCTGTCGGCCGCCTTGCGGCGCGGCGCGAAGCGGCTCGCGGGCCTGGCGATCGTCGCGGTCGCCGCGGCGCTGGCGGTGGCGCTCGCGACCTACGACCCGACCGACCCGTCGTGGAACGTCGCCGCGACCGGGGCGCCCGGCAACGCGCTCGGGGTCCCCGGCGCGGTGGCCTCGGATCTGGCGCTGCAGGCGCTGGGCGCGGCGGCCGGCATCGTCGTGCTGCTGCTCGCCGCCGCCGGCTGGCTGGTCATGGCCGGCCGCTCGATGCGGCCGCTGTGGCTGCGCGCCGTCCTGGCGCTCGCGACGCTCGGCCTGGCGGCGGCCGGGTTCTCGACCCTGGCCGCGCCCGACGGCTGGCCGCTGCACTCCGGCTTCGGCGGCGTCGTGGGTGCGCTCGTCTTCTCCGGCATCGGCGGCGCGCTCGGCCTGACCGGCGTCGAGCTCGAGCCGCGCACGCTCGGCCTGGCGCTGGGCGGCGCCGCCGCGGTGCTGTTCCTGCTCGCGCTCGGCCTGTCGCTGCGCGATCTGGGCCGCGCCGGGCGTGCGCTCGGCCTCGGTGGGCTGGCGATGGGCAGGGCGACCGGCAAGGCGGTGCGCGGCATCGCCGG
>CAZMTC010000186.1:0-6709 GCA_964569105.1 uncultured Alphaproteobacteria bacterium | reverse complement strand
GGCACCGTGCTCGCCGCCGACCCGCGCCACCGCGGCGCCACCATGGCCATGCACTCGGCGGTCGGCTTCTTCGGCGCCTTCGCCGCCCCGGTCGTCTTCGGCGCCGTCCTCGACGCCGCCGGCAACGGCGTCACCGGCTGGGGCCTCGGCTTCGCCACCCTCGGCGTGGCGTGCGCGCTGGGACCGCTCGCGCTCGTCGCGCTGGTGCGGAAGGACCGGGCATAGAGCGTTTTGCATTCAGATTGTGTCGCGTGCCGGTCGGCAAAGTCGTTCCCTCCTCCCGAAGGGGGGAGGGTCAGGGAGGGGGGTCGATAATAAGGTCCGCGCCTCCGGCCCGCTATGGTGGAGGCGGGCGTGGACGCCTTGCGCGAGGCTAGGTTTATCGACATGTCGGACATGGATGCGGTCACGCAAGTATACCTTCGTATGCAGGCCAGCCGACTGTCGGGAAAAGGTGGTTGATGCGCCACTCCGAAAGGGCGATTTCGGCTTGGCCAATTCGCTCTACCGTTTCGTAGATTTCCTCTGGGTGGCGAATTTCAAATTCGGCAACCAAGCGCCGATTCCGCTTGCTGCCAGTGGTTCGCATAACCATTTGGGCGGCGCGGTCCTCCTTGCGGCTTATATTCCACCGGTTGTGAATGAGCGCGTTGCGCTTGTTTCGGCAAGCTTCGACCTCGATCAAGGCGTCACGCAGATCTTCCAACGCAGCCCTATTGTCTGCGAATCGTTCATTGGCGACGCTGGTGATTCTGTCCATAAGTGCTCGCGCATCCATCCGGTATGTGACCAGACCGGCATAGTCTCGATCTATGCCGGCAAGATCGGTTAGGATTCGCTCTAGCCAGGCGTGCAGATAGGACCACTCGATAGTGACTAATCCCACAGCGATGCATACATCGTCGCTATAGGAGATTTCGCGAGGCTTGGGAGGACGGCGCGCCATGTCTAACTCGCAAGATAGGGAAACGGAGCGCCGCGAGGACGAAGTCCTAAAGCGGATGCTCGAAACCCCGCCCCGTCCGCACGATGCGGACAAAAAGGGCGGTAAGGATAAGGATAAGCCGAACAGAAAGGGCAACGCCAGTGACTGAATGGCTTCTGCTGGGCGCACTTGCCATGGTTTTAACTCAGTCGCTGATCGTTCTTCTAATTGTGTATCGCTTGGTCCGTATCGAGCGATCCCTGCGAACGACTGTAAGAACGATCTTTAGCCGCCTTGAGTCTGCTGGCACCTGCACATAGAAGCGGTCGTGAGCTTCAGCGCCTGGGTCTACTTCTCGTCCAATGTGACGAACTGGTTCGCCGGGCTCATCGGGAGGATAGTTGAGAAAAACCTGTGCCCCTTTGGGGCGCCGCACATCCGCCGATCTTAGAGCGACGCGTTGTCGACCGGGGTTGCTGAAGCTGATGTGGCAGCGAAGGAGGCCATTGCGCTCGTGAGTGGCAGAAAATTCAATGATCGGCTGACTGGCACGCCATGCAAGCCAAGCCGTAATACCAGTAGCCAATGCGACGACTGCAGTTAGGGCGACTCCCATCCAGTCCCGTAGGTTGGCCCATACCGAGGGGGCTTGCTCTGGGCTTACCATCCGTCACCTACGTGCCTTGTCCATTTGCGCTCGAACGTATCGAGCCAACACTTGCTTGTAGGTGAGGCGCTTACGCGCGCGCTTCCCCCGCGGCATCGTATCTTCGACCCCTCCCCCTATCCCCCTCCCCCTTGGGGAGGGGGTTCGAAAAAGCTGCGTTTCGACCTGAATGCAATGTGCCCCTAATACCCCCAGATCGCCGTCCGCGCGGCGCTCGTCACCACGCCCAGATGGCTCTCCACCTTGTCGCGCCCGGCGACCGTGGCCGCCGCGGTCGCCGCGGCCTCGGCCTCCTCGCGGGAGCGCGCGGCGCCCCACAGATGGGCGGTGCCGTCGGCGACGATCACGCTCACGAAGGTGTCGTCGACATGGGCGTCGTCGCGGATCGCGCGCTCGACCCGCCGGCGCAGCTCCGCGTCGTCGGCGGAGCGCGGCAGGCTGACCTCGCGCGCCGCCGAGGCGAAGGCGCGCAACAGGTCCGCTCGGCTGACGATGCCGACCAGCTTGCCGTCGCGCAGCACCGGCACGCGCTTGATGTGGCGGCGCTCGAACAGCGCCGCGATCTCGCCCAGCGGCGTGTCCTCGGTCACGGTCGCCACGTCGCGGGTCATCACCTCGCGCGCGGTGGTGCCGTGGCTCTTCACGTAGTCGCGCGCCCGGTCGCGCGCCGGCGACAGGAGCTGCAGCCACCAGCTCGGATGCGGCTCGGTGCCGATCTCCTGGCGGCGGATCAGGTCGCCCTCGCTGACCACGCCGACCACCGTGCCGTCCTCGACCACCGGCACGCCGCTGACATTGCGCGCCATCAGCACCTGGGCGATGTCCTCGATGGTCGCGTCGGGCGTCACCGTCGCCACCTCGGTCGTCATGACGTCGCGTGCCTGCATCGCTTCTCTCCGCCCCGGGGTTCCCGGCACAGACTACTTCACCGTTGCGGCAAAGGCCCGCGCCGCGTGCGCGATCGCCTCGTTGGCCCGGTCGACGATCGCGCCCATGCGCGCGAAACCGTGGACCATGCCGTCGTAGCAGACATACTCGACCGGCACCCCCGCCTTCTCGAGGGTTTCCGCATAGGCCTTGCCCTCGTCGCGCAGCGGGTCGAAGCCCCCGGTCTGGATCAGCGCCGGCGGCAGCCCTTCGTGGCTCTCGGCGAGCTGCGGCGAGGCGCGCAGGTCGGTGCGCTGCTTCGGGTCGGCGAGGTAAAGGTCCTCGAACCAGTCGATCGCCCGCGCGGTCAGCAGGTAGCCGTCGCCGAAGTCCCGGCGCGAGGCGTTGTCCGCCGTCATGTCGGTGGCCGGGTAGAGCAGCCACTGGAAGGCCAGCGCCGGCCCGCCCTCGTCGCGCGCCACCAGCGCCGCAGCGGCGGCCAGGTTGCCGCCCGCGCTGTCGCCCCCGACACCGATGCGGCCCGCATCGACGCCCAGCGAATCGGCCTTGGCCGCTACGTGCCGCAGCGCCGCCATCGTGTCGTCGACCGCTGCCGGGAAGCGGTGCTCGGGCGCCAGCCGATAGTCGACCGAGACCACGACGCACCTCGCCTCGTGCGCGAAGGCCTCGGCGACATGCTCGTGGGTGTTCAGGTCGCCCATCACCCAGCCGCCGCCGTGCAGGAACACCATGACGGGGGCCGGGGTGGGGGCGGTGGTCGGGCGGTAGAGCCGCATCGGCACCGGGCCGTGCGGCCCGTCGGTCCCGATGTCGTCCATGCCCGCCATCGGCGGCACCTCGGGCCGGTAACGACGGGTCGTCGCGGCGTAGAGCGCGCGCGCCTCCGCGGGCGTGTCGGCATCGAAGGCCGTGCGCTGCTGCGCGGCGGCATCGAGGATCGCCTTGCATTGCGGGTCCAGCTTGCTCATTCGGTGTCCTCCCCAACGGGCGCGCGGGCGCGCGGATGCGCCTTCTCGTAGACCTCCATGAGCCCCTCGGCGTCCACCGCCGTGTAGCGCTGCGTCGTCGACAGCGAGGCGTGGCCCAGAAGCTCCTGGATCGTGCGCAGGTCGCCGCCGCCGCCCAGCAGATGCGTGGCGAAGCTGTGGCGCAGCGCATGCGGCGTCGCGCTCTCGGGCAGGCCCAGCGCCGCGCGCAGCGTCTGCATCAGCCCCTGGACGATGCGCGCGTTCAGTCGCCCGCCGCGCGCGCCCAGGAACAGCGGCCCGCCCGCCTCCAGCGCGAAGGGGCAGCTCCTCAGGTAATCGGCCACCGCCGCGCGCACCACCGGCAGCACCGGCACCACGCGCTCCTTGTTGCCCTTGCCGCGCACCACCAGCCGGTCGTCCATTGGCGCCTCGTCCCGGTTCAGCGACAGCGCCTCGTCGATGCGCAGCCCGCAGCCATACAGCAGCAGCAGCACCGCCGCGTCGCGCTTGGCGATCCACGGCTCGTCGCTGAAGCTGCCGGCCTGATCCAGTACCCGCGCCGCATCGCCCACCGACAGCGGCTTGGGCACCGCGCGGTCCTGGCGCGGCGTGCGCAGTGCGGCGGCCGCGGCGTTGTGCGCCAGCCCGCGCCGGTCGAGGAAGCGGAAAAAGCCGCGCACCGCCGACAGCGCCCGGGCGGTCGAGCTGCGCTTGAGCCCCGCGGCCCCGCGCCGCGCCAGCCAGGCGCGGAAGTCGGCGGTCCGCAGGTCGCCCAGCACGGCGAGCGTCACCCGCCCGCCGCGATGCTCGGCCACGAAGCCGAGGAATCCGTCGATGTCGCGCTGATAGCCTTCGATCGTGTGACCCGCCGCCCGCCGCTCGTGCGCGAGCCAGGCGCGCCAGGCGTCGAGCGCCTCGTCCAGCGCCCGGTCGGTCAGGCCGGCAGGTCGAGCCATGCCCGGATCGTCGCTTCGAGCACCCGCGCCAGAAAGCCCAGCAGCTCGGTGCCCTGCGCCGGGACGAAGAACTCGGGATCGCGGGAGCCCAGCGCCAGGATGCCCGCGGGCGCCGCCGCGCTCGCCTTGATGCGCAACAGCGCGTCCGAGCGCACCAGCCCCGCGCCCTGGCCGAACACCGCCGGGTCGCCCTCGATATGGGAGCGCAGCGCCGCGTCGCGTCCCGGCCCGATCAGCGCGTCGACCGAACCCGGCTCGAACACGCGCACCCCGCGCCGGACGGTCAGCGGCAGCTCGGCCTCCTCGCTCTCGACGCACAGCGTGGCGACGTCGACGCCCAGGCGCATCGGCACGTCGGTGGTCACCGCCTCGATCAGCTGCTCGAAGGTGGGCGCGCCCAGGATCTCCAGCGCCGCGCCGTGGATGCGCTCCTGGCCCGCCAAATTGCCGCGCGCGGTGGCGACCAGCGCGTGATGCTCCTCCTCGACCGCCGCCAGCAGCTCGCGCAGCCGGTCGATCATGACCTGCTGGAAGTCCGCGACGTTGTCGCCGTGGCGCGCCGAGGGCGCGATCAACTCGGCCAGCAGGTCGGGCCGCCGCGCCAGGAAATCCGGGTTCCGCAACAGGTACTCCTCGACGTCCTCGGCCGAGAGGCTGCGCGCTTGCGGCTGGGCGAGGAAGCGCTCGGTCACGGCGTCACTCGGCGGCCTTGCGCTCCAGGATCGACTGGCCGGTCTTCTCCCAGTCGGCCAGGAAGTCGGCCAGGCCCTTGTCGGTCAGCGGATGCTGATAGGCCTGGCGCAGCACCTTGGGCGGCAGCGTCGCCACATGGGCGCCGATGCGCGCGGCCTCGACCAGATGCATCTGGTGGCGCACCGACGCGACCAGCACCTCGGTGTGCAGGTCCGGGTAGTTGCCGTAGATCTCGACGATGTCTTCGATGAGCTGCATGCCCGGGGTCGACAAATCGTCCAGCCGCCCGACGAAGGGGGAGACGAAGGTCGCCCCCGCCTTGGCCGCGAGCAGCGCCTGGCTGGCCGAGAAGCACAGCGTCACGTTGACCATCACCCCGTCGGTGCTCAGCGCCTTGCAGGCCTTCAGTCCCTCCACCGTCAGCGGCACCTTGACCGCGACGTTGTCGGCCAGCGCGGCGAGCACGCGGCCTTCCTCCAGCATCGTCTCGTGGTCGAGCGCCGTGACCTCGGCGCTCACCGGCCCCTCGACGATCGAGCAGATCTCCTGGATCACGTCCAGGAAGTGCCGCCCGGTCTTGGCCACCAGCGAGGGGTTGGTGGTCACGCCGTCGACCAGCCCGGTGGCGTGGAGCTCGCGGATCTCGTCAAGATCCGCTGTATCGATGAAGAACTTCATGGTCGGATCCGATGTCCCGTGTCCGGTTGGCGCGCCTCTGGTCGCTGTGCCCGGCGCCGACCCTAGGCGCTGTGGCCCGGCCGGCGAAGCTCTCCTAATGTATATCGCATGCCGCGATTCGAAGCCAACACGACGCCCGGTCCCCTGTCCAGTGCCAGGGTGCGCGTCCTCCTGCCGCTGCCGCTCAAGGGCGCCTACGACTATCGCGTGCCCGACGGGCTCGCGCTGGCGCCGGGCGACTTCGTGCGCGTCCCCCTGGGCGGCTCGGAGCGGATCGGCGTGGTGTGGGGCCGTGGCGGCGGCGAGGTGGCGGCGGACAAGCTGCGCGACGTCGCCGGCAAGCTGCCCGCGCCGCCCGTGCCCGAGGCCACGCGCAAGCTGATCGACTGGGTCGCGTCCTACACCCTGTCCTCCCCCGGCGCGGTGCTGCGCATGGCGATGAGCGTGCCCGAAGCGCTCGAGCCGCCCCGCCCGCAGACCGGCTGGCGCCTGACCGCGCTGGGTGGGCGCGCCCTGCTCGCCGTTCACGCCGCGGAGCAGGGGCGGGAGACCGGAGCAGGCGAGCTGCCCTTTCGCATGACCGCCGCGCGCGCCGCGGTGATCGGCCGCGCCGCCGCCGGAACGCCGCGTACCGCCGCCGAACTCGCCCGCGCCGCCGGCGTCTCCACCGCCGTGGTCAAGGGCCTCGCCCGGGCCGGCGCGCTAGAGCCGGTCGAGATCGTGCCCGAGCCCGACGTGCCCGTCCCCGACCCCGACGCTGCCGGCCCGACGCTGTCCGAGGCTCAGCGAGCGGCGGCCGACGACCTCGTGGCCCGGATCGGGGGCGGCTTCTCGGTCGCGCTGCTCGACGGCGTCACCGGTTCGGGCAAGACCGAGGTCTACCTCGAGGCCGTGGCCGCCGCGCTGCGCGCCGGCCGGCAGGCGCTGGTCATGC
>CAZMTC010000185.1:5890-6717 GCA_964569105.1 uncultured Alphaproteobacteria bacterium | reverse complement strand
GCGGCGCCGGCGACGGTGGTCGAGGCGCGGTGCCCGGCCTCGGCCAGCGCGTGGCGCAGCGCGCCGACGATCAGCCCGCGCACCAGCCCGGCATCGCGGAAGCGCACCTCCGCCTTGGTCGGATGGACGTTGACGTCGACCGCGTCGGCCGGCACCTCCAGGAACAGCGCCACCATCGGGTGCCGGTCGCGCGCCAGGAAGTCCCGGTAGGCGCCGCGCACCGCGCCGAACAGCAGCTTGTCGCGCACCGGCCGGCCGTTGACGAACAGGTACTGCGCCTGCGCGTTCGCGCGGTTGAGCGTCGGCACGCCGGCATGGCCGACGAGGCGCAGCCCCTCGCGCTCGGCCTCGAGCGCGAGCGCGTTGTCGGCGAATTCGCGCCCCATCACCGCGCCCAGCCGGTCGAGCCGCGCGCCCAGCAGGTCGCCCGACGCCGCCGGCAGCTTGACCGTGGTCCGCCCGTCGCTCTCGAGCGTGAACGCCACCTCGGGATGCGCCATCGCCAGGCGGTTGAGCGCGTCGGCGGCGTGCTGGACCTCGGTGCGCTCGGCCTTGAGGAACTTGAGCCGCGCCGGCGTGGCGTAGAACAGCTCGCGCACCTCGACCCGCGTGCCGCGCGGCAGCGCCGCGGGCGCGGGCTCGAACTTGGCGCCGCCCTCGACCCGGATCTCCCAGGCCTCGCCGGCGCCCGCGGCGCGGCTGGCCACGGTCATGCGCGCCACCGCGCCGATCGACGGCAGCGCCTCGCCGCGGAAGCCCAGCGTGGCGATATTGACCAGATCGTCGCCCGGCATCTTCGAGGTCGCGTGCCGCTCGACCGCCAGCGC
>CAZMTC010000185.1:3738-5880 GCA_964569105.1 uncultured Alphaproteobacteria bacterium | reverse complement strand
GGCCGTCGTCGGTCACCGTGATCTGCGTCCGGCCGCCGTCGCGCAGGGCCACGTCGACGCGGCTCGCGCCGGTGTCGATGGCGTTCTCGACCAGCTCCTTGACCGCGGCGGCCGGCCGCTCGATCACCTCGCCGGCGGCGATGCGGTTGACGAGGGTGGGCGGCAGCAGGCGGATGGTCATGGCAGTCCCCCACGGGGGCTGGCGGGTCACTTCTTCGGCAGCGCGTCCAGGTACTTGCGGGCCAGGACCTTGCCTTCCTCGACCGCGGGCTGGTCGAACGGATCGACGGCGAACAGGTGCGCGGCGAAGATGGTCTCCAGCATGAAATGCATCATCAGCGCGCCTAGCACATGCTCGTCGAGTCGGGTAAGGCCGACCGTGCGCACCGGCCGGCCATTGCGCGCGAGCGTCTCGATGGTCGCACGCTGCTCCACCTCCATCAGGTCGCCCATGGTGCGCCCGGCATAGAGCGCCAGCGCCTCGTCCTCCTCCGCCACGGCGGCGGGCACGCGCGGTCCCTTGCCCCGGCGGTCGGCGGTCACGACGGTGAACAGCTTGTCCGCGGGACCGTCGAGATAGAGCTGGAGCTGCGAGTGCTGGTCGACCGCGCCGCGCGCCGGTATCGGCGTCGTGCCGTGGCCGGACTTGCCCAGCGACTCGGCCCAGAGCTGGCGGAACCACTGCGCGAAGGGGTCGAGCAGGTCGGAATAAACCAGCAGCACCGTCTGGTTGATGTCGCGCAGCCGGCTGAGCGCGACGTTGATCGCGGCGCCGATGGCCGGCGGGCTGGCGGCCGGGTCGTCCGCGTCGAGCGTGGTGCGCAGTGTCTCATCCGCCCCCGCGCGGATCGCTTCCCACTCCTGCCCCGCGATCGCGGCGGGCAGCAGGCCGACCGGTGACAGGACCGAGAAGCGCCCTCCCAGCTCGGGGTCGTGGTCGACCACCGTGAGCCCCTCGCGCTCGGCCAGCCGCCGCAGCGGGCTGTCGCCGGGCTGGACCACGGCCACCATGTGCCGCGCCGGTTCGGATCCCGCATGCATCAGCCAGTGGCGCATCGCAAGCGTCTGGACCAGCGTCTCCGCCGTGCCGCCGGACTTGGACACGGCGAGGACGCCTGTATAGCGCGGGTCGAGGCCGGCCAGCAGGGTCTCGAAGCTGTCGGGGTCGATGTTGTCGGGGAAGAACAGCGCCGGGCCGTCGTCGCCGGCCAGCGCGGTCACCGCCTGCGCACCCAACGACGAGCCGCCGGTGCCCAGGACCACCACCGCCTCGAAGGTCTCGCGGAATCGCTCCGCCACGGGCATCAGAACGCCCATGTCCTCGCGCATCGCCGGCAGGCGCAGGAGCGGCATCGAGCCGTCGGCGTGCCGTGCGCGCAGCGTTTTCACCGCCGGCGCAACCTCGGCCAGAGTTTCGGCAAAGGCGCGTTCGGGCAGGCCGTGGACGCCGACCGCGCCCTCGAAACAGGCCTCGATATTGTGCACGTAGCTCATCGTCCCCGAACCTCCCCGCGGCACGCCTCGAACGGGTATCGCCCGCCTCAGCGGTCCTCGATACCCGCCGGGTCGCCGATCACCATGAAGGTGAGCTCGGACGGGTCGAGCACCCCGCGGGCCACCCGATGCACGTCGTCGAGCGTCACCGCGTCGATCAGGTCGTTGCGCCTGTCCAGGTAGTCGATGCCGAGCTCCTCGACCTGCATGCCGATCAGCATGCCCGAGATGCTCGACGAGCTGTCGAAACGCAACGCGAAGGACCCGGTCAGGTAGCGCTTGGCGTCGTCGAGTCGCTCTTCCCCGATCCCGTTGCTGGCGAAATCGGCCCACTGCTCGCGGATCACCGCCACGGTCTCGCCGGCGCGCGCGTTCTGGGTCGCGACCCCGCCCATCCACAGCGCTGCATGGTCCAGCGGTGCGAGAAAGGTGTAGACCGAATAGGCGAGACCGCGTTTCTCGCGCACCTCCTGGTAGAGGCGCGAGGAGAAGCTGCCGCCGCCGATCAGGTAGTTGAGAACATAGGCCGTGTAGAAGTCCTCGTGGTCGCGCGGCAGGCCCGGCTGGCCGAAGACCATCACGCTCTGCGGGATGTCGCGGCGCAGGACCGTGGTGTCGCCCGGCGTCACGGGCTCGACGTCGGGAACG
>CAZMTC010000185.1:0-3728 GCA_964569105.1 uncultured Alphaproteobacteria bacterium | reverse complement strand
AGGCCGCCGAAGGTGCGGTCGAGGAGCTTGCCCAGCTCCTCGGGCGTGATGTCGCCGACCACCCCGATGTAAAGGCCCTCTTTCACCAGCCGGGTGCGCGCGAACCGGGCCAGGTCGTCGTGCGTGATCGCCTCGACCGTCTCGGGCGTGCCGTCCGGAGGTCTGGAGTAGGGGTGGCCGGGGAACGTCTGCTCCCACCACCGCCGGCGCACGATGTATTGCGGATCCTCGCCCTGACGCGACAGCGAGGCCAGAATCTGCGAGCGGACGCGCTCCACGGGCTGTGGGTCGAAGCGCGGTTCGGCCAGCGCCATCGCCAGCAGCTCGAATGCCTTGTCGCGGTGTTCGGTCTGCGTCATCAGCGAGCCGGTGAATTCGTCGCGCCGTGCGTTGAACCGCATGCGGATCGACCGGTCCTCGAGCGCCTTCTGAAACGCCGCGTCGTCCAGCGCGCCCGCACCTTCGTCGAGCAGGCCCGACACCATGTTCGCCAGACCCTCCTTGCCCTCGGGGTCCAGCGCAGTGCCGCCGCGAAAGCTGAGGTCGAGCGAGACGATCGGGTTTGTGTGGTCCTCGACCAGCCAGGCGGTGATACCGCCGGGGCTGACCACTTCCTGTACCTCCACCGCGCGCGCCGGCAGCGCGGCGAGGAGGAGGGCGGCGACAACAGCGAGGAGGCGGGCCGTCATTGCGACTGCTCCTCCGTCTCGGGCGTCTCCTTGTCCGCGACCTTCTGCTCCGGCAGCAGGACCGCGGTCACCGACCGCTCGGGCCGAAACACCGCCCGGGCCGCCGCCTGGACCTGCTCGGCGGTGACCTCGGCGATCCGATCGGGCCAGTTCTCGACGTCGGCGACGGTCGAGCCCGTGGTCAGCGCCATGCCCAGCACGCGCGCGCCCGTCGTCAGCCGGTCCCGGGCGTACACCGCGGCCGCGCGGAGCCGGTCGACCGCGCCGGTCAGTTCCTCCTCGGTCACGCCCTGTTCGACGATCCTGTCGATCTCGGCATCCACCGCGTCCTCGAGCGGCTCGATCTCCACTCCAGGGTTGGGCGTGGCGTACACCGTGAATGTGCTGTGGTCCTTGACCAGCGCGCCGTAGTGGCCGCCGGCGCCCGCCGCCAGCTTCTGTTCGACCACCAGCGAGCGGTAGAGCCGCGACGTGCTGCCGCCGCCGAGGATCTCGCCCAGCACCTGAAGCGCGTAGGCGTGCTCGGTCTCGCCGGCGTGATAGCTCGGCGCCAGATAGCTGCGCCGCCAGGTCGGCTGGCCGACCTTGGGGTCGCGCAGCACCACTTCGCGCGGCGCGCGCTGATCGGGTTCCTGGGGGCGCATACGTTGGTCCGTCTCCCGCCGCTCGATCGGCCCGTAATACCGCTCGGCCAGCGCGCGCACCTGTTCGGGAACGACATCGCCCGCGACCACCACGATGGCGTTGTTGGGCGCGTAGTAGCGTTCGTAGAAGCGCAGCGCGTCCTCCCTCGACAGCGTCCGGATCTCGTGTTCCCAGCCGATGATCGGGATGCCGTAGGGGTGGTTCTGGAACAGCGTGGCGTCGGCCTGCTCGTTCAGGATCGCCGACGGCTCGTTGTCGACGCGGGACCGGCGCTCCTCGAGCACCACGTCGCGCTCGGTCGCCACCACCTCGTCGGTCAACACCAGGTTGGTCATGCGGTCCGCCTCGAGCTCCATCACCAGCTCGAGCCGGTCGGCGGCGATGTTCTGGAAGTAGGCGGTATAGTCCTGCGAGGTGAAGGCGTTCTGGGAGCCGCCGTTCTGCGCCACGATGCGCGAGAACGCGCCCTCGGGGTACGCCTTCGTCCCCTTGAACATCAGGTGCTCAAGGAAGTGGGCGATGCCCGACTGGCCCCAGGGCTCGTCGGCGGCGCCGACCTCGTACCAGACCATGTGGGTGACGATCGGCGCGCGGTGGTTCTCGATCACCACCAATCGCAGGCCGTTGTCGAGCGTGTAGGTGGTGGGATCGAACACCTCGGCATGCGACGGCAGCGCGGCGAACAAGAACGCCCCCGCCGCCGCCAGCAGACCGGTCAGGCGGCGGAGCAGCGAGGCACGCGAGGCCGGGAGAGGCATGGTCGAGGGCCTTGGCACTGGGTGGGCCGGCGCGGGCCGGCGCGGCGACGCTGCGGGGCGGGGTCCCTCTAGAAGATCTCGCCCTTTTTCTTGATCACCGGCTTGGCCAGCCGGTCGTCCTCGCGCTCGTCGGTCTCGCCCTCGCGCCAGTTGAGCAGCTTGTTGGCGAACTGCTTCTCGCCCTCGGTCGTGCCCGTGTCGTCCTGGTCGACCTGGGTGCGGATCCGGTCATCGATGCCCGGGCGGACGCCGGCCTCCTCGAGCAACGCGGTCTCGCCGCGGGTCTGCTGCGGCGCAGCGGTGACCACGCCGCCCGACCCGCCGGCGCCGGTGACGATCTGTTGCCCCTGCATGCGCGTCACCTCGGCGCGCGCGCGGTCGCCGCCGCCCCGCGGCGGGCGCAGGTCGAAATCGGGGGGCAGGCTCAGCGCGGTGCCCCTGCCCGCGAACTGTTCTTCGGACTGCGGATTGCCGAACATGGTGTTCAGCGTCTCGGCGGTGTTGCACGCACTCAATGAAACCGCGGCCACCGCCAGCGCCGTCAGGGTAAGCTTCGTTGCCATCGCCACACCACGCGCTCGATCATCGGACTCGGGACTCTGTTTTTAGGCCATTACCGGCGCCCGAACAAGGAATCCGCCAGCAGCGCCGCGACACCCACGGTGATCGCCGTGTCGGCCACGTTGAAAGCCGGCCAGTGCCAGCCCCATCCGTGCAGGTCGACGAAGTCGACCACCGCGCCCAGGCGCACCCGGTCGATCACGTTGCCCACCGCGCCGCCGATCACCAGGCCGATACCCACGGCCGCCAGCCGGGTCTCCGCCCGGCGCAGCCAGAACAACAGGACGACGCAGATCGCCGCCGCCAACGCCACCAGCAGCCAGCGCGTCTCCTCGCCCGCATCGCCGAACAGGCCGAAGCTGATGCCGCGGTTCCACACCAGCACCAGCGACAGGAACGGCGTCACGACGATCTCGCGCGGGTCGGCCGTCATGATCGCCAGGATCCAGGCCTTGGTCGCCTGGTCCAGCACCAGTGCCGCGCCGCCCGCCCACGCGGCCGGAACCCAGTGCCGTCGGGCAGCCGGTGCCACGGCCGGTTCAGGCTCGGTCATGCGGCGGCGCCGAAACGGGTCACGGCGTCGGCGCAGCGGCCGCAGATCTCGGGATGGTCCGCATGGCTGCCCACGTCGGGGAGGATCTTCCAGCAGCGCGCGCATTTGGCGCCCTCGGCGGCTTCGACCACCACGGCCACGTCCCGCGCCTCGTCGGTGGTGAAGGCGCCGGCCGGGGACTCGCCCTCGGCGAACGCGGCGGCGGAGGTGATGAACACGTCGGCCGGGTCCATGTCGTCGAAAGCGGCGCGGTGCGCCGGGTCGCAATAGACCGTGACCTTGGCCTCCAGGCTCGCGCCCAGCCGCTTCTCGGCGCGCTCGATCTCGAGCGCGCCGGTCACCGCGCGGCGCACGTGGCGCACCTTGGCCCACTGCTCGCCCAGCGCGTCGTCGCGCCACTCGGCGGGCACCTCGGGGAAGGTGCGCAGATGCACGCTCTCGGGCTCGGTCATGCCGCGCGCGCGCCATGCCTCCTCGGCGGTGAAGCACAGGATCGGCGCCAACCAGGCGGTCAGGTGGTCG
>CAZMTC010000184.1:0-6717 GCA_964569105.1 uncultured Alphaproteobacteria bacterium | reverse complement strand
TGACGGCTTCTTCGCCGAGGCGCCCAAACTCGCGCGCGCCCAGCTCGCGGCGTTCGGCATGACGCGCCGCTCTGGCCGCTCGGCGTCCAACGACCCGGGGCTGACGGCAGTGCTGGGCGCAGGCGTCCCGGTGGTCTGCCTGGTCGGCAAGACCTGGGACTTCCATGTCGGGCTGGCGCTGGGCGTGGACGAGGACGAGAACCTGCGCATGATCGCCGAGAGCATGGCCTATGCCGCCGACAAGGCGCAGGAGGCGGTGTTCGACGCCGAGCATTTCTTCGACGGGTACAAGGCCAACCGCGACTATGCATTGGCCTGCGTCGAGGCGGCCGCAGAGGCGGGTGCGCGCTGGGCGGTGCTGTGCGATACCAACGGCGGCACGCTGCCAAATGAGGTCGAGGCGATCGTGGCCGATGTGGTCGAGCGCGTCCCCGGCGAACGCGTCGGCATCCACTGCCACAACGATACCGAGAACGCGGTCGCGAACTCGCTGGCCGCGGTGCGTGCCGGCGCGCGCCAGGTGCAGGGCACGATGAACGGGCTGGGCGAGCGTTGCGGCAACGCGAACCTGACCTCGATCATCCCGAACCTGATGCTAAAGATGGGCTTCGAGACCGGGGTGATCGCCGACGATCTCAAGCGGCTCACCCACGTTTCGCGCCTGATCGACGAGCGCCTCAACCGCGCGCCCGCGCGTAACGCGGCTTATGTCGGCGAATCCGCCTTCGCCCACAAGGGCGGATTGCACGCGCAGGCGGTAGAGAAGGATCCGCGCACTTACGAGCACATACCGCCCGAAATGGTCGGCAACCGCCGCCACGTGGTGGTTTCCGACCAGTCGGGGCGGGCCAACGTGCTCTCGCGCTTCCGCGAGGTCGGGATCGAGATCGACGACAAGGATCCCCGGGTGAGCGATCTGGTCGAGCAGGTCAAGGCGCGCGAACACGAGGGCTATGCCTATGACGGTGCGGAGGCGAGCTTCGAGCTGCTGGCGCGGCGCGCGCTGGGCGAGGTGGCCGAATACTTCCGGCTCAACAGCTTCCGCGTCATCGACGAGCGGCGCTGGAACGCGCGCGGGGAGTTGGTGACCTTGTCGGAAGCGACGATCAAGGTCGCGGTTGGCGAGCGCCAGACCATGACGGTTGCCGAGGGCAACGGCCCGGTGAACGCGCTCGACGTCGCGCTGCGCAAGGCGCTCTCGGGCGATTATGCCGAGCTCGAGGACATGCGCCTCATCGACTACAAGGTACGCATCCTAAGCCCGGGGGAGGGCACCAAGGCGCTGACGCGGGTCATGATCGAGTCGATCGACGGCGATGGCGAGCGCTGGGCCACGGTCGGCCTGTCCACCAACATCATCGACGCGTCGTACAACGCGCTGCACGACAGCATCACCTACAAGCTGCTGCGCGACGGCGCCCGCGCGCCGTGAGCGCGGCGGCCCCGCGACCGCGCGGGCCGGCGGTGATCCTGGTCCGGCCTCAGCTGGGCGAGAATATCGGCGCGGCCGCGCGCGCGATGATGAATTGCGGCCTCGACGAGCTGCGCCTGGTTGCGCCGCGCGACGGCTGGCCGCAGGACAGCGCGCGCAACGCTGCATCGGGCGCCGACGCGGTGCTCGACGCCGCGCGCGTGTTCGAGACCACCGCGGCAGCGATCGCCGACCTCGAGCGCGTCTTCGCGACCACCGCGCGGCCGCGCGACATGCGCAAGGAGATCCTCACACCCCGCGCCGCCGCGCCCGAGATGCTGGCCGCCGCCGCGCGCGGTGAGCGGGTGGGGGTGCTGTTCGGGCGCGAGAAGTCGGGCCTGGACAACGACGACGTGGCGCTCGCCGACACGGTGATCGAGGCGCCGCTCAACCCCGCGCACACCTCGCTCAACCTTGCCCAGGCAGTGCTGATCGTCGCCTACGACTGGTGGATGGCGGCGACCGAGCCTCGGCCCGTGCGCCTGGCCCGGCGCGGCAGCCGGCGCGCGCGAAAGGAAGAATTAATCGGTCTGTTCCAACATCTGGAAAGCGAGCTCGACGAAGCGGGCTTCCTCTACCCACCGGAGAAGCGGCCGGGGATGGTTCGCTCGTTGCGCAACATGCTTCAGCGCGCCGCGCTGTCCGAGCAGGAGGTGCGCACCTTGCGTGGCGTCGTCGCCGCGTTGTCGCGGCGTCGCAAAGGTTGAATGAGCGCTCGACGCTCGCACTTTTAGGTCATGGCTCACGAGTTGGCGCGATGAAACGGATGGCCACAGCGCAACAGGGCGGCGACTCGATCACCGGCTTGGCACCGCGGAGCGTGGTGCGCCTCGATCGCTGCGCCGAGCCGCGGCTCGCTCGGGTGCTGGCCTATTGGCAGGCCAAGTGCGGCGACCGGCCGATGCCTGCCCGCGCCGAGATCGATCCGGTCGAGCTCGGGCCGCTGCTGCCGCTGATCTACCTCGTCGACATAATCGAGCGGCCACCGGACTTCCGCTACCGTCTGCTAGGCACCGATATCGTCGCCAATACGCGGACGGACTTCACGGGCCGCAAGCTGAGCGACCTGATGGAGGAGGGGATCCAGCCCGACCTGGCCCGGATCTACGCCGAGGTGCGCGACCGCGGCGAGCCGGCGATCAACCGGATTCCATACACGACCAGTGGCGGCAACCGGCGCTACTTCGACAACGTGACCCTGCCCTTGGGCGACGGAAGGCGGGCCACCATGCTGTTGGGCGCCGCGGTCCACTATTGGCGTGAGGACGATGTCGGCTGATTGACAACGGGCCGCTGAGCCTCTAAATCCAGCGGACTTCCGGGAACGCGGGCGTCGGCAACGACCGGCGCCCCGTCCGTTTCGGCGTTCCGCATCGCTCGATCGTTGCGTGTCCGCCGGTCCGGGCCTACCGGGACAACAATAACTCCTGTGACAAGCGAGGGCTCGAGCACATGAGCAAGCGTATTACGTCGAAGCACAAGATCGACCGGCGCCTCGGCGTCAACCTGTGGGGTCGTCCCAAGAGCCCGGTCAACAAGCGCAGCTACGGTCCCGGCGAGCACGGCCAGCGGCGGCGCAAGCCGTCGGACTACGGCATCCAGCTGATGGCCAAGCAGAAGCTCAAGGGCTACTACGGCAACATCACCGAGAAGCAGTTCCGCCGCCTCTACGCCGAGGCCGGGCGCCGCAAGGGCGACACGGGCGAGAACCTGATCGAGCTGCTCGAGCGGCGGCTCGACGCGGTGGTCTACCGCATGAAGTTCGTGCCCACCGTGTTCGCCGCGCGCCAGGTGGTCAGCCACGGCCACGTCAAGGTCAACGGCAAGCGCGTGAACATTCCGTCCTACCAGGTTCAGGACGGCGACACGGTCACGCTCGACGCCAAGATGCACGAAAACCCGATGGTCCTCGAGGCCGTCGCCTCGCGCGAGAGCGAGGTACCGGAATACATGCAGGTCGACCACAACAAGATGACCGGCACCTTCGTCGCCGGTCCCAAGCTGGCCGACGTGCCCTATCCGGTGCCGATGGAGCCGAATCTAGTGATCGAGTTCTACTCGCGCTGATCGGGCGGGCGGCCTTCCCTACCGCCGCAGCTCGGGCAGGATGCGGCCGGCGATCTGGAGCGCCTCGTCGCGGGGCATGCCCGGCGTCAGGCGCGGGTCGTAGAGCAGCCGCAGCAGCAGCTCGTCGTGCCGGCTGAGGTCCTTGAGGACCGAGCGGTCGTTGAAAATCGAGGGGTTCACATTGTCGTCGTCGTTGGGCAGGCCCATGGTCTGGGTCGTCTCCTCGACGATGCAGCGGGTGAGCAGCGCGCGCTCGTTGGCGTGGTCGACCGGGATGATGACTACCGCGCGCATGATCGCGTGGCTGTCCGAGCCGACCGAATAGAGCCCCAGGCAGTTCGATCGGCGGGTGCGATGGATCAGCTGCGCCTGCTTGGCGCTCTCGAGCTCGGCGGTGTGGCGCCGCACGAAGTCCTCGTACTTGGCGCGGCGCGTGAACACGATGATGTAATTGGACGCCTCGGGGTCGTCGACATAGGCGATGTCGAGCCCGGTGAGCCGCGCGAGCCGGTCCATATGGTCGTCGAGGAATCGGCGCGGCGCCTCGTCCAGCCGCACGTCCTGGTCGACATGGACGCGCAGCGGCGAGGCCCATTTGATCACACGGGGATTGGTGACCTCGACGAATTCGTTGCGGAAGGCGACGACGTCGAAGTCGGACAGGATCTTCTCGTCGGTGAGATCCTGCGCGCCTGCTGTACCGAGCCAGGTCGCGGCTGCCAATACTCCCAGGGCAAGCGGGCTCAGCAGCCGCATGGCGCCTCGTGTCCGGTCAGGCGTTGGCGGCTACGCCGTTCTCCGAGAACACCGACTGCAGCTCGCCGTTCTCGAACATCTCGCGCACGATGTCGCAGCCGCCGACGAACTGGCCCTTGACGTAGAGCTGCGGGATCGTCGGCCAGCTCGAGAACTCCTTGACCCCTTGGCGCAGCTCCGGGTCCTGGAGGACGTCGACGCTCTTGAACGGCACCTGCAGGTGCGAGAGCACCCGGACCACCGCGGCGGAGAAGCCGCACTGCGGGAAGACCGGCGTGCCCTTCATGAACAGGACGACGTCGTTCTCGTCGATTTCCTTCTGGATCGCGTCGAATGCGGGATTCTGGCTCATGGCTCTATCCTTCGCCGGTGTCTCAGGCGTCTTCGGGGATCTGGGTCTGAAGCGCCAGCGCATGCAGCTCGCCGCCCATGCGGCCCTGCAGCGCCTTGTAGACCATCTGGTGCTGCTGCACGCGCGACTTGCCCTTGAACTGGGACGAGGTGACGTAGGCGGCGTAGTGGTCGCCGTCGCCGCGCAGGTCCTCGATCCGGACCTCCGCGTCGGGCAACACCTCCTTGATCAAACGTTCGATCTCTCTCGCCGGCATCGGCATGACCGCGCCACCTCGACTCTCATGCCACCATAAAGGAAGGCATCCAGGATTCATGGGTCTCGCGCAAACGCTGGAGCGATATAGGATTGGCCCCGGGGAGTGTCAACGCGCCGTCGTCGGTCGTCCGGGCAACGCTGGCCGCGGGAACGCCAGCCTTTTCGGCCGCCACGAGCACGGCCGCCGCGTCGGTCGTCTCGACCAGAAACCGGCCCTGGTCCTCGCCGAAGGCCCAGGCGTGCGGCGGCAGGCCGCGCGACGCCGCGCCGTCCAGCGCGGCACCCACGTCGCCCGCCAGCGCCATCTCCGCCAGCGCGACCAGCAGGCCGCCATCGGACAGGTCGTGGCAGGCGCCGATCGCACCGACGCCGATCAGCGCGAGCACCAGTTCGCCGGCCTTGCGCTCGGCGTCGAGATCGATTGGCGGCGGCGGGCCGTCCTCGCGGCCGAGCACGTCGCGCAAATAGGCCGACGAGCCGAGCCAGCCCTCGGTCGCGCCCAGCAAGACCACGTCGTGTTCCGGCGCCGTGAGGCCGATGCCCACCGTGCGCGCCAGATCTTCGATCACGCCGACGCCGCCGATCGCGGGGGTGGGTAGGATCGCGCGTCCGTGGGTCTCGTTGTAGAGCGAGACGTTGCCCGAGACGACGGGAAAGTTGAGCGCGCGGCAGGCCTCGGCCATGCCGCGCACGCAGCCGACGAATTGGCCCATGATCTCCGGCTTCTCGGGGTTGCCGAAGTTCATGTTGTCGGTGACGGCGAGCGGCCGGGCGCCGACCGCGACCAGGTTGCGCCAAGCCTCGGCCACCGCCTGGCGGCCGCCCGCCTCGGGGTCGGCGAGGCAGTAGCGCGGCGTGCAGTCGGTGGTGATGGCGAGCGCGCGGCCGTCCTCGCCGACGCGCACCACGGCGGCGTCGCCGCCCGGCCGCGCCACCGTATCGCCGCGCACCAGGTAGTCGTACTGCTCCCAGATCCAGCGCTTGGAGGCGATGTCGGGCGCACCCAGGAGGGTGAAAAGCGCCTGGTCGAGCGGGCGGGCCTCCACCTCGTCGACCGGCAGGGCGGCCCGCGCGGGGGAAGGCTCCCACGGCCGCTCGTAGAGCGGCGCCTGCTCGACCAGCGGGTCGACCGGGATGTCGGCCACGGTGTCGCCGCGCCATTGGAGCACCAGCCGGCGCGTGTCGGTCACCGCGCCGATGACCGCGAAGTCGAGCTCCCACTTGTCGAATATCGCCCGCGCCTGGCTCTCGCGCCCGGGCTCGAGCACCATGAGCATGCGCTCCTGACTCTCGGAGAGCATGATCTCGTAAGGCGTCATGCCGGTCTCGCGCACGGGGACCCTGTCGAGGTCCAGCTCGATGCCCACCGCGCCCTTGGACGACATCTCGACCGACGAACTGGTCAGGCCGGCGGCGCCCATGTCCTGGATCGCGACGATGGCGTCGGTTGCCATGAGCTCGAGACACGCCTCGAGCAGCAGCTTTTCGGTGAACGGATCGCCGACCTGCACGGTGGGGCGCTTCTCCTCCGCCCCCTCGCCGAACTCGGCCGAGGCCATGGTGGCGCCGTGGATCCCGTCGCGCCCCGTCTTGGAGCCGACATAGACCACGGGATTCCCGACCCCGGCGGCTTTCGAATAGAAAATGCGGTCGCGGTCGGCGATGCCGACGGTCATGGCGTTGACCAGGATGTTGCCATTGTAGGCGGGGTGGAAATTGGTCTCGCCGCCCACCGTGGGCACGCCGATGCAATTGCCGTAGCCGCCGATGCCGGCCACCACGCCGGCCACCAGGTGCCGCGTCTTGGGATGGT
>CAZMTC010000183.1:0-6848 GCA_964569105.1 uncultured Alphaproteobacteria bacterium | reverse complement strand
TGAGCCATCGGGTAAAAATCGAGCGGGGTAGGGAACGACGATGGCCGAGGGCGACGCGAACAAGGTCCGCTTCGAGCTGGTCTCGCCGGCAAAGCTGCTGGTGGACGAGCCGGTGGACATGGTGGTCGTTCCGGGCGCCGAGGGCGATTTCGGTGTCCTGCCCGGCCATTCGCTGGTCATCTCGACCGTCCGGCCCGGCGTCATCGACGTCTATCGGGGCGGCGAAGTGACCGAGCGTGTGTTCGTCGCCGGCGGCTTCGCCGAGGTCACGCACGAGCGCTGCACGGTGCTCGCCGAGGAGGCCATGCCCGTTGGCGAGCTTGACCCGGACGCCATCAACTCACAGATCAAGGATACCCGCGAGGATATCGCGGACGCCAAGGACGATGCCGCCCGCGCGGCGGCGGAGGCGCGTCTGGCGGTGCTCGAGGCGAAGCTCGACGCGGCCCGCGCGGCGTAAAGGGACGCTGGCGGACGGCGCTTTGAGGGCGAGACGCGCTCGCGGTATGATGGCCTTCCGAGGACAGGAGGTCCGTAATTCGTGATCTGAGGGGGTCGGGTCATGGCGCATTGGACTCTGGACGACATCGCCTGGGAGCAGTTCGACCCGTCCAAGGTCGATCCGGAGATTCTGAAGATCATCAAAGCCGCCAGTCTGGTCGAGCACAACGGCTACGACTACGCCCGCTATCTCCAGGAGGTCTTCCACGACGACCCCGAGTTCCGCGACGCGGCCTGGGGCTGGGCGGAGGAGGAGGTTCAGCACGGCCGCGCGCTCGCCAAATGGGCGCAGATGGCCGACCCGTCCTTCGATTTCGACGCCGCCTTCGCGCGCTTCACCGCCGAGATCAAGCTGCCCGAGGGCATCGACGCCTCGGTGCGCGGCTCGCGCGTGGGCGAGCTGGTGTCGCGCTGCATGGTCGAGATCGGCACCTCGTCCTACTACTCGGCCCTCGCCGCCGCCGTGGACGAGCCCGTGCTCGCGGACATCTGCGAGCGCATCCACCAGGACGAGATCCGCCACTACGGCCTGTTCCGCCGCCACATGGAGCGCTGGCAGGAGTTCGAGAACGTCGGCTTCTGGGAGCGGCTGCGCATCGCCATATCCCGGGCGCGCGAGACCGAGGACGACGAGCTCGCCTTCGCCTACTACGCCGCCAACCATGCCGACGACGGGCCCTACGACCGCGAGACCTACATGCGTGCCTATATGCGCCGCGCCTATGCGGTCTACGGGGCCAGCCAGGTGGAGAAGGGCGTGGTCCTGTTCTTCCGCGCGGTGGGCATCCGGCCCTATCGCCGGTTGAGCGAGTGGATCGGCCGCGGCGGCCACCGGTTCATACGCTACCGCGCCAACCGCCTCGAGGCGCAGGGCGCCTGAGGATGGCCATCCTCCTCGGACAGGCACAACGAGGACGAATCCCGATACCTCTCGTGCATCTCAGTCGTCCGATCTGCGTTGACGGCTGCCGGATTTTTTGTATCGTGTAGAACAATCAGAGAACGACAGAGAGCCACAATCATGCCGCCCGATGGAACAAGTACGGTCCGCGAACTCGGTCTTGAGACATCGAAGGCATCGGGCAATTTCAAACTCTATCATGGCGACATGTTTGCTTGGCTGAGCTCAGCGGAGCCTTGCTCCGTTCACGCAGTGGTCACAGACCCCCCCTATGGCCTAGTCGAGTATTCCGGCACCGAACTCGAAAAGATGAAGCTGGGGAGAGGTGGCGTTTGGCGCATTCCTCCCTCCTACGACGGCGTCGTCCGACGCCCGCTGCCACGATTTACGACGCTCACGGATCGGCACAAGGGCGAATTGCGTGCCTTTTTCATGGAGTTCTCCCGTCTCCTATACCGTGTCATAGTTCCGGGTGGCCATGTTTTCGTAGCGACGAATCCCCTGGTATCGTTTCTAGTTTACGAGCCGTTTATTGCCAACGGCTTCGAAAAGCGGGGTGAAATCATTCGTGTTGTTCACACTTTGCGGGGTGGCGATCGACCGAAGAATGCCCACGATGAGTTCCGAGACGTGAGCGTCATGCCCAAGTCCTGCTGGGAACCCTGGGGCCTGTTCAGAAAGCCTTTGGAAGGGAGGGTCCAAGACAATTTGCGCAAATGGGGAACGGGCGGGCTCCGCAGAATATCCGATTCCGAACCATTCAGAGATTTGATCCCTTCCTCGCCAGCGCGGGGCAGGGAGCGCGAGATAGCGCCGCACCCTTCCATCAAGCCACAGCATTTCTTGCGCCAGGTTGTGAGAGCCGCATTGCCCATGGGAAAAGGTGTTGTGCTTGATCCATTCATGGGTTCGGGGTCGACTGTCGCTGCCGCTTGTGCCGTCGGCTACAACAGCATCGGTATAGAAATCAACAAGGATTATTTTGACATGGCGATGAACGCTATTCCCAAGTTAGCGGCACTAGGCAACGACACTATTGGGCAAAATGGTTCAAGCTGACGACTTCAATCCCCAAGTGGCGCTCCCACCAGGGCTTGACATAGCGTCACTGCGGAAGGCCATCGACTATATCGAGCGTGAGTTGGCCGACTTTGCCGACATATATGCGGAACAGGCAAATGTGTTCAGCGCTTTGGTGGGTATGTTCGGTGTGCGTGCGTTGGACAGTTTGAGTAGCTATGAGAAACATCGACATGCCTATACCGCACAGCAGCGTTTCCCTGATTTGCGGCGTAGAGGCTCGGGCGATCGCCCGGCGCCCAACGAAAGCCTTGAAAGCAAAGCCAGCAAACGGCCTTGGGCGATTCAGTCACATTACGATCATCCCGGTTGGTATATTGTATGGCGCTATCTCGTAGATCCGACCTGTTCTCTCGATCCTGAGCGGCCGGTTATCGTTTGGCGTGTCGACATAGTGTTTCTCAACCGGGATGATTGGAAGTACGAGGGAAGCACGGCCAGTGCCGGAGGTGGAGGACGAACGCATACATTTGGAGTTCGTAAACCAGCAGCTCGCCTAAAAGGCAATGCGGTGTATCGGCGGAAGGACGTTCGCATACAAGATGGAAAGCCGGTGCCAGTGAACGGCGACTAATGAAAAGAATTAAGCAGATGGAACCTAAAGTCGCGACTGTAAACCCCGGTTTTTTCGCGTTCGACCAGGACTCGTTCGTATGAATCCCACCACTCGGTCATTTTAGTCGCTGACCATAAATGTCTCGCTGCCCCAATGCATTTGCGATGTTGATTCTCGCGGCGCTGCTTGCGGCGCCGGCCGCCGCCGATCCCATCGAGGGCCCCAGGCCCCAGCCGGTCGACGACCGCTTCGTCGCCGACCCGCCGGTCGCGGTCGACAGCTGGGTCGAGGGTCTCGACACCCCCTGGTCGCTGGTCTTCCTGCCCGACGGCCGCGCGCTGGTGTCCGAGCGGCCCGGCCGCATCCGGCTGATCGAGGCCGACGGCACCCTGCGCGCCGAGCCCTACGCCTCCTTCGACGACATCGGCACGTCGGAGGGCGGCATCGTCGACTTCTTCGTCGGCCTCGTGGCCGGCGGCGAGGCCGGGCTGATGGGACTCGCCCTGCATCCCGGCTTTCCCGATCCGCCCTGGCTCTACGCCATGTACACCTACGACCGCGAGGGCGGGCTCGGCAACCGCGTCGTGCGGCTCGAGCATCGGGGCGACCGCGCGGTGCTCGACAAGGTGATCGTCGACGCCATCCCCGGCGGCCGCAATCATGACGGCGGCCGCCTCGGCTTCGGCCCCGACGGCATGCTCTACGTCGCCACCGGCGAGACCTTCCAGGCCGAGCTGGCCCAGGACCTGTCCTCGCTCGGCGGCAAGATCCTGCGCGTCGCGCCCGACGGCTCGATCCCGGCGGACAACCCGTTCGACGGCTCGCCCGTCTGGTCCTACGGCCACCGCAACCCCCAGGGCCTCGCCTGGCACCCCGACACGGGTGAGCTGTTCGCCTCCGAGCACGGCCCTTCGGGCGAGTTCGGCCTCGGCGCGCATGACGAGGTCAACGTCATCCGCAAGGGCGCCAACTACGGCTGGCCCGAGGCGGTGGGCGCGCCGGGCGAGCCCGGCTACGTCGACCCCGTCGCCGCCTGGACCGAGCGCACCACGCCGCCCGCCGGCATCGCCTTCTGGCGCGGCGCGCTCTACGTCGCGACGCTCGGCTCCGAGGCGCTGCTGCGCCTCGAGGTCGAGCGGCGCGACGACCGCTGGCGCGTCACGGGCATCGAGCGCTGGTTCACCGAGCAGGCGGGCGGCCCCCGTTTCGGCCGCCTGCGCGACGCGGTCGTGGGTCCCGACGGCGCCCTCTACGTCACCACCTCCAACCGCGACGGCCGCGGCTCCCCGCGCGACGCCGACGACCGCATCCTGCGCCTGACGCCCAAGGAGTAGGGGCCTCGGGCGTCTCTCGCGACGGGCCCTTCGGCCCTGTTCGGAAAGAGGGCGTGGGGCAGGCCATCGCAGCGGGAAGCGTCGCGAACCGGCACGACCTGCCTCATTCCGAGGAGGCCCCGAAGGGACCGTCGCGAGGAACGCACCGCCCCATCCGTCGCACCCGCCCGCATCCCCTTTGATCCAGCGCAATGCGCGCCGGCGCCCCGGCTGGCACACAGCACGGTGCAGGACAACCGCCATAGCCAGGGGAGAGCACGACGTCATGTGCGAGTTGATCGTGGGCTGCGGCTGCGCCGAGGCCGTGATGCGTACCTATCGCGAGCTGAAGAACCGCGACTACCCGGATCCGGCGGCCTTCGAGGCGGCGGCCACGGTGTTCGCGTACCACCATCCCGGCACCCCGGCCGACCGAGCCCGCGATACCGTAGCCGGGTGGCTCGATCCCACGACGTGAACCGGACGGTGCCGCGTCAGGTCCCCGCGACCCTCTCCACCGCCGGCCGCAGCGCATCGACCGCGCGCTCGTAGACCGGGCGCTTGAACGCGACGATCAGCCCGGGCAGCTCGTCGAGCTCGGCCCAGCGCCAGTCGTCGAACTCGGGATGGTCGTGGTGGTCCAGGTCGATGTCGTCGTCGGTGCCGGTGAAGCGCAGGGCGAACCATTTCTGGCTCTGCCCCTTGTAGCGCCCGCGCCAGCCCTTGCGCCCGGCCCAGCGCGGCAGGTCGTAGTCGAGCCAGTCCGGGCACTCGGCCAAGAGCTCCGCCTTGTCGGTGCCGGCCTCCTCGCGCAGCTCGCGCAGCGCCGCCTCGAGCGGCGCCTCGCCATGGTCGATGCCGCCCTGCGGCACCTGCCAGCCGTCCTCGCCGGTCCCCTTGCGGCGGCCGACGAACACCCGCCCCGCGTCGTTGACCAGCAGGACCGCCACGCAGGGCCGGTAGCCCGGCGTGGGGCCCGCCCGCCGCCGGTCGCCGCGCGCCGTCATTCCGTGGGGTCCGGACGGGCGGCGGCGCTCACCGGCGCCAGCACCACGTCGTCCAGGGTTGCGGCCCACAGCGCGATGCGTTCGATCGATACCGGATAGGGCTCGGCCAGCGCCACCGCGCGGCCCTCGCGCTTGGCGATCGCCACCGCTTCGGCCAGCTTGGCGTCGATCGCGCCCGGTGCCGGGGTGGTGTCGATCTTGACCGCCACCTCGGCCGCGGGCACGTCCAGCTCGCGCGCCACGTCGGTCACCCTGCTGTCCGGGACGGTCGTCGTGTCGGCGTACAGCAACCCGCGTACGCGCAGCTCCTCCATCATCGGGCGCACGGACGCGGTCGAGGCGACGAATCGCTCGCCCATGAAACCCGCTGCCCCCACATAGCCCGCGAACCGGCTCAGCGACCACCGCAGCCGCAGGCTCAACTCGGCGGCGGGCATGCCGGTGAGCAGCGCCTTGTCGCCCGGGTCGTTGGCGGGAAACGCGGCCGGCTCCTGCGGGATCGCCACCAGCGTCTCGTGGCCGGCCGCACGCGCCCGAGCGGCCCAGCTCTCGAGGTCGAGGGCGTAAGGCGAGAACGCCAGGCTGACGGCGCCCGGCAACCCGTCCACCGCCAGCGCCGTAACGTCGCGCTTGAGCCCGAGATTGGTGACCAGGACCGCGACGACCGGCTTCCCGGCCGGATTGGCGAATGGCTTGGCGTAGGCGCGCCACGGCAAGGTGCCGTCGGGACCGATACGCGCGATGCGACCGTCGACGCCCGATTCGAGCAAAGCCGGCTTCGGCTCGGCGGGCAGCGGGCCGATCGCGGGCTCGGGCAACTCGGCGAGCAGCGGATGCGCGTCATCGCCGTTGCCGCCCTCGACCCCGACCGCTGTCGGCTCCTCGTCCTCGCCGTCGGGAATCGTAGCCTCATCGGCGCCCGGCGCGCCGGGCAGGCTCGCCGACGGGGCGCCGTCGCCGTCCAGCTCGAGCCACGCGATCAGGCCCCCGACCAGCAGGCCGACCAGGACGAAGGCGATGAGGACGCCGCGCATGGCTCGCTTCGCGCCGGCCCGCGGGGCCCGCTCAGTTCCCCGGCCGGACGCCGTAAAGCGCGATCCCGCGCACCAGGTCCAGGGCCCGGGACAGCTGGTAGTCCTCTTCGACCTCGGGCGCCGCGCCCGCGGCCCCCTCGGCGTCGGGCGCCTCCTCCGACGGTGCCGCCTCGGGCGCCTCCTCCGACGGTGCCGCCTCGGGTGCCTCGCCGCCGTCACCCTCGTCGTCCTGGCCGTTGCCCAGCGCGCCGCGCAGGTCGGCCTCGCGCCGCGGCGGGCGCGGGGGCTCCAGCGCTTCCACCTTGGCGCGCGGCACGTAGATGTCGGGCTCGACGCCCTTGGCCTGGATCGAGGTGCCGGCGGGCGTGTAGTAGCGCGCGGTCGTGAGCCGCATCGCGCCCTGGTTGCCCAGCGGGATCACGGTCTGCACCGAGCCCTTGCCGAAGGACTGGGTGC
>CAZMTC010000182.1:0-6891 GCA_964569105.1 uncultured Alphaproteobacteria bacterium | reverse complement strand
GGATTATATCGCCGGTAATTTGGCTCGCGGCGTTGGGGCTTTGGGACTCGGTTTCCAAAAATTGAAACTGACCCACTACCGTCGCCTGCTCGATGCGGCCTACACAGAGGCACGCGCGAACCTGCGTGCGGCGGGCAATGTACGGACCGCCCGTCGGCGCGCGGCCCCGGCGCCGTCGGATCACCCGGCTTCGCGCATCTCCATCACAGGCTGGTTCCTGAGGGTCTGGTAGATGACGCAATAGCGTTCGGTCAGCTCGAGGAGCCGGCGGCGGGTCGCCTCGTCGGCGTCGGTGTCGAGCTCGAAGCTCAGCGCGATGTCGGTCAGGCCGACCGGCGTCTCCTTCGACATGCCGAGCGTGCCGCGCGCGTCCCAGGTTCCCTCTGCCCGCACCACCGCGCCGCGCAGCGTGACACCCATCGCCGTGGCGACGCTGTTCAGGGTCACGCCGGCACAGGCCACCAAGGCCTCGAGCAGCATGTCGGCCGAGCACGCCTTGCTGCCGTCGCCGCCGGCCGCCGGGTGCAGGCCGGCCACGGTGTCCCCGGTCCATCCCGGGACCGTGCAGGTGATGTCCTCACCGAGCCGAGCCGCGGCCTTCGCCGTGACCAGGGCACGAGCAGGGTCGTCCTTGTAGCGCTCCTTGATCGGCGCCTGCAGCGCCTTCAACGCCGTGCGATCCATGGCTTGCCCCTCCTCTGCTGTCGGCCCGCCGCAATCCTGTCGATACGGGCGGGGTCGAGTCGAGACCGTTCCGGTGTCCTGTGGTCTCGCCCCCCTCGCGACAAATTGACCCTTTGGACATATTTTGTCGTGTCATAATGTCCGGGAACCGAACCACCGCATACGGCATCGGACGGCCATGGATTACGACAGGATCTTCGCCGAGCGCATCGCGGCGCTGAAGGCCGAGGGGCGCTATCGCGTGTTCGCCGATCTGGAGCGGCAGGCGGGCGACTTCCCGCGCGCGCTGCGCCATGCCCCGGACGGTGACGGCGGGTCCGAGGTCACCGTGTGGTGCTCCAACGACTATCTGGGCATGGGCCAGCACCCCGCGGTGCTCGCGGCCATGCACGAGGCCGTCGACCGCTGCGGCGCGGGCGCGGGCGGCACGCGCAACATTTCGGGCACCAACCACTACCACGTGCTGCTCGAGCGCGAGCTGGCCGACCTCCACGGCAAGGCGGCGGCGCTCCTGTTCACCTCGGGCTACAACGCCAACGAGACCACGCTCTCGGTGCTGGCGACCACGCTGCCGGGCTGCATCGTGCTCTCCGACGAGCTCAACCACGCCTCGATGATCCACGGCATCAAGTCGGGCCGGTCGGAGAAGCACATCTTCCGCCACAACGACCCCGGGCATCTCGACGAACTGCTCACCGCCATCGAGCCCGACCGGCCCAAGATCGTCGCCTTCGAGTCCGTCTACTCGATGGACGGCGACATCGCGCCGATCGCCGAGCTGTTGGACGTGGCCGAGCGTCACGGCGCCATGACCTATCTCGACGAGGTCCACGCGGTGGGCATGTACGGCCCGCGCGGCGGCGGCGTGGCCGAGCGCGAAGGGCTGATGGACCGGCTCACCGTGATCCAGGGCACGCTCGCCAAGGCGTTCGGCCTGATGGGCGGCTACATCGCCGCCTCGGCCGATCTCGTCGACACGGTGCGCTCCTACGGCTCGGCCTTCATCTTCACCACCGCGCTGCCGCCGGCCGTGGCCGCGGGCGCGCTGGCCTCGGTCCGCCATCTCAAGGCCAGCGGCGCCGAGCGCGAGCGGCACCAGGAGCGTGCCGCCACGCTCGAGGCCATGATGCGCCGCGCCGGGCTGCCCGTGATGCCGTCGGAAAGCCACATCGTCCCCGTGCTGGTCGGCGACCCGGTCTTGTGCAAGGCGGCGTCCGACCGGCTGCTCGACGGCCACGGCATGTACGTCCAGCCGATCAACTTCCCCACCGTGCCGCGCGGCACCGAGCGGCTGCGCTTCACGCCGGGCCCGCTGCACACCGACGCGCAGATGCGCGCGCTGGTGGACGCGATGGTCGCGGTATGGAAGGATCTGGGTCTCGCGCTGCGGGAGGCCGCCTGATGTACCGCGACAAGACCCTGATCCCGACCGAGGCGATCCGCCTGTGCGCGCTGGGCCTGCTGGCCGAGCGCCCGATGAGCTACCCGGCGCTCGCCGGCGCGGTGCGCCACTTCACCAACCGGGTCGCCGGCCCGTCGCTCGACCTGCTCGGCCCGCCCATCGAGCTCCTGCGCCACGAGGGGCTGGTCGAGGGCGAGGACGCCGGCCACGACTCGGAGGCGCCGCTCCGCCTGACCGAGGCCGGCCGCGCCGAGCTCACCCGCCTGCTCACCGCCCCGGTGCGCGCGCCGGCCGACGAGACCGGCAAGCTGGTCATCGCGCTCAAGTTCCGCTTCCTCGACCGGCTCGACGCCGCCGCCCGCGCCGACCAGCTCGCCGGCCTCGCCGACTACTGCGCCGCCGAGCGCGCCCGGCTCGAGGACCTCCGCGATGACCACGCCGCCGGCACCCCCCTCGCCGCCTGGCTCGACCACGAGATCGCCCAGCTCGACACCCGCATCGCCTGGCTCGAAGGCTACGCGGCCGAGGGCTAGGACCGCGGCCCGGCGCCGCTCCCCCTCTCCCATGGGGAGAGGGCCGGGGTGAGGGGCGAAACCGGTCCGGACGAGCCGCTCCCCTCACCCTCCCGCCATGCCCGACCCCCGCGCCCTGCTCCGCCGCCTGTTCGACGCCGCCGTGGACGCCGCCGATCCGGCGCGCGTGGTGCCGCCGCACCTGCCGGCCGTGCCCGCGGGCCGGCTGATCGTGCTCGGCGCCGGCAAGGCCTCGGCGGCGATGGCGCGCGCGGTCGAGGACAACTGGGACGGGCCTCTCGAGGGGCTGGTCGTCACCCGCTACGGCCACGCCGTGCCCTGCGCGCGGATCGCGGTCGTCGAGGCCGCGCATCCCGTGCCCGACCAAGCCGGCGCCGAGGCCGCCGCGCGCATCCTCGCCCTCGCCCGATCCGCCGGCCCCGACGACCTGGTCCTGTGCCTGATCTCGGGCGGCGGCTCGGCGCTGCTCACCCTGCCCGCGCCGGGCCTCACGCTCGACGACAAGCGCGCCGTGAACGAAGCCCTGCTCGCCTCGGGCGCCGCCATCGGCGAGATCAATACGGTCCGCAAGCACCTCTCGGCGATCAAGGGCGGGCGCCTCGCCGCCGCGGCGGCGCCGGCGCGCGTGCTGTCGCTGCTGATCTCCGACGTGCCCGGCGACGACCCGGCGGTGATCGCCTCGGGCCCGACCGTGCCCGACCCCACCACCTTCGCCGACGCCCGCGCCGTGCTGGCCGAGTACGGCATCGACCCGCCGCCCGCCATCCGCGTTCACCTCGACGAAGCGGCCGACGAGACGCCCAAGCCCGGCGACCCCGCCTTCGAGCGGAGCGAGACCCGCGTGATCGCCGCCCCCGCCGCCGCGCGCGCCGCGCGCGACGCCGGCGTGACCCCGATCGCGCTGGGCGACGCCGTCGAGGGCGAGGCCGCCGAGGTCGGCGCCGCCCATGCCCGCCGCGCGCTCGCCCACGCCGCCGGCCCCGGCCCGCGCCCGTCGGTGCTGCTCTCGGGCGGCGAGACCACGGTGACGCTGGGCGCGCGCCCCGGCCGCGGCGGCCCCAACGCCGAATACGCGCTCGCCGCCGCCCTCGCGCTCGACGGCGCGCCGGGCATTTCGCTGCTCGCGGCCGACACCGACGGCATCGACGGCTCCGAGGACAATGCCGGCGCGCTGGTCCTGCCCGACACGCTCGCGCGCGCCCGCGCCGCCGGCCTCGACCCGGCCGCCGCCCTCGCCGGCCACGACAGCTATGGTTTCTTCGCCGCGCTCGGCGACCTCGTCGTCACCGGCCCCACGCGCACCAACGTCGACGATTTCCGCGCGATCCTGGTCGAATGACGCCCCACCCCCTTCCGGCGCGGCGCGACGCGCAGTAGATTGCCGGGGTCATGCGACGCTGGCGCAACGCGAAGATCATCGCCACCTTGGGGCCGGCGTCCTCGGACGCCCGCACCTTGCGCGCGCTGTTCGATGCGGGCGCCGACGTCTTCCGCCTCAACTTCTCCCACGGCAGCCACGACGACCACCGCAAGGCGGTCGAGCGCATCCGCGCCATCGAGGCCGAGACCGGCCGCCCGATCGGCATCCTGATCGACCTGCAGGGCCCCAAGATCCGCATCGGCGAGATGCGCGACGGCGGCGCGGAGCTGGTCGCGGGCGCCGCGTTCCGCCTCGACCTCGACGCGACGCCGGGCGACGAGAACCGCGCGCCGCTGCTCCACCCGGTGGTCTTCGCCTCCCTCCAGCCCAGCCACGACCTGCTGCTCGACGACGGGCGGCTGCGCCTGCGGGTGGAAAAGACCGGCAAGGACTGGGTCGAGACCCGCGTCGTCGACGGCGGCACGCTCACCGCCAACAAGGGCGTCAACCTGCCCGATGCCGAGCTGGAGCTGTCGGCGCTGACCGAGAAGGACCGCCGCGACCTCGATTTCGGCCTCCGGCTCGGCGTCGACTGGGTGGCGCTGTCCTTCGTCCAGCGGCCCGACGACGTGGCCGAGGCGCGCAAGCTCGTGGCCGGCCGCGCCGCGGTGCTCGCCAAGCTCGAGAAGCCGCAGGCGCTCGAGCGGCTCGATGGCATCGTCGAGCTCGCCGACGCCGTGATGGTCGCGCGCGGCGACCTGGGCGTCGAGATGCCGCCCGAGGACGTGCCGGCGCTGCAGAAGCGCGTCGTGCGCGTCTGCCGCCAGGCCGGCAAGCCGGTCGTGGTGGCGACCCAGATGCTCGAATCGATGGTCCACGCGCCCGTCCCCACCCGCGCCGAGGCCTCGGACGTCGCCAACGCGGTCTACGAGGGCGCCGACGCGATCATGCTCTCGGCCGAAACCGCGATGGGCGACCACCCGGTCGAGGCGGTCGCGATGATGAACCGCATCGTCGAGCGGGTGGAGCACGACACCACCTACCGCCCGATCATGGACGCCGCGCATCCCGCGCCCGAGGCGACCCCCGCCGACGCCATCACCGCGGCGGCGCGCCAGGTGGCGCACACCATCTCCGCCACGGCGGTGGTGACCTACACCACCTCGGGCTCGACCACGCTGCGCGCGGCGCGCGAGCGGCCCGACGTGCCGATCCTGTGCCTGACCGCCCGGCTCGAGACCGCGCGCCGCCTGGCGCTGGTCTGGGGCGTCCACTGCGTCCACACCGCCGACGCCTCCTCGGTCGAGGAGATGGTCGGCGACGCCTCGCGCATCGCGCTGAGCCAGGGCTTCGCCAAGGCCGGCGACCGCATCGTCATCACCGCGGGCATGCCCTTCGGCACCCCCGGCGCCACCAACGTCCTGCGCATCGCCTGGGTCGAGCGGTGATGCCGGGGACCGCCGGCGAACGCCGGACGCATCCGCGCCCCGCGTGCCGCACCGGCCCGTTCCGCTCGTCGGGGGACGATCCCCTTTCCCGGCGGAGCGCCCTGTGCCAAAAAGTCCGAGGCTTGCGACGCATCGGCGCGTGCCCCAAGTTGACAGGGGCGTCACCCGCCGCCGTGACCCGATGGTGCGCCACAAAAGGAGTGAGCGAGCGATGGCCGGATCCAGCGCCCAGTTCCACGAGGACAGAGCGGACATGAGCCCCGAGACGATGGAGCGGCATCGCGCGATCGTCTCGATCATGGAGGAGTTGGAAGCGGTCGACTGGTACGACCAGCGCGCCGACGCCACCGCCGACCCCGAGCTCAAGGCGATCCTCGAGCACAACCGCGACGAGGAGAAGGAGCACGCCGCCATGACGCTCGAATGGCTGCGCCGGCACGATCCCGCCTGGGACGAGCAGCTGCGCACCTACCTGTTCGCCGACGGCGCGATCCTGGCGGCCGAGGAAGCGGCCATGGGCGACGGCGGCGAAGACAACGCGCCCGACGCGCCCGGCGACGGTTCGCTGGGCATCGGCAGCCTGCGCGAGGAGGGATGACCATGGACGATCTGCTGCGCGAGCTCGCACCCATTTCCGCCGAGGCCTGGGAGGAGATCGAGACCGAGGCCCGCCGCACCCTCGAGGCGACCCTGGCCGGGCGCAAGATCGTCGACTTCAAGGGTCCCCTCGGCTGGCAGGCCTGCGCCATCGACAACGGCCGCCACAAGGCGCTCGACAAGGCGCCCGCCAAGGGCGTCGAGGCGCGCCTGCGCCAGCCCCAGCCGCTGGTCGAGTTCCGCATCCCCTTCACCCTGTCGCGCCGCGAGCTCGAGGCCGTGTCGCGCGGCGCCGCCGACCCCGACCTCGACCCGGTGCGCGAGGCCGCCCACCGGATCGCGCTGGCCGAGGACGGCGCCGTCTTCCACGGCTACGCCGCCGGCGGCATCGAGGGCGTCGGCCAGGCCGCCAAGGGCTGGGCCGAGACGCTGACCACCGACTACACCAAGTATCCCGGCACCGTGGCCAAGGCGCTGCACACGCTGCGCGGCGCCGGCGTCGGCGGGCCCTACGCCATCGCGCTCGGCCCGCGCTGCTACACGGGGCTGAGCCGCACCACCACCGACGCCGGCTTCCCGGTGATGGACCATGTGCGCGACCTGCTCGACGGGCCGCTGATCTCCGCCCCCGGCGTCGACGGCGCCATGGTGATGAGCCTGCGCGGCGGCGATTTCGAGCTCCATGTCGGCCGCGACTTTTCGATCGGCTACCTCGCCCACGACCGCGACACGGTCGAGCTCTACATCGAGGAAAGCTTCACCTTCCGCACCCTCGGCCCCGAAGCCGCCGTCCCCCTGGTCTACGCCGACCGGAAGAAGTAGCCCCCGCCGCCATCCCCTCCCCCCTCGAGGGGGAGGGATAGGGAG
>CAZMTC010000181.1:0-6924 GCA_964569105.1 uncultured Alphaproteobacteria bacterium | reverse complement strand
GCCGTTCTCGCGCGTCCTGACGGTCAGATGGAACTGCTCGTTGGCGACGAAATAGGCCTTGGTCGCACCGATCGCGCCGGCCAGCAGCAGCTTGCCCTCGCGCCGGCCCTCGGTCACGAAGTCCCTGCGCGCGAAGGTCATCCGGCCTGACGCGATCGGGCATTCGCCCACGGCGAGCGCAATGTAGTCGCCCTCGAGCGTCTCGGGCACTGGAGCCTGGGTGCGCGCATTCGCGGCCATGTGCATGGTCAGCCAGTGCAGCGAGGCGGCGGCGAGCAGCGGCATCTCGACCTCGCCCTCGGCGGTGCGGGTCTTGACCCAGTGTCCGCGCAGCACCTCGGGGCTGGCGCCGTCCTCGTACAGCTCCGCGACCCAGCGCATCTGGAGCTGGCTGTGGATATTCCCGTTGTAGGCGAACATGAATTCGGCGGCGTGGCCATCGGGGCCGAAGCCCTCGATGCGCTCGGCGATCGCCTCGATCGTCCGGGGGCCGCCCACCGCGGCGACCATCACGTTGCCCTCGCGGTCACCGATGGCGACGGCCTCGCGGTAGGTCTCGAACAGAGTGCCGGGTGGGGTGTGGTCGGGGTTGTTGGCGCGGACCCGCTTGGTCTCCTGCGCCGGGACCGCCGCCGCCACCAGCAGCGCCGCCGCGGCCAAGCCGGCGACAAGGCCTGTCCGCCGCCTGCGGCCGCCGGTGCCGATGCCTCCGTCCATGCCGCCCCGTCCTCGGTCCCGGGTCTCCCCCCGCGCCGGATTATGCATCTCCGCCCCCGGCCGGCAATCGAAGCTTTTGCTGCATGGGCCGCCCCGTAACCCCTCGCGCGCCTTGGCAAAGAGCGGTGCAGTTGTTATATCCCGGTCCTCCCCGAGGGCGCATAGCTCAGTTGGTAGAGCAGCTGACTCTTAATCAGCGGGTCCTAGGTTCGAGTCCTAGTGCGCCCACCATTTATTGCAAAGGCTTAGCCGTAGCCCGGCTAAGCCTTTTTTGCTTGTGTCCGCGGCAGTTCCAACCGCGAAGCGCGCAGCCTCAGCCGCCCATCATGTTGGGCAGCGTGAGCGCGATGGCGGGGAAGGCGAGGAGGATGGCGAGGCGGACGAGGTCGGCCACGACGAAGGGCAAAACGCCCTTGTAGATCTCGATCAGGCGGATATCGGGCAGCACGGCGTTGAGCACGAAGACGTTGAGCCCGACCGGTGGCGTGATCAGCGAGATCTCGATCGCAACGACCACGATGATGCCGAACCAGATCGGGTCCACCCCCATGGCCGCGATCACGGGGAAGAATACCGGCACGGTGAGCAGCATCATCGAGATGCTCTCCATCACGCAGCCCAGAACCAGATAGATGCCGATGATCGCGATCACCACGATCATCGGCGCCACGTCCATGCCCTGCAGCCAGGCGCCGAGCTCGTTGGGCACGCGGCCGAGGTTGATCAGGTTCACGAAGATCAGCGCGCCGATCAGGATGACGAACAGCATCCCGGTCGTCCGCGCGCTCTCGACCAGCACGTCCAGGAAGCCGCGCAGGGTCAGCGTGCCCCGCTTGAGCGCCACGAGGAAACCGCCTGCGGCGCCGATGCCGGCCGCCTCAGTGGCCGAGAAGATGCCGGCGTATAGGCCGCCGAGCACGGCGAGGAACAGCGCCAGCACCTCCCACACGCGCAGCAGCGCCCGGCGGCGGAACGCGGTACTGCTGCGCTCGCCGCCCGGGCCGAGGGCGGGGTTGCGCAAAGTGATGGCGAACACCGCGCCCACATAGCACAACATACCCAGAAGACCGGGAAGGATTCCGGCGATGAACATGGCCTCGATGTTCTGCGACGCCATGATGGCGTAGAGGATCAGCGCCGCCGAAGGCGGTACCAGAATGCCCAGCGTGCCGCCCGCAGCGACCGAGCCTGCGGCGAGGCTGTCACGGTAGCCGTAACGTTTCATCGGCGGCATCGCCACCTTGGACATGGTCGCGGCCGTGGCCATGGACGAGCCGCACACTGCGGAGAAGCCGGTGCAGGCGACGATCGTGGCCATCGCCAGTCCGCCGCGCCGATGGCCCAGATAGGCGTAGGATGCCTCGTAGAGCTCCTCGGCCAAGTTGGCGCGGGTGATGAAGTTGCCCATCAGGACGAACAGCGGGATGACCGTGAATTCGTAGGTCTGCACGGTCGAGGTGACGACCAGCGCGGCGGTGTCGAGCGACGGGCCCCAGCCGATGATGGCGGCCACGCCGACGACTCCGACCGCGGCCATGGCGAAGCCGATGGGGATGCCCAATAGCAGCAGCGCGAACAGGGCGACAAAGCCGAGAGCGGCGATCTCCATCTCAGACCGGTCCGCCGCTCGAGCTGCTCCGTGTCACGCCCGCAGCGCGCAGCCCCGCCAGGATCAGCGCGATGAGCGCCGCCAGCGCGGAGAACCCGGCCATGATCACCGGGAACCACCATTCGGGCAGGTCGAGGCTCTGTGTCGAGTATCCGGCCTCGCGGGCGTTCTGCGCATTGATGACCAGCCGCCAGGCGAAGCCTGCCAGCACGCCGGCCGAGAACAGCGCGACCACGGTGCCGCGGACGCGCTCGGCGATGCCGGCGAACCAGCCGGCGACGAGGTCGATGGTGACGTGGCGGTCGCGCAGCGTGACCAGCGGGATGGTGGCAAAGATCAGCACGCCCATGGCCAGCTCGGTCAGCTCGAACGCCGCCGGCACCGGCGTGCTGAGCACGTACCGGCCGATCACGTCGAAAAAGGTGAGGAACATCATGGCGGCCAGCATGACCGCGGCCAGCAACTCGAGGCCGCGCTCGAACTTCCGCGCGGCGCGGCCGAGACCTTCGCGTGAGAGCACGGATTTCCCCAGGGTTCCCGCTGGTGTTCGGGCGATTATGGGCAGCAGGCCGGAGCGAGGCCAGCCCGGCGCATCGTCGGGCCGGCCTCCTCCCCGGTCCGGCGGGCTACTGCGCTTCCTTCGCGATCTGCTCGCGCAGGTAGTCCAGCGCCGCCTCACCGTCGATGCCGGCCTCCCCCGCGGTCTCGTAGTATTCGGCCTCGGCCGGCAGCACGAGCGCCTGCTCGAGCTGCTCGAGATACGCGCCTTCCGCGACGATGCGCTCGACGCCGTTCTCCTTCATCTGCTCCATCGCCTTGCGCGCTTCGTCGTCCCAGTTCGCGCCGGCGGTGCGGGCCAGTGTCTCGCCCGAGATGCCCATGATCGCCTCGCGGTCGGCGTCGGACAGCGCATTCCACTTCGCCTCGTTGACGATGATGTAGAAGGTCGGCGCGTAGAAGCCCTTGGGCGCTTCCATGGCGTACTCGATGTAGGGCTGCAGACCGAAGTCCTTGTAGGACGAATGGTCGATGAACGCGGCGTCGACGATCTTCTTCTCGAGCATCTCGCGCACCTGCGGGCCGGGCCGTTGCACCGCCGTGGCACCCAGCCGCTCGGCGAGCACGCAGTTGCTCTTCACGCCGCAGAAGATCTTGAGACCCTTCCAATCGCCCATCGAGCGCACCGGGTCCGAATGGCTCCAGAGCGCGCCGGGGCGGCCGGCGAACAGGGTGAGGACCTTGACGCCCTTGTACTCCCCGGCCTTGTCCAGAAGCTCCTGATGGGTGCGCCACAGCGCGACCGAGAGCGGCTCGGCGTCCCTCGACAGGAACGGCAGCTCGCCGATGCGCGAGGCGTTGAACCGGCCGGGCGTGAAGCCGTGTACGTTCAGCGCCATGTCGGCTGCGCCCGCCTGTACCACGTCGATCTGCTTCGGCGGTGGCACGAGGCCCTGGGCGGTGTACTCGACCTTGACGCGGCCCCCGGTGACTTCCTCGATCCGCTCGAACCAGGGCAGCACCGTCCGCACGTTGATCGGATGCTGATCGGGCAGCCAGCGGTTGAAGGTCAGTGTCGTGGTCTCGGCCTGCGCGGCCGGCAACGTCGTGGCCATGACCGCTACCGCGGCGGCCAAGGCACTCAGCATACGGATATACATGGCTCTCGCCTCCCTTAGCGACGGCGCCGCGGTGGCCTCCCGGGTCGCGCGGCAGCTTGCACTCGGCCCTGTTTTCGTAATTCGATAGGCAAATTACCGAGTGAATTGTTACGATGTTAGCCGAGCCTGTTGGGGTGTCAAGCACGCCTCGCCGAAGCTAGCATGCCGGCCTTTCACCTCGACAACCGGGAGGAACAATTGATCGATCCGTCCGACAACCGTCCGCAGTGGCATCTCGGCGAGAGCGACAAGGAACTGGCCTTCGCGGAGTTCCAGCACGCGCTGATCTGCCTGTCCGAGGCATTCTACCGCTACGTCGGCAAGAACCTCTCGATCATCGCCGGCGAGCCCAATCTGACCGGGCAGGACTGCGTGATCCTGCACACCATCCAGACCATGGACCGGCCGAAAAGCGTCACCGAGCTGCAGCACTTCACCAACCGCACCGACGTGGCCAACATCCAGTACAGCGTGCGCAAGCTGGTCCGCGCCGGCTTGGTCGATAAGGTGCCGCGCTCGGAAGGCCGCGGCACAACCTACCAGATCACGCCCAAAGGCCGTGAAATCGTGCGCGACTTCGTGCAGACCCGACGTGAACTGCTGAGCCACTTTCCCGACGACGGCGGCCGGCTGCGCCAGCGGCTCGACGACGCACGGGACATGATGGTCATCCTCACCGGACTGTACGACCAGGCCTCGCGCATGCTGACGGCGAGGGGGTGAACGCAGTGTCCTTTACCAGCGTGCGATTTACCGAATAAAATGCTCAGTGAATTGTTCGTAAGTGGCTGGAGGGACCGAGTGCCATGGCACGCTACGACACCGAGGAGATCGAGGGCCTGGTGCAGGACGCCCGCGTCCACCGGGCGGTCTACACCGATCCCGACCTGTTCGAGCTCGAGCTGGACCGCGTGTTCGGCCGTGCCTGGCTGTGCGTCGGCCATGAAAGTCAGATCCCCAGGCCGGGCGATTTCGTGACCACGCGCATGGGCCGGCAGCCCGTCATCATGGTGCGCCAGCGCGACGGCTCGGTCCGGGTTCTGTACAACCGCTGCACCCATCGCGGCGCCACGGTGTGCGCGCTTGCGCGCGGCAACGCCAAGAGCTTCACCTGCCCCTACCACGGCTGGACCTACGGCGTGGACGGAGCACTGCAGGGCGTGCCGGTGCCCGAGGGCTACGAGGCCGGTTTCAAGGACCGCATGAAAGAGGAGCTTGGCCTGCCGGAGGTTGCGCGGGTCTCCAACTACCGCGGCTTCATCTTCGCCTCGCTGGCGTCCGCAGGGCCGCCGTTGCAGGAGTTCCTGGGCCACATGGCGACCTCGATCGACGATCTGGTCGACCGCGCGCCCGACGGCGAGGTGGAGATCGCCGGCGGCGTCGCGAAGCACGTCTACGAAGGCAACTGGAAGTTCGTCATCGAGAACCACAACGACACCATCCACCCGCGCTTCGTGCACGCCTCGTCGGTGGCGGCGGCCGCCGATCAGCCCGACGGCGCGCCGACCGACGGCTCGGGCGAGATCGCGCTGCGACAGATGCGGCAGAACGGCGCCCCGCCCGACGTCTGGGAGCGCCTCGGTCTCTGGACCTCGGACTATGGCCACAGCTATATGGGCGACTATCACGACGACGAGAAGCTGCTGGCGCGCTCGGAGGGCCCGGTGCACCGCAGCTATCGCGAGCGGCTGGAGGCGCGCCACGGGCCCGCGCGGACGCGCCAGATACTCGGGGTCAGCCGTTTCAACTCGATCATCTACCCGAATCTCTCGTTCATGAGCCAGTTCGGCCAACTGCGCATCATCCATCCGATCGCGGTCGATCGCACGGCGGTCTATACCTACGTGTTCCGGCTGAAGGGCGCGCCCGAGGAGATGTTCGAGACCGCCGTGGCCTTCGCCAATGTGGTCAACGGCATCGGGTCGTGCGTGCTGACCGACGATCTGGAGACCTACGAGCGGCTGCAGATCGGGCTCGCCAGCCAGGGCACAGACTGGGTCGACATCTCGCGCGGTGCCGGACGGGACGAACCTGACGAGCACGGGCTGGAGCGCGGCGTCACCGGCACCTCCGAAATCCATATCCGCAACCAGTTCCGCGCCTGGCGGCATTACATGACCGCGGAGGCTTGAGATGTCCCAGACCGTCAAGTCCGCTCCGGCGTCCGAGGCCGACATCCGCGAGGTCGAGCGATTCCTCTACGACGAGGCCGCGCTGATCGACCGGCGCCGGTTCGACGACTGGCTGGCGCTGTTCGCCGATGACTGCCGCTACTGGCTGCCGCTCGAGGAGGGCCAGGTCTCGGGCCAGGACACGGTTTCGCTGATCTACGACGACCGACTGCATCTGGAAACGCGAGTGCGCCGGCTGAGCCATCCGCGCATGCATGCGCAGTCGCCGGCGTCGCGCACGTGCCACATGGTTTCCAATGTCGCCATCGACGGGACGACCGATGCCGGGGCGCTCGATGTGCGCTCGTCGCTGATCGTGGTCGAGTTCCGCAACGACAGGCAGCGCCTGTTCGCCGGCCATCAGCGCCACCATCTGCTGGCTGCGGATCGTGGCTTTCGCATCGCGCTCAAGCGAATCGACCTCATCGATTCCGAGGGCGAGCATGCCGGCATCCCGATCATACTCTGAGATCGGGGCGATGGCGGCCGCTGCCGCCTACCGTCCCCGGCTCGATGGCCGGGTCGCCGTGGTGACCGGCGGCGGACGCAACATCGGTCGCGCGTTGGCTCTGGGCTTGGCCGAGTGCGGCGCCGCGGTCGTGGTGGTCGACATCGCCGCGGACGACGCGCAGGCGGTTGCGGCCGATATCGAGGCCCTCGGCGGCGGCGCCCTCCCGATCGCGCTCGACATCGCCGACCGGGCGGCGGTCCGGTCCATGGGCGAGGCGGCCATGGATCGGTTCGGTCGCATCGACATCCTGATCAACAA